>DASVLC010000418.1:0-14546 GCA_036385045.1 Thermoanaerobaculia bacterium | reverse complement strand
GAGGCGCCCCTGAAAAAAGATCTCGTACTCGAAGATGTGCGTCAGCTCATGCTTCATCAGCTTGAGCAGTTCATCGTCCGGCATGTCGATCGGCAGAACCATCCGGTTCTTGACCGGCTCGGCGAACGCCCCTACCCCTTCCGGTATGAAGTTGAGGATGACGTTGCTCTGCTCGAACGCGGAATGCGTGTGATAGAAGATCAGCGGGATCTTCTTCGATATCTGGTAGTTGAACTTCTGGGAGAGGTCCAGATACGCGGTCTCGGCGGCATCCACCACCCGCTGCAGCGAGTCACGCTCCTCTTCGTAGAAATAGACGTCGAAGTGCGTCGAGTGATAGACGTGCCAGTCGAACTTGTCGTAAACGATCTTGTTCTGGCCAAAGGGATATGCAGGCAGTGCTGCCAAAACGAACAGCGCAAGGACCACGACTCTCTTCACGAGGGCTCCCTTTCACTTGCTGTTAGGACCGTCCCCGCCGCGCGGGGTTCTATGACCGGTTCGACTATCTGGTGAACACGTAGCGGGAGCCGGACGTCTCCTGCGCGACGAAGATACCCACGATCTGGCTCTCGAGTGCCCGGAGATTCTCGAAAAGACCGAGGATCTCGTCGTAGTTGCGTTGATCGAACTCTTTGAAGTCCCGGAAATTCTCCTCGAGCACCATCTCACCGGTGTCCGCGTCGAACACTACGAGATCGATGTCGAATACGAAGCCGGTCGACTCGACGAGTACCTGACGGTAGAACGTCCGTCCATCGGCTGGCGACGTGTACTCCTCGGTGCGATAGCCCGACTTGTCGTTGATGTCGAAGTCGACCACACCGGAAACGATGTAATCAGCTCCAGTCCGGGTTCCAATCTCTCTCCAGAAGTCGCGCGCCTCGGCGAGACTCCTGACGTCCGTTCCCGGAAGGCGAGTCGGCTGTACGTCGATCAGATTGAGCTTCGTCGAACGCGCCAGTTGCTTTTTCATGTAGCGGTTGAACTCTGCCTGCACATCGACTTTCGCAGCACGATCGTTGCGCCGCTCCCCTCGCGCAGCGATCACGAAGGGGGCAATTGCGATCTTCTCTTCGCCGGTGATCTGCAGCTTCGGTTTCACCGGCAGCTTGAGCCTGACCTCCATCACCTGCGCCGAGGCGAGTGTCGGTAAGAGCAGAGCGGCAGCCAGTACGAGTCGCTTCAATGGTCACCTCCCTGAATCGAAGCGGCCGGCGGTGGCGGCGGTGTGGACTCTGGTACCGGTTCCGGTCCTGGCTCCACCACCGGTGTCGGATCTGGCAGCGGTTCCGTCGCCGGTTTCGTTGCAGGGGCGGGGAGCGGTTCTGCCGCCGCGGGTTCCGCCGTCTGGGGTGCGCTCTCCGACGCCGCTGCGGCGCCGCCAGCGGCAGCTCTGGAGGGCTGGGATGTCGCCTCGCGGCGTTTGCTGCGCTGCGTGAATTCGACGTAGCGGCTGTAGTTCTTCTGAATGTACTGATTCGAACGATCGAGCCGCATCGCCTCACGATAGGCGAGAGCCGCGGCTTCGAAATCGCCGACCGCCTCGTAGGCAACCGCGAGATTGTTGTGCGCCATGGCATTCTGAGGCTCGATCTCCACTGCGCGCTGGAACCGGAACATAGCCTCGCGCCAGAGGTTCATCTTCGCCATGCGGACCCCGAACTGGCGCTGTGTCTCCGGCAGGGAGAGATCGGTGCTCGAACGGCATGCGGTAGTCAGCAGAAGTAACGCCACTACGAGGGAAGACGTCGCGATCGCGCGCTTCATGGTTTCCTCCTGATTGACGAGAGACTCATCTCGACCGGCGCGGGAACCGCGACGCGCCAGTGTTGCCCGAACCGGGCGGTTTGGCCGTTCAAAGTGACGCGATTATACTTCGCGGGTTCCCACCCGTCCGGCGGTACTCCCGTCGCGTTGCGGCCTTCCGGCACGCACGCACTCATGACCGACAGTTCCGCTCGCGATCTTCTCATCGCACTTTCACTGCTTCCGTTTCTCACGCCGAACCGAACCCGCCTGCTGATCGAGACCTTCGATCCACTGCAGACGGCATGCAACGCCTCGTCCACTCTCCTCGAACAGCTGCTTCACATCACGCCGGAACAGGCCGCCCACATTCGCAATTCGCCCGGAACGGCGAAAACGAACATGGTCCTCGCACTTCGTGACTCGACCGTGACGCTTCTCGACGACTCTTACCCTTCGCTGCTCCGCGAGATCCCTGACCCGCCGCTCGTCCTTCACTTTCGAGGCAACGCTTCTCTCCTCGAGACAGCCGCGATCGCAGTCGTCGGATCCCGACGGGCTTCTCCGTACGCCGTGAATGTGACAGAGCGCCTCACCCGCGAGCTCGCTGCTTCCGGACTCACCATCGTTTCCGGACTCGCGCGTGGCGTTGATGCCACGGCGCACCAGAGCGCTCTCCGCGAGTCCTCTCCGACCATCGCGGTCCTCGGGACGGGAATCGACGTCGTTTACCCGCGGTCGAATGCGGAGCTGTTTCGGCGAATGGTTGTCCAAGGACTGATCATCAGCGAGTTTCCGCCTGACACGCCACCTCGTCCGGAGAATTTTCCAGTCCGTAACCGCATCATCTCGGGCCTTGCCTTCGGCACCGTGGTGATTGAGGCGACCGGTCGCAGTGGATCGCTCATCACTGCACGCATGGCAGCGGAGCAGGGCCGTGAGGTCTTCGCCGTCCCAGGCTCGATCTTCTCTTCGGGCTCAGAGGGAACCCACCGCCTGATCCAGTATGGCGCGAAGCTCGTTCACGACGTCAGCGATGTGCTGGAGGAGTTGCCGGGACATCTCCGCGCTACAGCAGCACTGCCGCAGCCGGAACCGCCATCACCCCTGCGCGAGGTGCTCGCAGTGCTCAACCGTGAAGAGGGACGGCACATCGACTTTCTATCGGATCAGCTGCGGCGGACGCCGTCCGAAATCGCAGAGTCGCTTCTGCAGCTCGAGCTCGGGGGGTGGATCCGTGCGCTCCCGGGAGCGCGCTATGTGAGGACCAGCTAGCACACTCGGGCTGCGCGGTATTGAATCTGAGAGTCAAAGGCCGGGCGCGGGCTCGGGCTCGGGCCCGCGAAAGACGGGACGGGATCGCGACCACATCAACCGACGGCAACAAAGTGATTCTGGAGCGCATCGCACAGATGCCCACCAAATTGATCACGTCTTGCCGCCCGATCGAGTGAGCAGCCGGGCCCGCGCCCGGTTCTTGCCTCACAAGAAGAACCAGTAAGCGCTAGAGCTGCTGCTCGCGGGCGTTCTTGATGGTCACGGCGAGGATGGCGATAGGGACACCCCACGTCACGATCCTGCGAAACACCTTCGGCAGACCGAAGCCGACGATGACTCCGAGCACAGCCCCGCCGACGATGAGTTGCGGTGCATACGTCCGTGCGAGCTCCTTCGGATCGAGGTTCGTCCGCAGATGGCGATCCAGCTCGTCGATGCGCTCGCCGACTCCGTCGCGCGCTCTGCCGATCGCCTTTTCGAGGTGTTGCTTCTGATCCGGTACCGCCATTATCTGCTCCTCACTCGCGCTACGTCGGCCTTCAGCGAATCGATGTCTCCGCGAATCTGCTCGATCGATTCGGACGGGACGAAGCTCACCGCCTCGAGTTTCTTCTTCCCCATCATCGCCAGAACGCCGGCAGTCACGAAGAGCACCACGGTGACGATCAGCGAAGACAGCCAGGCGGGAACTCCGAGAGCGACCAGACCGAGGGTCAGCGTGACGAACAGAAACGCCAGTCCGATCAGAGCCAGAAACAACGCCCCCGCCATGAGGGCCGCTCCACCCCCGAGTTTGGCGAATGAGTCTTTGAGCTCGAGTTTGAGCAGCTCGATCTCGCTGCGAAACAGCGCGGAAAGGTCCGCCGTCAAGTCCCTGACGATCGTGCCGAGAGAACGCTCGGTGCCGGTTGTACTGAAATCGCTCATGAAAACACTTCCGTGGAGCAAGAGGTTTACCAGCCTGGGCTACGAGTGATAGCCAGCAACTGGCTGGGGAGCCCTGCAGGCAGGGGTCGAGACCGCCGTGCAGACCGCCAGTCTACCCTTGCAGTGTCGTCAGGAGAAACCGGAGCGACGCTTCTGTCACCCCGAGCGTAAAGAGCGATCTGGCGGATGGGGCGGTGCCAAACCACGAGCATCGCACCGCCCACCCAGACAGATTCTCACGGCGCGCCGCATGCGATCTTCCAAGAAGCTCCAACTGTTTACGCGGTTCTGAGCGCCGCGTAGCGGCAGCCGGATGGTAGCCGGGGGTGCGAAGCGGAGCGGAGCACCCCCGGTTGCCACGTCCCAGTCAGTGTGCCGCGTAGCGGCACCGGACGATACACGTGCACTGTCGGGCATGGGTGATGGTCCGGTGCCGCTACGCGGCACACTTGTTCTTTCGACGATGACCGGGGGTCTGAGCGCATCCGCGCTCAGACCCCCGGCTACCATCCGGAGCCGCTACGCGGCTAAGTGGAAGGCGAGTGCCGCCCCTTCGCTTTCGTGCTCTGGAAGATCGTCGCGACAACCCGAACCCCCGGCATTAAACTGCGGGAGTGAGCGAAATCGTAGAGCTCGTCAAGGACTTCCATTTCGAGGCTGCACACTTTCTTCCTCATGTCGAAGAGGGGCATAAGTGCAGACGCGTCCACGGTCATTCGTTTCGAGGCTCCGTCTCGGTTCGCGGTCCGCTCGACCCGCGACTCGGCTGGGTCGTCGACTTTGCCGATCTGAGACGCGCGGTCGATCCACTGGTCGAACGGCTCGACCATTACCTGCTGAATGACATCGATGGGCTGGAGAACCCGACCGCCGAAAGGCTCGCGGTCTGGATCTGGAACCATCTCGTGGAATCGCTGCCGAATCTCTACAGGGTCACCATTGAAGAGACCTGCACGTCGCGCTGTCACTACTACGGGAACAGCAGCTGAACACTATCGCAGCGGTACGAACCGGACCGGTTCGAGCCTGGTTTTTACCACCCGTCCACCGCTTCGTTCGATCAGCCAGAGGTACTGCAGATCCGACCCGCCGATCGGCAAGATGCAACGCCCACCCTCCGCCAACTGCTCCACCAGTTCTTCCGGAAGGCTTACCGGCGCAGCAGCGGAAAGAATTGCGTCGAACGGCGCCTGGTCGGCAAATACGGTCAGCCCGTTCCCGACACCAAGTACGACATTGTTGATGTCGAGTGCAGCGAGGCGCGCAGGAACTTCGCCGGCCAGATCGGACTCGAGCTCAGCGCTGTAGACGAGCCGGACGAGCTTTGCGAGGATCGCTGTCTGGTAGCCGGAGCCGGTTCCGATCTCCAATACCTTCTCGTCACCCTGAAGGCGTAGTGCCTGTGTCATGTAGGCGACGATGAAGGGCTGGGAGATGGTCTGACCACACGACAACGGCAGGGGGTTATCCTCGAACGCGGCATCGCGGATGGTCGGCGGAACGAAGAGCTCTCGCGGCACTGAATGGAACGCCTCGAGCACCCGGGAGTCGGCGATTCCACGCGACACGAGCTGCTCCTGGATCATCTGCTCGCCGGAGACCGGCCTGCGCCCATTCATTACCCAACCGCTCGTGCAACGGCAGTTCCCATCACGAAAGAGCGAAAACGTGACCGCGATCACGTGGGCATACGAGCAGAAGTCGTGTATTATTTGCTCAATCAGCAAGGTCGCTCAGGTAAAAACAACCCCAGCAACCTCAACCATTTAGCAAGATACACGGAAATATCCACCCGGCAGTAGTGTTACTGCTGGCAACAACTTATTCGCGGTCACAACGACAAAGGCAAACCTCCGGCGACGGAGGGACGCAAAGCCACCGGATCTGCAAGAATTTTCAGATGGCCGGGCTACCGAATGTGATCGAAGCCGAGCGGCCGCGTATGCCGTCCCGTCTTTGATTATTACTGAGCCAGCTCAGACCTTCGGACGATCGACGTGATTGGCACCGGAGGCCCTGATGCGCTTGGTTCTGCAGTCTTTCGCGGTCGCAACATTCCTTCTCGTTGCTTCCACTCTCAATGCCGCTACGTTCTACGTATCTACTAGCGGTAATGATGCCAATACCGGTTCGATTTCCTCACCCTTCAGGACGATCAACAAAGCTGCCGGCGTCGTGAAACCTGGCGACGAGGTGCTCGTTCGTGGTGGCGTCTACACTGGACTGGTCAGCATCGGGTCGAAGGGGACCGCGTCGGCTCGCATTTCCTTCCGCTCCTACCCGGGAGAGCTCGCCGTGATTGACGGCACCGGCACGGCAGCCGGCAAGGACCTGGTCACGCTCTACCGCGCCGAGTATGTGGACTTCAGTGGTTTCGAAGTGCGCAACGCCACGAAGATCGGCGTCTGCGGCTACGCCTCGAACAACATCCGGATGACCAACAACACAGTGCACAGCTCGGTGCGCAATGGGATCTACTTCGGCTACTCGGCGATGGGCAGCAGTTACGACATCCTCATCGATGGCAATCATGTCTACAACAACGTCCTCGAGAATCAATATCAGACGATGACCGGAGGCGGCTGGGCGGCCACCGTAGTCGTTTCGAGGACCGACCGCTCCCAGATCACGAACAACCGCGTCTACGCCAACCACGGCGAGGGCATCGACGTTCTCATGTCAGACAACGCTCTGGTGCAGAAGAATGTCGTCTACGACAACTTCAGTGTCGGCATCTACATCGATAACGGCCGCTATGTGACGATCGATCAGAATCTCATCTACAGCAGCGGCGACAACCGGTTCTTCCGCGGTGGACATCCGGCTGCCGGCATTCAGATGGCGAACGAGACGTACTCCACGCAGAACCTGATCACCAACGTGAACATCACGAACAACGTGGTCGTCAACACCAAGTGGGGCTTCTACTACGGCAATTACGAAACTGGTGGAGGACTCAAGAACACGCGAGTCGCCAACAACTCGTTCTATAAGGCGACGCTCTCGATCCTGGACGTCAACAGCGACACGCACTCCAATAGCGTGATCGAGAACAATGTCTTCTACCAGGTGGGAGGCACCGCGGCGAAAAGTGCCGGTTCCGGTGTCACCTATCGCAACAACAACTGGTACGGCAACAACGCCGGCACGGCTGCCGGGTCGGGCGACATCTACGGCGATCCGAAGTTCGTGAAGGCAGGCGGCTACACTGCCGAAGACTACCGGATCGTGTCGGGGTCGGCAGCCAGCGGAAAAGGAGCGGATACGCTCGCGATCGTAAAGAAGGATTACTTCGGAACCACTCGCGCTCTGCCCGTTGACATCGGTGCCCATCAGCTGGGCACGACCACGATCGTCGCGGACACGCAGGCTCCGACCGTTCCGGGCAATCTGCGTGGCGTGAGCGGCACCTCGGCGATCAGCCTGACGTGGAATGCGTCGACCGACAACGTCGCCGTCGCTGGCTACTCGGTTCATCGGAATGGCTCCGTCGTCGCGAATGTCACGTCCACCAGCTGGAATGACTCAAACGTCGCGGCCGGGACCTCCTACCGCTACCACGTCGTCGCTTTCGACGCTGCGGGTAATCGTTCGTCCTCCAGCAACATCGTGGATCTCGCCCTGACCGCCAGCTCAGTCGACACTCAGGCACCCACTACGCCGGCGAATCTCCGAGTCACCGGCGTGACTTCGTCCTCGGCCAGCCTCGCCTGGAATGCCTCGAGCGATAACGTCGGCGTCGTCGGCTACCGCATCTATCGCGGCGGTTCGGCCATCGCCACCACCTCGTCTCTCAGTTGGACGGACTCCGGGCTCAACGGCGGTACCAGATACTCCTACTACGTGACGGCCCTCGATGCGGCCGGCAACGAGTCGGCCAACAGCCAGACTGTTTCAGCGACCACCACCAAAGTGACGGGGTCGGCAAAGAAGCGCTCGTCCTGATCAATACCTGATGCTGTTTCCGATGCGGCAGGCGACTTCAGCCTGCCGCATCGCATCTGGGCGAAGTCCCGGCAGGCCACGTAATTGCAACCGCGGCAGGCTGGAGTACTAGCCTATCTTGAAACAGCAAACTCAACCTGACCCCCTCGACTCTCCCACCGCGAGCAGATCAGGCTCGGCCCCTCGACGGGACGAAAAGATAAACGCGGAGCTCAACCCGCGCGGTGAATCTCGCGGAATCGCCGGAGATCGTCTGCTGGTACACGATGCAACTGCCCAAAGGGCGACCAACGACGTTCCCGCAGCTTCGAAGCCCGCATCCCTGGGCAACGCAATTCTCCATCACTGGCCTGCGGCATTCGCCGTCTTCGTCGCAGCAGTTGCGATTGCGGGGATGGTAATAATGACTCGTCCCGCGGTTTACCGGGCGACGGCCGTCGCAGCAGTCGTCCCTCTTCCCGAGCAACTCGCCGGCACGGACATCCTGCGGAGTGTCGAGGCGCTGGACCGGCGAGTGATCGTAGCGAGCGTCGCCGCTCTGGCAACGACAATGGTGCCTGAGGCCGAGGGACCACCACTGGATGTGTCGGCCGCCGTGATGCCCAACACGAGTCTGATTCGGCTCACGGTGGAAGGTCCGGATGCCCAGAAAGCGGCCGATGTGGCCAACCTGCTGCCCGGCCAGCTCTCAGGGCAAACCAGAACCCTCTATCGCGTCTATGACGTCGTTCTGGTTTCGTCCGCAAAACCTCCGACCGAGTCCACTCGTCCCCGGCTTTCCAGAGCCCTCGCGCTCGGGGCCGTCGCCGGACTCCTGCTCGGATTACTGACGGCCTGGTTGCTCGAATCCCGCCGCGCGCGCACCTGACCGCGGGCGATGGTGACACATCGATGACCGCCTTCGCACTGTCCGAGCAGATTTCGAGCGCACGCCCCGACGCGGAGACGATCACACCTCGCCTCGCAGGCCTGATCATCGACCGGGCATTCCCCCTCTTTGTCCTGGTGCTGTACGCCGATCTGTCGCGGACGCTGATGAGGAGTTTCGGTATCCCGTCGATACTCCAGTTCCTCCTCGCTCTCCTCGTGCTGGCGATCGTACTTACGGGGAACAGGCTGCAGCCTCTGGAGGTGGCATCGCATCCCGTTGTATTGCTTCTGGCAGGTTATGCGGTCGTCGTCTTCGGAACGAGCATCTGGGTCGTCGACTCGTCTCTCGCCGACGCCCGTCTGTCGGAAACTCTGAAGGCGCTACTAGTGTGCGTCGTCATCGGCGTGCTGGCCAGAAACTGGACCACGCTCCGCGTCGTTCTCCTGACGATCGTTGCCGCAGCCGCATCGCTATCGCTGATCTCGATCTTCCAGATTGCTACAGACGCGCCTGAGCCGCTCCTCGGCGGTCTTCTGCTCCTGGAGAGTGGGACCATCTATGGAAGCGTCACGGCGCCGCGTGCCGCCGGTCCTCCGGTGTCCGATCCGAACTTCTACGCGCGACTGTTGCTGATCGCCCTTCCTCTCGCCGTGGCCGCAGCTTTCGTCGCACGCAGAGTTTCACACCGTCTTCTCTATGGCGCTGCTGCGCTGACGATCACACTCGCGGTACTACTCACCTATTCCCGGGGAGCGATGCTGACACTCGGCCTCGTCGCGCTTCTGTCGATGATCGCATTCAGAGCCGGTCGCAGGACGTTCGCAGTCCTTTTTCTGGTGAGTGCAGTCACTCTCTCGATGCTTCCGGACGACGTGACGAAGCGCTTTCTCTCGGTAGAAACAGCGATCGGCGACGGCGAAGGAGGGTATGACAGCTCGGTCGAGAAGCGTCGCCTCCTGATGCGAAGTGGACTGTTGATGTTCGTTGAACATCCCTTCTTCGGCGTAGGGGCCGGACACTTCGGGCTCGCCTACCCACGCTACGCCAATCGGGCCGGTACTCCGTTCATTGACTACCACCCACCGGGTACCAGCCAATACCCGCATGGACTCTACCTCGAGGTTGCATCCGAGACCGGCATCTTCGGCCTCCTGACCTTCTGCGGCGCTCTGCTCGCGGCAGCGCTTGCGATTCATCGGACGCGCCGAACGCTGTTGAGAAGGGGCGAATCGGATCTGGCGGCGATTGCCGCGGGGATCGGAATCGCGCTGGCCGGTTACGGTGTCGCGAGCATCTTTCTGCACGAGACTCATCTCCGCTATACCGGGCTGCTTCTGGGGCTCGTGATCGCAACAGGCCGCCTGGCCAACCCTTCCCGCAGAGAGAAGCCAGAGACGTCGACGGCGAATCACGTCGATGATTTGCTGCGCGCTGATCTTCAGTCGATGAGCTGGAACGCCAGAGGCGTCTCCGAGATCGAAGTTGTGAGAGTCGACCGTCGCATCGATTCGGTGATTGCAGCAATACGCGCACCGAACGGGCGAGGATCACACGACCTCATTTTCAAACAGCATCGTACGCGGGCCGGAGAGTCCCGACCGGCCGACGAGCGGGCACAACATGAGTTTGATGTACTCGCCATGCTGAAGGAGTCGATGGGGCGTGCGCCTGACACCGGAGAATGGCAGTACTCAGTCCCCGATCCCCACTTCGTCGATACGGCCGTCGCTGCGCTGGTCCTCGACCGGGCCTCCGGGATGGCACTCGATGCGGTCATGAAAGCGGCCAAACAGGGAGGAACACCTGCGAAGGCGCTCGCAGAGCCGGTGCGCCACGCCGGTATCTGGCTGCGGACGATGCAGCACCGGACTCGTTCGGAACACGACGGCTACCAGCATGCGGCTCTCCTGGCCCGAGGTGCCCGAACCGATCTCTCCTCTCTCGCCGCCGACGACTGGGGCCTGCGACGTCGCAGGGACGACCTGACGGCACACATCAATCTGCTCGAACGTGGAGCTACGGAGACCGCTCCCGTCGTGTCTGGCCATCATGGTGACTACTGGCCCGGCAACATCTTCATCGGTGAGCGCCGCGTCGAGGTCATCGACTTTGAGGGCTATCGCGAAGGACTGGCGCTCGAAGACGTGGCCTACTTTCATATCTTTCTCGATCTGATGTTTCCGCGACATCGGGAGTGCGTTTCGCCGCTCAGGCAGACGTTCCTCGAGGCTTACGCGGCGGACGTTCCGATCGATCGCGCGGCGTTCGAGCTCTCCACTCTTTCGAAGGCGATGCAGATGCTGCTTCGGAAGAGAGCCGAACCGCTTCGCTCGCCGGTGCAACTCTGGACGAGAAGGCGACTCCGCGGCATCATCCTCGAGAGTCTGGCATGAGCATTGGAGCAGGCTCTTCACGGTGAATCTCCGGACAACGAGCGCGGTCGTCGGTGAGACACCAGCTCGACTGGTCGGTGTGAATCTCATGCCTTACCTTTCCTGCGGGCGGTTTCTCATCTCCAGCGAGGAGAAGAACGCGCACCGCTATTTCGTCGACCAGCTCTTCATCCCTCACGGGATCGCCGGGCGTATTCGGTGGCTGCTTCGCATCCCGACGATGAGGCTGGCGGAAAAATCTGAAGTCGAAGTGGTCGAACGACTCCACGAGTCGCTCAGAAACGAGCAGCTCCGCTGCTCGATCGTTCTCAAGGACTACGATTCCAACGCGCGAGGACGCGTCACAGCCTTTCTCTTCGACAGCGCGGGCAGCACGCCCCATTCGGTCGTGAAGGTTCAGCGGGCACCCGAGGGCGGCGAACGATCGCTGCGAACCGAAGCCGAGACACTCGAGTTGATGCAGCGGACGCTGCCACCGGAGTTGCGGCGGACAGTTCCGGCAGTCCTTCGCTTCGAATCGGGCGTCGAGAGTGAGTTGCTGATCACGACAATGCTGAGCGGACGCTCTGCCTATTCGGAATTCCACACATCGATCAGACCAGCGGCACACCTCGAGCGCCATTTCGGTGCCGCCGCACGCTGGCTCGCTTCATTTCACCAGGCGACTGGTGGAGTTCCTGCACGATCCCTCGTGGAAGTGGAAGCCACGTCTCCAGTCCACGGAGACTACTGGGCGCGGAACCTGCTGATCGACTCCTCGGGGTCCATGAATGTCGTGGACTGGGAGGACTTCACCGCCTCCGGATCGCCTTTCATCGACCTGTTCCACTTTCCGCTTACTTACGGACTCGCCTACCCATGGACCCGCTACAGAAGACTGCAGACAGAAGCGGCATTCTGCCGGACGTTTCTGGAACGGAACCGTCTCTCGAAGGCGGTGCAGCAGTACTTCCGGCTGTGGTGCGCGACGACCGGGATCCCGGTAACCGGCCTGAAAGAAGCGTTTCGTCTCTACCTGCAGACGTCGGGAACGATGGGACTGCCCGAACGGGAACGACCGGGCATCGCAGGTCTCCCGTGGAACACGCTCGCAGCACAGTTCGACCGGGCGAGCGAATCCGTCTTCTCTGGCTGATCGATTCTCTGAACGTTGGAGGGGCGGAATCTCTCATTCTTCCGTTCGCACGCGCACTCGACCCGCGGCGATTCGCGCTCACCGTCTGCTCGCTGACGACGATCAACGGAAACCAGCTGAAAGCCTCAATCGAAGATGCAGGGCTCAAGACTGTCAATCTCGAAGCACGGAGCCTGCGCGATTTCCGCGCGTTTCGCCGCCTTCTCGGAATGCTTCGAACCGAGAGCTTCGATCTCATCCATGCGCATCTGACCTACGCGTCGATCTGGGGCGCTCTCGCCGGCCGCCTCGCGCGGGTCCCAACCGTGGCGAGCCTTCACGTCGCCCCCCCGGGCAGCGGCTCGGATGGCCTTCGCGATCGTCTGATGCGCTTCGCTCTCAGCCGCTGGGCGGCGCGAACGATCGCGGTTTCGGATTCGCTGCGCACGCAGTATCTGGCCGCCGGTGGCCTCGATGAGAGGAGAGTGGTGACGATTCACAACGGGATCGAAACCGGGCCGTTCAACAGACCGAGGATCGAGTGCCGCGCCCGTATCAAGGAGGAGTTCGGAATTCCGCAGGACGTTTTGCTTCTTGTCTGCGTCTCGGTTCTGCGACCTGGAAAAGGGATCGACGTCCTCCTCCAGGCAGCCACCCTCATGCCCGAATCTCACATTCTCATCGTCGGGGACGGCGCGATGCGCGCTGAATGGGAAAGGCTTGCGGTCGCACTCGGACTTGCCGATCGTGTTCGCTTCGCCGGCCACCGCAGTGACATCTCTCAGTGGCTCGCCGGAGGCGACATCCTCGTCCATCCGTCACTCGCCGACGCCTTTCCTACCGTCCTGCTGGAGGCGATGGCCGCCGGGCTGCCGGTCGTTGCGAGCCACGTGGGAGGCATTCCCGAGATCGTGGTCCATGGCCGGACCGGTCTGCTCGTCCCTCCCGGCAATCCGGACGCCCTCGCAGCAGCGGTGCGATCTCTCGGCACCGGCCCCCCCGCCTCCCGCGAGATGGGAACCGAAGGCCGGCGAATCGTGGACGAACAGTTCTCGACCGATGCCTGGACAGCCCGCATCGAGGCTCTTTATGGAGAGGTCGTCGTAGAACGTAAGCTGCCCCGCGCAGCAGCCGAATAGCTGAGCCGGTCAGGGCGTGGTCCTGCTCTTGCTGCTCTCCTCGCTGCAATGTACAGACTCATCAGCTTCCGCGTCGCTTTCATTACGCTCACACTTTTCGCTCTGCCTCTGCTCGGGCAGCCGCGGCCTCGAGGAGTGGACGGTTTCCGTTCCGAGATCAGATTGCAGGGTTTCCATTTCGGCAATTTCTTTCAGGCCAGCGATTCCGCGCTCGAAGAGAACGTCAGAGCCGCCGGCGTCGAATACCGAGGTGCCTGGCGTCCACAGAGCAGCGTGACCGATTTCTACGGCCACGCCTCCTACCTGGACTACTCAGGTCTGGATCGCAAGGACAGCTACGCTGCGCGCCTGGGGCTGGCTCATTTCGGATCAGTGCACGAATTCAATGCCTTCGCAGACCGAGCCGAGAACCGCGCCACTTTCGACGTCGGCGACACCACTGCGCTGGCGAATGTGACCACGCTATCTGCGAACTACGGGTTCCGGGTCACTCCGAACTGGCAACTCGGCGCCGAAGGAACGCACGAACGGCAGCGCTTCGACGTCATTACCGGCAGGGAGAATGACTACAACGCGTTCGGAGGCTCCGTGCGCTACCGCGGGTTTGGAAGAATGTTCAGTCCGGAGATCGGTTTCACACGAGGCGATCGTGATGTCCGGGACGAGCGCGAAAGCTATGACGAAGACACATGGTATGCACGTGCCATCATGAATCCGACTTCGCGCGTCTACCTCAGCGTCCGCTACCGGGACAGGACTCGCGATTACCGGGTATCCGATCCGACGGCCGGAAATTTTGGAAGGAGCGATGACCGCGGCCAGTGGACGGGAAACCTCGCCTATCAGTTCAACGATCGGGTCGGCGCCTCGCTCTATTACTCGCAGGAAGACGTTGTCTCCAACCGTGCCGGCCGCGACTTCGGCACTGATTTCTTCATGGTGAGCCTGAACTACGGGTTCTAAAATCGCGGCGCCTCCCTCTTGACGCCTGAACCTGCCCGTCCCTGGGGCGACAAATCGCCTACACCGGGGCAATACGCAGTTTGATCGTGCATTTGCGTCCGGCGCAGCCCCTCACCCGGCCTTCGGCCACCCTCTCCCCGCTAGAATCGCGGGGAGAGGGGCGACAA
>DASVLC010000417.1:0-3275 GCA_036385045.1 Thermoanaerobaculia bacterium | reverse complement strand
CCTCCCGGCCGGCGGTGGGCTTTGCAGGCGCAGACCATCCCAGGGGGGATCGCCTTCCCGCGACGCACGTCAATGGATTGTCGACCTTCTCTTGATCGCACCGATGGCGAAGCTGGAACGTCCTATCTCGCCGCCGCCTTCGCTTCACGCACGAGCACACGCTTCCTGCGCTGCATCTGATCGCCGAGCGACTTGAGCTCGTCGCGGTCGAAGAGGTCGCGAGCCGCCTTGAACATCTCTTTCTCTTCTTCCTTCGCGTGATGGACGATCAGGTCCTTGAGAACCTTGGCGCGCGCAGCGAATTCATCGCCGGCCGGATCCGAAGCTTTCGCTTTTCCGAGAATGAGCTTCACCAGTCCATGCTCTTCCTTCGCCTCGAAGAACATCTGCATCTCCTCGGAATCCTCAGCCTTCTTCCGAAATGCCGGGTAGAAAATCTCCTCTTCGATCTGCGCGTGGGCGTTGATCTCGGTCTCGATCTGACCGAGCAGCTTCTCCCGCCTTGCCGGTGCATCGGTCGAGTCGAGAGTCTCCAGCAGGGCGCGCACCTTCTTGTGATCGGCCTTCAACAGGGCGATCGCATCGAGCTGCACTTTTTTTTTCGTGGCCATATGGGTCCACCTCCGCACCGCAGCGGTGCAAGAGAGGGACCGCTCATGTCAGGGACGGCGTCTGCCGCGCCCTCGCGACGACGCAGGCTTCGACCCTTCACCGGGGCGATCCTGCCGAACCGGAGTCGAACTGCGACCGGTTCCGGGACGTGACGAAGTCGCACTCCGTCCGGGCGGCGAATGCGGTGAACGGCGCGGCCCCGGCGAGGCTGGCGGGGTTGCACGACGCGGTGGTGTTCCTGACGTTCGTCCCGCCGCCGGCTGACCAGCTGCCTTTCTCGAAGCCTTGGCAGCAGCGCGCGCCCGGTCCTCGGCCTTCCTTGCGCGAATCGCCGCGATCCGTTCCTGGATCGGGATCTCCAGCCGCTCGGCCGCTTTCTGCCGGTAATCGAAATCGGGCAGCGTGACCCGCGGCAGGCGCTTGCCGACGGCACGTTCAATGGCCCGAAGATCGTTCTCCTCGTCGGGTGCGACAAACGTGATCGCGTCGCCTGTCATCTCGGCCCTCGCCGTCCGCCCGACACGGTGAATGTAATCCTCTGGAATGTTGGGTACATCGAAGTTCACCACGTGCGAGAGTGCTTCGACGTCGATCCCACGCGCGGCGATGTCCGTCGCAACGAGAATCCGGTACTTGCCCGCCTTGAATCCGGCGAGCGCTTCGGTCCGCTGAACCTGACTCCGGTTGCCGTGAATCCGCGCGACCTTGATTCCATGACGCTCCATCTGTTCGAACAGACGGTTCGCCCGATGCTTGGTTCTGGTGAAAACGATGGCGTTCCGGATCTCTCCTCTCTCGAGCAGATTCTGCAGGAGCAACAGCTTCAGTTCCTGCGACACGGGAAAGACCGACTGTGTGATGCCGACCGCTGGAGCGGCTTTACGCTCGATCGAGATCATCGCCGGGTTCTTCAGCATCTCCTGCGAGAGCTGAACGATCGCCGGTGGCATCGTCGCTGAGAAGAAGAGCGTCTGACGCTTCACCGGAATGTGCTTGAGGACGCGGCGGATATCGGGCAGGAAGCCCATGTCGAGCATCCGATCGGCCTCGTCGAGCACGAGAATCTCGAGCCCCTCGAGTTTCGCGTACGAACTGCGGAAATGATCCAGCAGGCGTCCCGGTGTAGCGACGATCACGTCGACTCCGCTACGGAATGCGTGCTCCTGCGGCCCCATCCCTACGCCGCCGTAGACGGCGGCTCCGGAGATCGGCGTATGGATCGCGAGGTCGCGCAGGTGCTCGTCGATCTGCGCGGCCAGCTCTCGGGTCGGCGTCAGGATCAGCGCTCGCGTGGTGCCGCGCTTTTTTCCAATCAGCCGGTGAAGGATCGGTAGGAGGAACGCCGCGCTCTTTCCGCTTCCGGTTGCAGCCGCGGCAAGGATGTCCTTGCCTGCCATCGCCGGCGGGATGGCGTCGCTCTGAATCGGTGTGGGACGGGTGAACCCAAGCTCCTTCACCCCTTTGAGGAGATCGGGATCGAGACCAAAAGATGAAAATGCCATAGAGGGGGATCGTCTCACAGGTTGGAACCTTCCGTGTTCCCTGCCGTATAACCTGACTGGATTATGAATACGGTCATCAGTCATCCCGAGCCCGCCACCCTCACGAATCGCGATCGGATCCTCGACGCGGCCGAACGGCTCCTCGGCCGGTTCGGCTACCGCAAGATGACAGTGGATGACCTCGCAGCCGAGGCAGGAGTCGGGAAAGGAACAATCTACCTCTCCTTTCCGAGCAAGGAAGAGGTCGTCCTCTCGACCGTCGACAGGATCGTCGACCGTGTCTGTGCCGAGATGCGGCGAGAGGCGGCGCGTGGAGGCGATGCAGCCGAGACCCTGCGCGCGATGCTGCGTGCACGGATCTTCGTTCGTTTCGAATCGGTTGCCGGCTACTCGGGTAGTCTGAACGACCTGCTGGCGAGTGTACGTGCCTCGCTGCTAGTTCGGCGTTCGCGGCATTTCGAGCAGGAGATCGCGGTCCTGGCGGATGTCATCCGCTTCGGGCAGCAGTCGGGGGAGCTCACCGAGGGCCAGCCGCGGCGCATCGCCCGTGCTCTCGTCCTTGCGACCAACTCGTTTCTACCCTACGCGCTCAGCCCCGACGAGCTGGGCGACGCCAAACGTCTTCGCAGAGAAGCGGGCGATGTCATTGATCTGGTGGTCGGTGGCCTCGTCCGTCAAGCCGCAGTCCAAATCTGAAACAAACCACGGGGGAGACAGATGAACGATAGAAAGCTGCTGACCGCCCTGCTGTTCGGCGCCCTTGTAGCCATGCCGCTCGCGGCACAACCGGGCGGACCCGGTTTCACGATCACGGCGTCGGAACGAAAGGAGACCATCGACGGCGCGCTGGCGAAACTGAGAGAGGCTTACGTCTTTCCCGACGTCGCGGTGAAGATGGAGAAAGCGGTTCGCGACCGGCTCGCGAAGGGAGAGTACGACAAGCTCACCGATGGGCAGGAGTTCGCCAAGAAACTGACCGACGATCTCCGCGCGGTGAGCAAAGACAAGCACCTCAGCATTTACGCCATGCCCGAGGGAGTACCGGAGCACGCGGTGAACCCGACCCCGACGGCCGAGCAGCGCGCGACGATGCGCGCCAACGCTGCGAGAGTCAACTTCGGTTTCGAGAAGGTCGAGAGGCTGCAGGGCAACGTCGGCTAC
>DASVLC010000416.1:0-3828 GCA_036385045.1 Thermoanaerobaculia bacterium | reverse complement strand
CGGGCTCGGCAACTGGGTCGATGCGGGACCGCGGCGCGAGGCGTTCTTCCCGGCGCTTCCGCATGGAGAGTATGAGTTCGTCGTCGCGGCTTCGCTCGATGGACAACGCTGGCGCGAGGCGGCGCCGCTGTCGATCACGGTCCGTCCCTACGTCTTTCAGAGGCCATGGTTCACAGTTCTCGTCGTCATGGCTGCTCTGGCGGGGGCGGTGATGGTGATGCGGCTGCGAACGCGCCAGCTGCGCCGGCAGCAGTCGGAGATGGAGCGACTGGTCGCAGAGAAAACCGAAGAACTGCGGCTGGCCAATGATCATCTGGCCCGGCTTTCGTTCGTCGATTCTCTGACGGGGCTGGCGAACCGGCGCGGATTCGATCAGGCGCTCGAGCATGAGTGGGAGCGTGCGAGGAGCTCTCACACGCCGCTTGCGCTGGTCGTGATCGATGTCGATCTGTTCAAGGAATACAACGACACGATGGGACATCCGGAAGGCGATAACTGTCTGGTCGCCGTGGCCGATGTTCTTCTCGCTGCAGGAAGCCGCGGGGGGTATCTCATGGCGCGATACGGAGGAGAGGAGTTCACGGTACTCATGCCGGGGGCCGATCACGCGTCAGCTCTCGACTTCGCGGAGACTCTGCGTGTGGCGTGCGAGCAGCGTGGAATTCCGCATCCTTCGTCGAGCGTGGCGTCGGTAGTCACCATCAGTCTCGGAGTCGCAGCCTGCGTCCCCTCGCATGAGACGTCGAGTACTGCGCTGCTCGCAAGAGCGGACGAAGCGCTCTACCGCGCGAAGCGCGAGGGACGGAACCGCGTCGCGTCGGCGGAGCCGCCGGTGCCGTCGCGGAGCTGAGCCGGGCGGCTCGCCGGCAGCATCACGGACGTCGCGCGAAGCGCTTTGGAGTGCGGCGGCCTTAGCCGCCGCTTTCCAACGCGAAGGACCATCCCGGAGATGAGATCGAGCTCCGTATCAGGCAGGTGGCACGCTCTCGGGTGGTGCGCGCTATGTGAAAGCGGCGTCTGAGCCGCCGCACTTCAAAGCGCTTCGCGCGACGAGGTGGGCGGGGGCCCCGGAGCGAATCGGTTTCGTCGCGGTAGTATTCTGGCGGAGCCACCGTGAATCAATTGATTCGCACCCTCATTGTCTACGCGTGCGCAGCGCTCATGCTGGGATTGACCATCCGCGTCTTTGCCTTGCGGGGCGGTCCGGTTTGGGGAATCCCTGAGACGATCTTCGATCACGTCTGGTTCGATCCGCCGCTCTCACGACAGGCAATCGTCATGAGCCGTCACGCCGAGGCGTTGATGCCGCGGGGGGCGAGTGTCACGGTGATCGCTCCCGAGCTTGCACCCCACTATGATCCCACCCACTACCTAACGGCCAGCGGCCTGTTGCCGCATCACGAAGTGCGTCACCCGGCTCTGGCGGAAGACGAGGCGTGGCCGGACTACGTGATCGCTCTCGGGAAGCCGCTGGAGCATGAAGGATACCGGCTCGCGCGCGAGTTCGCCGAGGGGCGACTCTACGAGTTGAAGCGATGACGAACGCACTGGGGCTCGTTGCGTATCTGCTCATTCCGTTCGCCGGTCTCGTCGTCTGGCGTTTGAAGGAGGTGCGTCAGCTGTCGTTCGACGGGCGTCTGGCGGTCAGCGGTGCGGCCGGGGCGCTGATCGTCGCCGTGGTGATGGGCGTGATGTCGCTGTTGGGGATCGAGTGGTCGCTCGCGCGCCTGGCCGTAGCACTTGCGGTCCCGATCATCTTCGGCCTGCGCGCCGCCGTCATGCTCCCGCGCGGTGGATGGAACTGGCGCTCGCCCGCCGTGGCCGGAGTCGTGGTGGTTCTGCTGGTGTTCGTCTACGGTCTCATGACGGCGCGGACGACGATCGGTGACCTGCTGTTCTTCTGGGGTCCGAAGGCGATTCACTTCCAGCAGGCGGGGGGGATCGACGTCGACTACCTCCGCCATCCCGACAACTTCATGCAGCATCGCGACTACCCGCTGTTGCTGCCATTGCTGTACGCATGGTCGATGACCCTCTCGGGCGGCTTCGGATGGTGGGCGGCGCTGATCCTTTCCGCCCTCTGTCTGGGAGGGATCGTCGCGATAATCCGGTCGTTCGCTCGGGACGATCTCGCGGCACTGCTCACCGCATCGGTCTTCTTGTGGTGTTTCGTGCATGCGTACGTCGGAGGGGGAGCCGATCCACCGCTGCTGCTTTTCGAGACGCTTGCGGTCTGTGCGCTCGTGTTCATCCGCGACCCGAGGACGCAGACGATTCTGGCGGCGATCGGGCTTGCCGGTGCCGTGATGGTGAAGGTCGAAGGGGCGAGCTTTCTCATTGCCGTCGTGCTCGCGCTGGTGGTGGATCGGCGTTCCTGGAAGCGGATCGTGGCCGTCATCGCGCCGGCGGCAATTCTGCTGGCCGGATGGTTGTGGTTCATCGTGTCGGCCGGTCTGCTGGATACCTATCGTGGCCCGGGTGAATTTTCGCTTCGCTGGTTCTTTCCGGTGGTTCTAGGTACGTTCAAGGCATCGAGCTTCGAGGCTTTCTGGGTTCCCTGGATCGCGCCGCTGGCCGTTCTCATGCTGGGGAAGGTGAAGCGTGCACGGTTGCCGCTGACGATCGCGGCGCTGTCGCTTGGATCGATCCTCTATGTCTATCTGAAGAGCGCGACCGATCCAAACGTTCTCTGGATTCCGTCTTCGGCCAACAGGGTCTTGCTCACGCCGCTGCTGATGCTGCTCATCGCGGCGGCGGCGGCGCATGCGTCGTGGCTGGACGAAACGGAACCCCGCTCCGCAGATGCAGAGCGGGGTTCCCATGAAGCCGCGAGAAACTAGGGGCAGGTGGCGAATGCGTTGGAGTCGGTGAGGGCGTTGAACGGAGAGCCGAGGTAATTGAAGTAGCGTTTCGTCTGGCCGTGGTGCAAGTCGGTCACGACGAGCTCGACGTGCTGGTCGGTCAGCGCACCGGCGTAAACCCACCAGCGATTGTTCTCGGGGCAGCCGTTGAGCACCTTGAGGACGACTTCCCAGTTGGTGTCGGAGAAAAAGGTGAAGAGTCCCGATTCGGAAGTCTGGAACGGGACGACTTTGGCATTACCGCTCGTGCCGGAAGTCTTGAAGCTCGCCGTCACTTCGAAGCGGCCGCCGGGTCCGACGCAAAGTTTGTTCTGCGTTGATACACATCCCGCTGACACCGGCGTCGTGAGGTAGTTAGCCGTTCCCTGTCGCGTGCCATGCAGAGTGCCGATCGAGTCGTTCGCGTTGCCATTCAGCTTGTACACGGCCACGAGTCCGGGGGTCGCTCCGATCTCACTCGTGATCGTGCTGCGGATCTGCTCCAGCGTACGTGCGACATTCCAGAAACGTACTTCGTCGATGGCTCCCGCGGGCGCGAACTCCCACGAAGGGTCACTGAAGATGCGCCATGGTGAACTGCTCGTGGTGATCGACCCGGAATCGACGCGCTGCCCAACGAGCTCGCCATCGATGTAGTGAGACCGCGTCATCGTTGCGGCGTTGAAGGTTACGGCGACGTGGCTCCAGTCTCCCGCAGGGACGTTGCCCATCGTGAACGCAGACGAGCCGCCGCTGAGATACGACCGGAACCCTGAGTTGCATACGCCGATCCAGCTCGACTGCAGGAAGTCGTTTCCAGCGAGAGTGATGCAGTCCGTAGCGTGGGGGTTCGTCACGGAAACCCATGCCTCGAAGGTGAAGGAGCCGCCCGCGAAGTTCAATGCGCCGGCGTTGGGAAGCTGGACATATCCGTGACCTGCATTGTTAGTGAGGTAGGCTCCGAAGGGCTGTGCCGACGCGGATCCCC
>DASVLC010000415.1:0-14723 GCA_036385045.1 Thermoanaerobaculia bacterium | reverse complement strand
TCCGAGAAGCCGAGCGTCTCGCGCAGCTCGACTACCACTTCGCTCGCCTCAAGGCGCTGATGCTCGACGCCAATCTAACAACCCTGCAGCTCGTCTGGCGGGAGTCTGCTGACGTCTTCCTCGCCCGCAATCCCTTTCCGGTCGGTGGCGTGATCGAAGACCCGGCAACCGGCGCTGCCGCGGCGGCGTTAGGCGGTTATCTTCGGGATGCGAAGCTGATCGAGGCGCCGGCGTCCATTCTGATCCGGCAGGGGGAAGCGTTGGGACGCCCCAGCCGGCTTCACGTCCGAATTCCGGTCACGGGTGGAATCGTGGTGAGCGGTCACGCGGTCGGGCTGGAGCGGTAGGAGTCCTATTTACCCGCCAGCTCGAAACGGGGCTCGATCAGCTGCCTGATCGCTCCCGCGACCTCGTGTGAAGACGGCGGATCGAGGTTCGACAGAACGACGATCGTGTAGCCGCTCTGCCAGTATGTGTAGGCATCCGCGGAACTTCCGACGTTGCCGCCGCTGTGTCCGACGAGCCGGTCGGTGTCGAAATCGAGAACACCGAATCCATAGGCCGCCGATGCACCGGCCCGCGGCGTAGTCACCAGCAGTGCGGTCTCCGGCTTCACCAGAGTTCCCGACCGAAGTGCCTGAAAGAAGCGGGCAAGGTCAGCGGCGCTGGCGAAAGCACCTCCATGCGGACCCCCTGATTCTGCGACGATCGCGGTATTCGGACGCCATTCTTCGCCGGAATTCTCGCGCGTATATCCGATGGCGAAGGACTCTGCTCGACTCCCCATTCTCCGGAAGGCGAAGCTCGTCAATCCAGCCGGCTCAAACAGATGTCGTCGAACGTATTCTTCGTACGGAAGGCCTGAGACCGATTCGACGATCAGGCCGAGCAGAATGAAGCCGGCGTTGCTATACGCGCGCTTCTCTCCCGGCGAGAACTGAAGCTCCACCCCCGCAAAAAAGGGCATGTAGCCGCTCGAGGTGGAGGGAGGTGCATTGAATAGTTCGTCAGGCAGATCAGGAATGCCCGAGCTGTGCGTGAGCAGGTGGTGGATCGTCACGTTGTCTGCAATTTGTGCGTTCGGAAACCTCGGCAGCAGGTATGGACGGATCGGCTGATCGAATGAGACCAGCCCTCGCTCGAAAAGCTGCGCGACGGCCACTCCGGTAAGCATCTTTCCGAGCGATGCGATGTCGAAGCGCGTCGTGACCGTGTTTGGGCGCCGACCGGATTGATCCGCCCATCCGTAGGCCCGCTCGAACAGCACGTCGCTTCCTCGAGCGACGAGAACGACGCCCGAAAAAATGCCCTCTTCCGCTCGGGTTCCAACAAATCGGGCGACTTCAGCTACCAGTTGCTCGTCCGTCTGTTGCGCACATGCGTTCACGCGTGAGGTCCGGGACGGCCGCGAAGCTGAATGCATGCAGGACGCGAATATGCCCGCGAGGAGGGCCAGCCAGATCGTTCCTGTTGTGTGTCGCGTCATCGAGAGCACTCCCGCATTTCAGACGCCACAAGTCGTGTTCTGGTTAGAGCCGGTAACGTAAGGATCGGCGTGAGCGCGCGAAGCGATGTACAGGACGTCACGAACGCAAACCGAAATTTCGAGCATCCTTCGCCTGGTTTCCATCCGGGTCACGCGTTCCCGTCCGGCGCCTCAGCGACTGTCCACGCTATCAGGAGCTGCTCGGTACCACCCGTTCGATCAGGAGGAGTCTTCATGCGCATCACAGTGGCCGGTCTGGCTGCCATCGCTGTCGTCATCGCTGTCGCCGGGTGTAGCTCTTCGGTCGCCGTTTCCGAACCGGCGGCCGGTCCGTCTGCCGCTGCAGAAGTCGCCGCGGCCGCGGAGAATCCGTTCTTCACGAAACTGAATGAGCCGATCGCTTACAGCGACGTGACGGCGCAGCATGTCACCGACTACGCCGCCATCGTTCATGCCAGCACACGGAAGCGCGCCGCGGAGATCAGAAGCGTGGAGCAGCCGGCGTTCGACAATGTGATCCGCGCGTTTGACGAGATGGCGAGCGAGCTTCAGAAGGCTTCGCGGAACAGCTTCATGCTGTTCTGGGTCTCGCCCGACGCCGCCACTCGCGAGGCGGGCCTTGCGGCGTACAAGAGCCTCGATTCGCTCAGCACGACCCTCTTCTCTGACTCGAAGATCTTCGTGCGGCTCGTCAGCGTCGCAAGCTCGGAGGTGCTGACCGGGCACCGCAAGTCGCTGGCCGACGATCTGCTTCGCTCAATGCGCCGCGAGGGCGCGGAGCTGGACCCGCAGAACCTCGAGCGCTTCAAAGCTCTTCGCGAGGAGATCAACGAGCTGACGACGCGCTACTCCACGAACATGAACTCCGACATTCCGACGCTCGTGCTCGACGAGGCCGGGGTACGCGGATTGCCGGAGAGCTTCAAGACGCGGTATGCGAAAGGCGAGGGACGCTACGAGATTCCTGTCATGCCGGCGACGAGTGCTCCCCTCATGAGCAACGCCGCGGAGGAAGAGACGCGGAAACGCTATTACCTCGCGAACTCCACGCGGGCCGCCGACAAAAACCTTCCGATCCTCAATGAACTGATGGCCAAACGGCACCAGCTCGCGCAGCTCATGGGACATGCCTCGTTCGCCGACTACGCGCTCGAAGCAAATATGGCAGAGCGGCCAGCGGCCGTCTGGGAGTTCCTCGAAGACCTGACCGCCCGGACGCGTGAGAAGGCGATCGCCGACCTCGCCGAACTGAAGGAGACCCGGCGGGCGATGGACGGTGTGTCGCCCGATGCCCCTCTCAGTCCGTGGGACCAGGCCTACTACCGTAACGAAATTCTCAAGAGCCGCTACAACGTCGATGCCGAGAAGGTCCGCGAGTATCTGCCGCTCAGCGAGGCGCTCCGCGGCATGATGGATCTCTACCAGGAGCTCCTCGGTTACGAGTTCCGCCGCATCGAGAACCCTTCGGTCTGGCACGATGAGGTCGAAGCCTACGAGGTCTACGAGAGCGGCAGGCTCGCTGGCCGCTTTTATCTCGACCTCTTTCCACGGCCGAACAAAGAGTCGTGGTTCTACGGCGTGCCGCTCACGCCCGGGCGGCTGCGCGCCGACGGCTACGAGCTGCCCTCCACGATGCTTTTGGGGAACTTTACCCGTCCATCCGGCGAGCTCCCTTCGCTGGTCACACACGCTGAGCTCAGGACACTGTTCCACGAGTTCGGACACATCATGAACTCCATCGCATGGAAGGGAGAGTTCGCACTCCAGTCACGCTCGCTGCCCGATTTCGGCGAAGCGATGTCACAGATTTTCGAGAACTGGATCTGGGACTATCAGGTCCTGAGCTCGTTCGCGAAGCACTACGCCACCGGCGAGGTCCTCCCGCGAGAGCTGTTCGACAACATGCTCGCCGCGAGAAATCTGTCGTCGGGCCTGAGCGCACAGGGCGGACTTCGCAGCGCGGTGTACGACATGATGCTGTACAACCGCTACGACCCGGCGGCGCCGCATGACACGGACGCGCTCTGGACGTCGATCGCCGATCGCTTCGTCTACGCCCCGTTCGTCGAGGGGACTCACCCGCAGGCGAGCTGGATCCACATCAATACGCATCCGGTCTACTACTACGGCTACATCTGGTCCAGGGTCTACGCCGAGGACATGTTCACGCAGTTCGAGAGCAGCGGCCTTTGGGATGCGGCCACGGGAAGGCGCTACCGACAGCTGATCCTCGCCAACGGAACGCAGCGCCCGATCGTCGACGTCGTAGAAGAGTTCCTCGGCCGTCCGATGAGCAACGAGGCGTACATCCGGAGTCTTGGGCTGGGAGCGGCTGATTAGTGGTGTGTGGGTAGCGTGAGGTAGTTCGAATTGTCGCGAGCTCCGGCCATGCTCAGACGCCGGCCGCGCGCGGAAGCACTAGAAAATCTGCGACCGGTTCGAGGATCAACTCAGGCAGGCTTTCGCTGATCGCCTCACGCATGCGCGCCGTTGCAGCGGCATCAACCGGCTCGCCCTCAAACGCTCGATCTCGCGCTTCGGCGCTCGGCCACTGCGCATAGCTGTACCACCATTCGTCAGGACCGCGGTGCAATCGCGATCCGAGCGACCCACGCTCACTCTGCAGCAACGCCGAGACGCGTGACCACGCCTCGACGAATACCTCCTCAGCGCCCGGCTTCAGCCGCCAACGATAGAGAACCGCAAATCCGGGACCCTGCGAGCGCATCGAGACCTCCTCAGCAGACGCTGTCGTCGATCCGATCACCGGCGAGTCCGTTCGAGCGTCGCGCGGACGATCTTATCGAACAGTTGCCACGTGCCTGGCGGTGGCGCGACCCCTCACCCCGGCCCTTCGGCTTCGCTCAGGGCCGCTCTCTCGCTGCTAAACGCGGGGAGAGGCGCAACAACCTTGTGTTCAGCGAGTGGATGCTTGAAGCGGCGCGCCGCCAACAACCTCTTGACACGAGCAACTGATATGGTGGACTATATCACCATAGCGATCGAATGGACGACCAATGGACAGACTCTCAGCCGATTTACCGTCAGCTGCGTGACCGCGTGGCCGCCATGATTCTCGACGGCATCCTCAGCGAGGGCGATCCGCTCCCCTCGGTCCGCAACGTGGCCGCGGAGTTCCGCGTGAACCATCTCACCGTTCTCAAGGGGTACCAGGAACTGGTCAACGAGGATCTCGTCGAGTCGCAGCGCGGACGCGGGATGTTCGTCCGGCCGGGCGCACGCGCCCGTCTGCTCGAGGCCGAGCGCCGTCGCTTCCTCGACGAGCAGTGGCCACGCATTCGCGAAACGATCCAGCGCCTCGGGATCTCCGCGGCCGAGCTTCTCGATGCCGAGCCGCCCCCACCTCCCCGCAAGCCCACTCGAAAGGAGCGCTGATCATGCCGACCATCGAAGCACATGGACTCCGCAAGTCGTACGGTTCGACCGTCGCTCTCGACAACGTCGATCTCCAGGTCGGCGAAGGCCGCATTGCCGGTCTCATTGGGCCTAACGGCGCCGGCAAGACGACCGCCCTCAACGCCATCCTCGGCCTGACGCCACACGAGGGAACCCTGAGAGTGCTCGGGCGTAACCCGTGGACTCACCGCGACGAACTGATGAAGGAGGTCTGCTTCATCTCCGACGTGGCGATTCTTCCGCGGTGGCTTCGAGTCCGCAATGCGATCGATTACCTCGACGGTGTTCACCCTCGCTTCGAGCGCGCGAAAGCTGACGCATTTCTGGCGAAGACCGACATTCATCGCAATGCGCGGGTGCGAGAGCTCTCGAAGGGGATGACCGCGCAGCTACACCTCGCACTCGTCATGGCAATCGACGCACGGCTTCTCGTGCTCGACGAGCCGACCCTGGGACTCGACCTCCTCTACAGCCGGCAGTTCTACGAGTCGCTGCTCGAGGACTACTTCGACTACGGCAGAACCATCCTCATCACGACGCATCAGGTCGAAGAGGTCCAGGACGTACTGACCGACGTGATGTTCATCGACCGCGGCCGCATCGCTCTCGACTGCACCATGGAGGAGGTCGAGAGTCGATTCGCCGAAGTGCTCGTGCCGGGTGACCGCCTCGAACAAGCACGCGGCATGCGGCCGATCAACGAGCGGCACGCACTGGGACGGAGTGTTCTGCTTTTCGACGGCGTCGAGCGGGAGTCACTCGCGACGCTCGGAGAGGTACGGACGCCACGCATCGCGGATCTCTTCGTGTCGATGATCGGCGCGCGGAGAGAACGCACCGCAGGAGAGAACGCATGACCGCATCCGATCTGATTCCAGACTCCGCCGAGAAGGCCGCAACCGCCCGATCTGCGACCGAGGTGCATCCCCTCCGCTGGTCGGTGCGGCGCGAGCTGTGGGAGAACCGCTACCTCGTGATCGCGCCGCTCGTGGTGAATGCCTTCGTTCTGCTCGGGACGATCATCGCGGTTGCGTTGATTCCGCGCCACCTGCCGGCCGCGAATGCGGCACGCGAGCACACGATCATCACCGGCCCGTTCAGCATGGCACCAGCGCCCATCATGCTGGCGACGATCATGGCCGGTGTCTTCTATTGCATCGATGCGCTTTATGGTGAACGAAGGGACCGGAGCATCCTCTTCTGGAAGTCGCTGCCGGTATCGGATCGAACAGTCGTTCTCTCGAAGCTCGCGGTTCCGATGCTCGTGCTGCCGCTTCTCGCGTTCGTGCTCAGCGTGGTCACTCAATTGATCCTGCTCACGTTCGGCACGTTTGTCTTCGCCGCGTCCGGAGTCGGTGCGGGCCGTCTCTGGAGCGAGTTCGCCTTCTTCGAGGGCCTCCCGATCATGATCTACGGCCTCGCCGTGCATGCGCTCTGGTTCGCACCGATCTACGGCTGGCTGCTGCTCGTGTCGGCATGGGCGAAGCGCGCTCCGTTGCTCTGGGCGGTATTGCCGCTGCTCATCATCTCCGCGTTCGAACGTCTCGCATCAGGCAGCTGGGGGTTCATGGCGATGCTTCAGAACCGCATTGGCGGTGCGATGCCGCGGGCGTTTGACATCACGTCACCTGACGCAGCAAACATCGAGCGGCTTTCCCAGCTCACACCGTTGCGGTTCCTGATGACGCCGGGACTCTGGCTTGGGCTTGCGTTCGCCGCCGTTTGCCTCGCCATTGCGATCCGGCTGCGCCGGAACCGCGAACCGATCTGAGAATCCGGAGAGCTCTCATGCGCATCGCAATCGCAATTCACATCCTCGGCGGGTCAGCGGCAATCATCGCCGGCTACACGGCTCTCGTCGCTACGAAAGGCGCGTCGCTGCACCGCCGCGCCGGGATGGCCTTCGTCTGGTCGATGCTCGTCATGACGCTGACCGCCGCCGCTGTAGCGACGATCCTCGGCCAGTGGGGCAACCTCACCGGCGCAACACTCGCGGCCTACCTCACGGTTACCGGAATGGCCACGGTGCGGGATCGCTCGGCCGCGCTCCATCGGATCGGGATCGGAGCGTTCATCGCCGCAGTCGCCGTCGGAATCGGGACGTTCACGCTCGGCCTCGACGCACTTCGCCGCGGACAAATGGCGGTCGACGGTGCGCCAGTTCCGATGCTCTTCCTCTTCGGATCCGTCGCGCTTCTCGCCGGAGCGTCCGACATCCGAATCATCCGCGGCGCCCAACTGCCTGGAGCCGCAAGGCTGCGGCGGCATCTCTGGAGGGTCCTGTTCGCCTGCTTCATCGCAACGGGATCATTCTTCCTGGGACAGGCGGATGAGATCCCGAGAGCGATCCGCTTCATGCCACTGCTCATCGTGCTCGCAATCTTTCCCCTCGTTTCGATTCCGTACTGGCTCTGGCGCGTCCGGACGCGTCGAAGCCGCCCGGCAACGGTGCTGCGCGCGACGCCCGACACCGCCTGATCCCATTCACGAAAACAGTCGAAGATAAAGGAGAAGCATCATGCGTCATCTACTTCGTATTCTCGTCGTCTCTCTCGTCATTCCTTCGGCGGCCGTGATCGCGGAAGAAAACCCTCTCACGACGTACCAGAAGGGTCTCTCCAGCGGGATCCAGAAGATCGTCCTCGCCTCGGCGGAACTGATGCCGGAAGAGAAGTACGGCTTCAGGCCCACCGAGGACGTGCGAACGTTCGGTCAGCTCGTCGGGCATGTCGCCGAATCGCAGTACTACTTCTGTGCTTCGGTGAAAGGTGAAAAGAACCCCGGACTCAGGATCGAGAAAACCGCGACGACCAAGGCAGAACTGACCGCGGCGCTGGGTGCTGCGTTCGCGTATTGCAACGAAGCTTACGCCGGACTGACGGATGCGGCGGGAGCTGAACGGGTCACATTCATGGGCAGCGAGTCGCCGAAACTCGGCGTGCTGTCCGTGAACAACGTCCACACCGCGCTGCACTACGGGAACCTCATCGTCTACCTTCGGCTGAACGGCATCGTGCCGCCCTCGAGCGACCCCGAGCTGATGAAGAGCCTGCGCAAGTAGCCAGGCTGAGGAGCGGTCCCGCGAGAGCGATCAGGGTGAGGCGGTCCAACAACCGCCTCACCTGATCCATTGACGGTCAGTTCATGTCCTGCCCGGCTTCGAGCTTCTTCACCGCGTCGGCAAGCGACCTCCGATTGACGTCGTCCGGTGCCTGCGCCAGTGCCAGCTTCGCGTGCTTCAGTGCGTCCTTGTAGCGACCGACCGCCGAGTAGCCGCGCGCAAGACCGACGTTGACCGGCCAGACGTTCGGGTAGCGCTTCGCGTTCAACTTCCAGACTTCGAGCGCCTCTTCCTTCTTTCCCTGTGCCTGAAGCCGGCGGCCGTGCTGGTGAAGGTCGAGGGTCGTCGCAGTCGGATGCATCAACGCCCGGTCCATCGTCGACTTTGCCTCCGCCGTCTCTCCGGCCGCCTCGAGCGCCAGGGCGAGAGTGCTCAGCGTGTTGAAGTTCTCCTGTCCGATGCCCGGGAAGCCGACCGCCTGCCGTGCAAATCCGACCGCGTCCTGCGGCCGTTTCGCCTGCAGCGCGTACTGGGACGCCTGGTTCCAGTTCTGCCAGTTGAATCCGGTGTAGTTGCGTAACTCCTCACGGATCTTCGCGAGATGCAGATCGGTGGTATTCGGCACCGAGATCGTGAAGGGAACCGCCAGCTCTTCCCACATCAATGCCACGGTGGCTTTATCAGGGCGCCGGTCGGTGAACTCGTAGGTGAGCCACTCGCGGTAATCGTTCTTTCGCGGCTTCACCGAGACGCGCAACGCATCCTCGGCCGGGTTGTAGGTATAGCTGCCCCACGACGTACTGTCCTTCGAGAAGATCAACGTCCAGTCGCCGTCCTTCACGGGAATCATGTGGAGACCGTAGCGGCCGGCGGGCAGCGGTTTGCCTTCGACCTGGACGTCATGGGAGACGGCGAATACCGTGTTCTCGTTTGCCCCGGCGCGCCAGGGGCACTGGTCGCCGCACGTTCCGAAGCCGAGGTTTGACATTCCCCATGGAACGAGCTCGCCCCAGATCTTTCCACGACGGTCATTGCCGTTCGGCGCATGGACGTCGGGGCTGCTGTAGTCAATCGTCACTTTCACCAGACCGATGTGCTGGGCAACCGACGATTTCTGATTATCCCCGCTCGACGGGATGCTGATCGGCTGAGCGCTCGCCAGCGAGGCGGCCAGAAGCACGATCGCAAGGGACGCGATTCGAGTACGACGCATGTTTTCCTCCTGTTGATGAGAGTCGATCATAGGCGAGCGCGACGATGCCGGCGGTTGCAGACCGGTGAATAACGCGGGAGCGCCCGATCAGTGCGACGCGAGGTATCTGCGCAGCCAGGCCCGCGCGAGGGTCCAGTCGCGCTTGATCGTCGCCGGTGCGACATTGAGCGCTTCGCCTGCCTCCTCGACCGACAACCCTGCGAAGTAGCGGCACTCGACGACGCGTGCCACGCGCGGATGTTCCACCTCGAGTTGCACGAGCGCTTCGTCGACATCGAGAATCTCGGGCGCACGCTCCACGGCGAAGAGGTCCCCAGCGTCGTCGAGCGCAACGTGGCTCGCGCGCGCCCCTCGCTTGAGCCGGCTGTGGTGACGGGCGCGCTCGACCAGCAGGCGTCGCATCACGATCGAGGCGATGGCGAGAAAATGACCGCGGTCATTCCAGCGCGTGCCGTCGCTCTGCGCCAGACGCATGTACGTCTCGTGCACGAGCGCCGTCGTGGTCAGTGTGCCGGGTGTGTATTCGCGCGCGAGATGCCGCCGCGCCTGCTCGTGGAGCTGCTCGTAGACCTGCGGAAGGAGCGTGTCGAGCGCCGCCTTCGCATCATCCCCGCCGCTCCGGAGTGTCCGCGCCAGCTCCGCGAGATCGCGCGCGCTGCTCATCGCACCCCCATCATCGATGCCCTCACAGTTCCAGCACGCTCCCGCGCCTTCTGCCGTTCGGGAAGACCACCGTCGCCGATCACTTTCATCGCCTCGATCAGCAGGTCGTCGGCGCTGGCCGCCTCGCCGACCCTGGCCGCATCGCCCGCGGCGTCGATGAGCGTATCGCCGAGTACGATGCTCGTCGGCGGAAGGGCAGTTCGAAAGACGGCGATCGCCCGTTGTGTCGCCTCGAGCGAAGCGCGGTGATCGCCTCGCTCACGGTGAAGCTTCGCGATCGATCGCATGACGTAACCGGAGAAAGGATGCTTCGGCCCGAGGCGTTCGGACGCAACCCGCTGTGCGCGCTGGAGCATCTCCTCCGCGCCGGAGAGATCCGACATCGCCAGTCTCAGGTTGGCGTAGCTGTTGAGCAGAAATGCGACCGAGACATGGTCGGGCCCGTAGCCACGCTCGAAGATCGCGAGCGATTCGGCGAGCTTCGGCTCCGCCTCGGCGTGGCGTCCCTCCTCGTGCAGCATATCGCCGAGGTTATTGAGGTTCGCGGCGAGGTCGGTGTTCGAGTCTGCGTCGGGCAGGGTGCGGCGCAGAACGACGACCTCTTCGAGAATGCGGATTGCTTCGTCCAGCCGTCCCTGACGCCGCAGCGCGAGCGCGAGCGTATTGCGCTGACTCGCCCGCTGCGCAGCAGAAGGCTGCGAGGTTGCGTCGAGAACCGCGATCCCACGCCTGACGGTCTGCTCGGCGTCGGCATAACGCTCGAGACGGAACTGCAGATTCGCATACTCGAGCAGAGCCTGCGCGTATGCCTGTGAGGGGACAGCTTCCTTCTCGTATGAATCGACCGCGCCCTGCATCGCCGACTCTGCCTCGCCGTATCGCCCCATCTGCCGGTAGGCCGATCCGACTGCCGCCAGCGCGGCGGCCCGCTCGCTCGGTGGCAATGAGTCGGAATCGCGCAGCTTTGCGAAGCCGCGGTCGAGCAGCTCACCGGCGGTGTTTGCCGCTCCGCTTCTCGCTCCGGGACTTGCCTCCTCGAAGAGGCCGGTCAGGAACTTCGCCGTCCCCTCCGCACGATCGCGCTCGACCTCGAGCTGCTCCGATTGCGCGCGAAGCTGGTCGGACTGCACACGAAGCTCGTTCGATCGTGTCTGAAGCTCGGCCGACTGCGCGCGGATCCTCGTGTTGAAGAGCGAGAGCGCGACGACGAATCCGACGAGTGCGACCAACGTCGTTGCCGTGGCGAGTGAGGCCCAGCGGTGACGCCGTACGAACTTGCCGGCCTGATAGCGCCACGTCGGATTCCTCGCGGTGACCGGCCGGCCGTCGAGCCACCGCTCCAGATCATCGGAGAGTGCCGCGGCGCCGCCGTAACGTCTCGACGGCTCCTTCGCCATCGCACAGAGGACGATCGTGTCGAGGTCTCCACGCAGCTCCGCCGACAGACGCGCCGGCGTCGACGACCACGCCTCGGCACCTGCCTGGTGAACCGCGGACGACGGCGCAACCGGCTCACTCTCGCAGATCGCATGCACCAGCGCCGCGGCATTCGTCATGTCCAGCATGTAGGGCAGCGAGCCCGAGAGCATCTCGTACAGCAGCACGCCGAGGCCGTAGACATCGCTGGCCGTCGTCGGCGACTGCCCGCGGATCTGCTCGGGACTGGCGTAGGCCGGCGTCAGCGGCCGCGCCGAGCTCGCGCCGGTGACCATGTCGGTTCCGCCGCCTAACAGCCGGGCAATGCCGAAGTCGACGAGCTGCACTCGCCCGTCAGCGGTGACCAGAACGTTCGCCGGTTTCAGGTCGCTGTGGACCACGAGGTTCTGATGCGCGTGGTGAACCGCGGCGCAGACGTCGCGGAAGAGCGCGACGCGCTCGCGGACGGACAAGCGGTGGTGGTCGCAGTACTCGGTGATCGACAGCGCATCCTCGAGGAAGGGCATCACGAGGAACGGGCGCCCACCGGTCGTGAGCCCCCAGTCGAGCAGGCGGCAGATGTGTGGATGGTCGAGGGTCGCGAGGATCCGGCGTTCCCGTGCGAAGCGGGCGAGAGCCGTCGCCCCGACGAGACCGGGGTGCATCAGCTTGATCGCGACGGGACGCTCGGCGCCGTCGTCGCGGAGCGCGAGGTAGACAGCCCCCATGCCGCCGGCTCGAATCAGCCGCTGCACGCGGTACGGTCCGATCAACTCCTCCGCGCCGATCGGCGGAGGTACGGCAGCCTCCATCTCCCCCAGCGCCGGCACCTCGAGGAACGACGGATCCTCTTCGAGGGCGGCGACCAGCGACACCAGCTCATCGCGAAGCGCTTGATCGCCGGCGCAGGTCTCGTCGAGAAAGCGTTCGCGGGCCTCGGGGTTGAGCGGAAGCGCAGCGTCGAGGAGCTGCGCCAGACGGCGGGAGCGGTCTCGGTCCATTCAGGGGTAACTCGTCGAGAGTGTGAGCCGATTTTACCTCAGACGGCGCATACATCTTCAAAACCCGAGTTCCGGCCGGCTCGACGGCCATCAACCGATGAAGCGGTCTTCGGACCGCGAAAAGGAGACTCATATGTTTCGTTCATGGCGGGCTCTCTCCCCGCTTCTCGTCGTTGGCTTTCTGATCGTCCTCGCCTCGCCTGCCGAGGGAGGGACGCGTGTGGTGAAGATGGATGCGATGAAAGACCCCTTCTACGGGGTGATCTCGCGACTGGCGCTCCTTCAGGTGGACGACGGCGGCGCGCAGACGCTCGTCCTCAGGCACGTCTACAACAGCGGCTTCAAGGTAGTGCCCGGAGCGCGTGCTGGTGGGGAAGCGATCATCGATCTCCGGAAGGTCTCGGGCCAGGAAGGCTCCTTCGTCGATGTGATGGTCTCATCGATCGCCCTCCCCGGCAGCGTGCTCCTCCTGCACGAGAACGGCTCGATCGTCGAGCTCCGAGGCGTCTGGGGCAACGGCAATATCGGCGTCTGGGGCAATGGCAACATTGGTGTCTGGGGCAATGGGAACATCGGCATCTGGGGCAATGGCAACCTTGGGGTCTGGGGTAACGGAAACATCGGAGTCTGGGGCAACGGCAATATCGGATTGACCGGTCCCGAGAACATCCGCATGCACGGGCCGTTCTTCTCGACCGAGGCGTGCGGCAGTGCGACCAGCTTCGGCGAGGGCGTGCGGCATTTCTTCGATCCGCTCGAAGGCTTCTTCGACCCGCTGGAGGGTTTCTTTGATCCGCTCGAGGGCTACCACGATCCGCTCGTCGGCATCGGCACCGAGGGTGGGTGCGTCGGCTTCGCGGGACTCGACATTCCGCAGGATTGGTTCGACGCCTCGGTGACCAAGTCGGTCGACGAGTGGCTCGACAAGGGGCTCGTCGCCACCGGCGGACCGCTCGTCAAGGTGAGCTCGAGCCGGGTCGACGACGTCGTCCTGATGCCGATGGCGAAGAACTGGATTCCGAATATCAACCAGTGGATGCCGAAGCCGGACGACTGGCTGGATGCGTCGGGAGGGACGTGGTTTCCGGACCTCAATGATTGGATCCCTAATGTCAACGAATGGATGACTGCGCCCCACGACTGGGTTCCGGATGTCACCGAGTGGATCCCGGACCCCAACGAATGGTACGAGCTGGCGGCGCTTTCCGACGGCCAGATCCACGGCATCCATCCCGGACGCCGCAGCTCGATCGAGACGCCCGGCGTCCCCGGCTTCCGAACGTTCTCGATCGATGCCTCATCGCTCGGAGAGAACCTGAGCGGGCTCGCGTCACCGCGCATGCCGACGTCGTTCACCTCTCCCTCGATCGCCATTCCGATCGGAGATATGTTCGAGTGGCCGCTGACGGTCGCGGGCCGCACCGGCAGCGTCGGCATCACCGGAATCGAGAGCGGCCTCGCGCTCAAGACCGGCAGCTTCCTCAAAGAGGTCTGCTCGACGTGCAGCATCAAGTCGATCAATCTCGGCTCGATGTGGGGCGTGACCGAAGATGGGGACGTGCTCTTCGCCCCCGACTTCAATCCGGTCAGCGGAGAGTTAGGCTTCAACGGTGTGCTGAACCTCGGCTCGCCGCTCACCGTCGACCTCGGGCCGTCCTCGATCAACCTCAAGTCGCGCGGTGACGCCTACACCGCCTCGATCGAAGCGAGCGGCGACGGAGTCCTGCAGATCGATCCTTCGAGCGTGCAGCTCACAATCGTCGAGGATGGAGGGTCGCCACTCACCAGCGAAACGATCACTCTCGAAGACGATGACGGCGACGGAAACCGCGAGCTGATCGTCAAGTTCAGCCGGAAAGAGCTGATCTCGCGCCTCGTGCCGCTCGCGGGGACGACGGTCACGCTCGAGCTCTCCTGGGCGTATGCCGGAAACGACTGCACCGTCAGCGATGACGACGAAACGCCTATCCCCTGCACCGGCAGCTTCGCGAAGGAAGTGAAGATCGTTCGGTAGATCTGAAAGTGGGGAACCGGTGCGAGCACCGGTTCCCCACAAGGGCCGAGGGCCGAGGTTCAGGGGTTCCGGCTCGAGGAGAACACCGCCGCGATTCGTAACGCATTCATAGTGCCGTGAGTCCACGTCACCCAACGCGATGTATTGCCAGAAACTTGCGCGCGCACTGCGAACTCGCGTTCTTTTTCCTCAGGCCCGCGCGGGACCGTCGTCATTTGCTTCCAATGACCCAGGCGCGTGTGCACTTGTGGGTCGTCGGCAAGGGATCCCTCTCCGTCCTCCGCCCCTCACACCCGCCCCCCACCCTCGGGGCTCCGGCGGCTCGGGATGACATTCCAATGGCTAACTTAAGCTCAGCCAAGCTGTCATCCTGAGCGTAGCGTGAGGATCTGGGTGGGCGGGCGGTGCGACGCACGTGTTTGGCACCGCCCGTCCCCCAGATCCCTCGCTAC
>DASVLC010000414.1:0-2923 GCA_036385045.1 Thermoanaerobaculia bacterium | reverse complement strand
TGCCTCGGCGCTGCAGGTACCGGCGCCGCAGACACCGGCGCCTCGTGCATCAGAGCCTCGTGCAGCACAGCCTCGTGCAGCACAGCCCCATGTAGCGGAGCCGGTTCCTACGACGGTGCTCTTGAAGCGCCTGACGCGCAGCATTCGTCCGGCCGGGGCGAGCGGACGTGCGGCAATCATCGCAGCCTCCAAGGACGTGCTTTGCTGGCTCGAAAGGGACAATGCGGCTTCGGCGCTCATTGCACGCGGAGGGATCAACCTCTCGGTGGTCGGTCAGGCGATGCGGCACGTGGTGCCCGATCTCGATCCAGTCCACGCAGGCTTCACCAAAATGGTCGAGCTCCTTCAATTCGGCTGCCGAGGGACAGGCCTCTGTATCGTCCGCCTCTCGAATGGCGACATGCTCCTCGTCAGCTGTGCCGGCGTCCCTCCGGGAGCGACGATCCTGCCGGACCTGAGCGAGAGCGATCTTCACTCGGCCGCACACTACCGGCGCCTCCTCGAGTCCGGTGTGCCCTCCTTGCGCCTTCCAGAGGGGGAAACGCTCTGGGCGATTGCCGCACAGCTCGCAAAGGCCTCGCCGGCGAGTGACCTCGGGACGGCGATCGATGCGGTGGTGAAGGGGCTGGGTGGAGTCGTCTCTTCCAGTGTCGCCCGACAAACACTCCTTGCGATGCTCTCCGTCGGAGTCTTCGATCGTAGTCCCGAAGGCGCACCCCTTTCCGAGCAGCGGCTCACGTTGAGCTGGGGGATGAGCAGCGCTACGGCCATCCTAGAGCGGTTGCGGCATGCCGCTCTCAGGAAGCTCGAACCGCTCGGGAACGTCGACGAGACGATTCTCGAGACGTTGATCCAGCTGCCGGCTGCGGCCAAAAAACTCCTGGACATCGACCGGAAGGCCTCGTCATGGTGATGTTCCGTCTGGAGTCGCTCGCCGCCGCCCCCTGCGTTCCGGAGGAGCCCCCCGCTGCTTCGTTCGAGAGGAGGGTCGCGTTTGCGCGCTATCTCTCGCGCCTCGATCCGTCTCTCGAGGTCGAGCTTCGGTATCGCGGCGTGCCGCAGAGCGAGATGCAGGGGCGCACGATCGAAACATCGATCAACCTTCGCCACGTCGATGGTGCCGTGCGAGACGACGCCAGTGCTGTGGGGTTTCTCGCGTCGCTTCGTGCGCATTTTCCGGAGGTCGAGATTGGGAACGTTTCGGCGGCACCGGCCCGTGAACGTCAGCGCGGCAACGTCTGGCGGTTCGGCCACGCTCTGCTTCGAGTTCCCCTAGGAGGAGGGCTTCCGGAACCGGCACCGGTCGGCTTCGGGCCGCAGGCGGCGAGGAGTGAGAGCCCGGAAGAGGCCGTCGAGCTGGTGATTCCGTGGGTTCCTTCCGCGTCCGACTGGCGTCGCGTTGCCGAGATGCTGTACTGGAGCGATTCACCGCTGTCGCTGTGTGTCACGGTGCGGGCCTTCGCATTCAGTGGCAGCGCCGCCGAAGCGGAGCTGACGGAGACGATTCGCCGGCTCGACGCGGTCCCGCAGCTTTCATCGCTGATCTCGCGTGACGATTCGGCGCTCATCCGGTCGCGGCTGGTCGAGCGTCGCAACTCTCTGCTTGCCTCCTGCCACCTGCTGGACGTCACGCTTCAAGGCGCGGAGATCTCGCGTGAGACGGCATCTCTGCTCGCAACCGAGCTGTCGGGACAGATCACCGACATGAGGAGTCCCTGGGATGCCTGTGCCGGTGCGGTCGCCTTCTGCCGCGAGCCTATGGCTCGCGAATCGGAGGGAGCGGAGCCGGGGCTGCGTGATCTTTTCGCCGCGGCCGAAGTGGCGGGCGTCCTGCGGTTCCCATCTCCACCACCGAGTCATCTCGAGGGATTTCCCGTCCGGCGATTCCGGACGAATGTGGCGGCCGAAGGCGCCTCGTCGAATGGCGCGGGATCGCTCTACCTCGGAGTCAACGTCCATCGCGGTGTCGAGAAGAAGGTCCACCTCTCCCTCGAGGAGCGTAGGCGGCACGTCTGGATTTGTGGACAGACCGGAACAGGAAAGTCGACGTTGCTCGAGCGAATGATTCTCCAGGACATCGAAGCCGGCCATGGTCTTGCGGTGCTCGATCCACATGGAGACCTGGTGGAAAACGTTCTCGCACGCATGCCGCCCGAGCGCGCCGGCGACGTGATCGTCTTCGACTTCGCCGAGGAGGAGAAGCCGATCGCGTTCAATCCGCTCGTCTGGAGCACACTCGCCGAGCGCGACTTCATCATCGAGGAGATCATCGCGTCGATCACCGGGCGCATGCCGGTTGAGTTCGCAGGGCCACTGTTCGAAACCTACAGCCGCAACTTTCTGAAGCTTCTCATGGGCGACGGCCCTCGTCCGGAGTTTCAGGCGACGTTCACTGACTTTCCTCTTCTGTTCCAGGATGGTGACCTGCGGAGGGCGCTGCTCGAGTCGATGTCGGACGCGACGGTCGCCGACTTCGTGCGTGAGGCGGAGTCGAACACCGCCGACTACAAGCTGACGACGATGGCGGGGTGGATCACGAGCAAGTTCTCCCGATTCACCGGGAGCGGGACCGTAATGCGCACGGTGGGACAGGGAAAGAACGATCTCGACTTCCGCGCGGTGATGGACGAGGGGCGGATTCTGCTGGTGAACCTGGCGAAGGGACGCGTCGGCGCGCTTTCGGCGGAGCTTCTCTGTTCGCTCTTCATCATGAAGTTCCGGGCGACGGCGATGAGCCGCGCGACGATTCCGATCGAGGAGAGGCGCGACTTCACGCTATACGTCGACGAATTCCAGAACGTCGCGTCGCCGGCCTATTCGGAGATTCTCTCCGAGGCCAGGAAATACCGCCTCGGTCTCGTGCTCGCGAATCAGTTCATTTCGCAGTTGCCGCAGGGTGTGACACAGGCGATCCTGGGCAATG
>DASVLC010000413.1:0-23925 GCA_036385045.1 Thermoanaerobaculia bacterium | reverse complement strand
GCGAATCCACTCGGCTTCGGTCAGATCGGAGACATTTTCAACGTGATGTTTCGAGACGACCATCAGATGGCCGCGCACGGACCAGTCGGGATGAACGACAATCCACGCCGACTGCTCTTCGTAGACGATCTCTCCCGTCGTCGTCGCATCGGTACAGAACGCGCAGGTCATGACGCTGTGATTGAGCTACAGACCGGCTCGAGAAAGCAACAGAAGGGTTCACTTACATGAAGAAGATTCGATTTGGCCGTACCAATGTGCAGGTTCCAGCTGTCAGTCTCGGCACCTGGGGTCATGGAGGCCCGCGTGTCACCGACAAAGGGCTGTCGGTCGGATGGGGCGGCCATGACGACACGCAGGCGAACGCAGCGCTCGTCGACGCCTGGCGTGCGGGGATGACGCACTGGGACACGGCAGATGCGTATGGCGACGGCCACTCCGAGCTGCTGATCGGTAAGAGCTGGAGCGAGGTGCCGCGCAGCGAGATCTTTCTCGCGACGAAGTTCGGCTACATCTACGGCCCGACGGATCATCCGTACGATCCTGTGTTCATGCGGGAGCAGGCGGAACGCTCGCTGCGGAACATGAAGACGGACGTCATCGACCTCTACTACTTTCATCACTGCGACTTCGGGCCGGACGATCGCTATTTCGACGGCGCGCTCGAGACGATGCATCGCCTGCGTGACGAAGGAAAAGTGCGATTCATCGGCCTCTCCGACTGGGAGGCTGCGCGACTGATGCGGTTCATCGATCGCGTCGATCCCGACGCGGTGCAGCCGTATCGTAATCTGGTCGACGACGACTACGAGTCGAGCGGATTGAAGCAGTGGGTCGACGAGCACGACATCGGAGTCGCCTTCTTCTCGCCGCTCAAGCATGGGCTGCTGCTCGGCAAGTACGACAAGCCGGTCGAGTACGGGGAGGGCGACTTCCGCGGCAGCGTCGATGATTTCCGCGACGCCGAGGCGATCGAGCGCTACAAGCGCGCGGCCGCCGCGATGCGGTCGAAGTTCGGAGATCAGCCGGAACCGGTGCTGCACGCCGTGGTCGGCGCACTGCTGACCGGAAATCCGACAGCGTGCGTCTTACTCGGTCAGAGGAATCCACGACAGGTTGCCGCGGCCGCCGCGGTGGGCGAGGCGCTCAGCGCGGAAGATGCAGCGTGGGTGCGCGCGATGTATCGCCCGGCGTGAGTTTGGAAACTCAGTAGGCCAGTAGCAGTCTCGCCGCCCGCTCGAGCTCTTCCTCGCCCGGCAGGAACACTTCTTCGAGCGGCGGAGAGTAGGGAACGGGAGTGTCGAGGGCGCCGATCACCCGCACCGGCGCATCGAGAAACTCGAACGCTTCTTCCTGAATGATCGCGGCAAGCGATTCACCGATCGAGCCGGTTCGAGTGTCTTCGTGCACGATCAACACCTTGCTGCAATGCCGGGCGACGGCGAGCACCGCCTCGCGGTCGAGTGGGGCAAGCGTTCGCAGGTCGAGCACGGCGCACTCATGCCCATCCTCGGCGAGTTTCCCGGCAAGTCTCATCGCGTCGTGGACGTAGGCGCCATAGGAAATGATCGCCAGGTCATCTCCTGAACGCCGGAGTGCCGCTTTGCCGATCGGAATCGGCTCCGGCGCCTCACTATCGAGGAGTTGCTTGATCTGCGGGTCGCGATAGAGCGCGATGTGTTCGTAATAGAGCACAGGATCGGGATCAGCAACCGCGGACGCCATCAGCGCGCGTGCGTCATACGGAGTCGAAGGAACGACGATCTTCAGACCGGGCGTGCGGTAGAACCACGCTTCCGTGTTCTGCGAGTGATACGGCCCGGCGTGGCGCAGCCCGCCCCACGGCATCCGCAGTACCATCGGAACCTCGCCACCCCAGCGATAGCGGATCTTCGCCGTGTTGTTCACGAGCTGGTTGAATCCCGACGCGACGAAGTCGTTGAACTGCATCTCACCGATCGGCCGCATGCCGGCGAGCGCCGCTCCGGTACAGACGCCGATCGTTGCTCCCTCGGAAAGCACCGAGTTGATGATGCGATCGCCGAACTCTTCGAGGAGCGGACGGAGAAGAAGGAAGGCGTTGCCGTAACGACCACCGACATCCTCGCCGTAGACGAAGACGCGGGGATCGCCGCGCAACGCATCTCCGACGCCGAGCATCACCGCATCGAGAAACGTTCGTCCCTTCGAATCGAAAGGAGGTCCGGGATCGAGTGGCGGAAGTGCTGTCGCTCGCGCCGGAGCGTCTCGCCACGACGGATCGAGCACCTCGACGCGCGTTCTGCGAGGCTCACCGGCGAGCACTCCATCGCCAGCGGTCTCGCCATCCGGCCAGGGCGCATCAATGACCAGGCGGGCCTGCTCTTCCACGAGCGCCTCGATTTCCCTCTTCCACTCATCGACCTCACCCGGCGCCACGAGAACTTCGCTCTCGAGTCGCGCGGCATAGGTGGTGATGGGGTCGCACTGATACCAGTAGAGATAGGCATCGCGGTCGGCATAACCCTGCGCGGTCAGTTGCGGATAGGACCACGACGACTGCGGGTCCTTGCCGAGATAGAGCATGTCGTCGTGGTGCGCATGCCCGCAGATCCGCATTGCGACCAGTTCGATGAGCGACGGGCCATGGCCGCTCCGCGCACGTTCCGCCGCCCAGCCGAACGCTCCAGCGATCGCCTCGGGATCGGTGCCGTCGATCGTTACGCATGGAATCCCATAGCCGAGCGCCTTGTCGGCGAAAACCCGTGCGGCAGAGTTGTCGCGAATGGGCGTCGACAGGGCGGTCTGGTTGTTCTGGACGCAGAAGACCGCGGGGAGCTGCCGCGCTGCCGCGGCGTTGATCGCCTCATGCCACTCACCCAGAGAAGTTGCTCCTTCACCGATGAAGGAGACGGCGACGCGCGGCTCGTCCCGCAGCTTGAATGCCATGGCGATGCCGGCGATGGTCAGCGCAGGACTGCCGAGCGGAGCCATCGCCGGAAGAATCCCGTGAGCCCAGTCGCCGATGTGGAGGTCGCGACCGTTCATCGGAGCGCCGGCCTTCGCCATCTGAGCGCTTAGGACCATGCGAACAGTCTCGGGGGTGTTGTGCATGGCGAGGGCGGCGCCGAGGTCGCGGATCATCGGCGAGATGACATCGCCGTCCGGCTCGCGCCGCAGGCGGATGGCCGCCGCATAGATGGCTTCCTGTCCGAGGGAGCGGAAGCCTTTTCCCTGGAAAGAGGTGTTGCGCCAGCGGACATCGCCACCTGTGAAGAACTGCTTGAGGCGATTGTCGGTCGCGCGAGTGAGAAGCATTCCACGCATGATTTCGCGCTTCTCGACAGGTGTGAGCGACGCAGCGATCTCGTCGCGACGGATCGCGCCGTCGAACGCGTCGAGGACCTCGTCGACCGCCTGGCGCAACCGTAAAGACGCCGGTACACGCGGTGTAGTCTCAGGAAGATCGTGCACCTCGGCGGTCGAAGTGAGCTCGACGGCCAGCGCATGGCGAAGCGCCGCCGGTTCGTCCCCTGCGCGCGCCAGAGCATTCCGAAATGCCGGGAGGGCGAACGGAAATCGCTCGGCGATGAAGGTTGCGATGCGCGTCATGCGGGTGGGACCCGCGGGTGTACGGGCCGTCGTCTCGGTCACTTCGGAAGCCATCAGAGAATCTGATTATAGGGGGGGCGGGCAGGAACGACGATGGTGAGCACGGCAGCCCCGACACCCTCAGCGCCGCTGGCGTCCGCAGCGAAGCTGCGAGTAGCGCGGACATCTTGTCCGCCGTACCGCGGGCGTCCTCGCCCGCCGCCCGGCCGAGAGCGTGCAAACCGTATTTCGCGCTCCGCCGGCCTACCCTTTCGCGTTCTCGATGAGCCAGCGGACGACGAGTTCCTCGGCCCAGTATTCACAGCTCCATGGCGTCGGGCCACCGATGAAACCGACATGACCACCTGTCGGCGTCGTACGGACGTCGACGGAGGGCGACGCGGCTGCGCGCACCCTCGGGAGGACATCGGGCGGTAGAAAGGGATCGTCTTCCGCGTTGAGAGTCAGCGTTGGAGTGGTGATCCGGCTGAGGAAGTGAATCGAGCTGCAGCGCGCGTAGTAATCGTTTGCATCGGCGAACCCGTGGATCGGCGCAGTGGCGGAATCGTCGAATTCACGGAAGGTGCGTGATCGCAGAACGCGCGGGAGATCGACGAGCGGCGAAATGTCGGGACGGAGTGCTTTCTTCTTGAGCGTGGCGAGAAAGCGGCTGACGTAGAAGCGTCCCGCGGCGCTCTTCTCGAGGTAGATCGATCCCGCACCGAGGTCGTAGGGGACCGAGAGTGTTGCTGCAGCGCGCACCATCGACTGGCCGGGGTTTTCTCCCAGCCACTTGAGCAGCATGTTGCCGCCGAGTGAGGCACCGAAGCCGACCAGTGGGAGCGCTCCGGGTCGCGACGAAAGGGTGCGGACGACGAAGTCGAAGTCGGTGGTCTCTCCCGAGTGGTAGAAGCGCGGCCGGCGGTTCGGCAGCATACGGAAGATGTTCTTCGGATCGCGCGCGCAGGAGCGGAAGTTCAGCGCGGTGGCCGCATGTCCGTGCCGTGCAATCACGGACAGAACGCCCTGGATGTAGACCGAGTGTGAGCTTCCCTCGAGTCCGTGCATGAGCACGAAGTGCAGTGGCTCGGCGGCGGTGAGAGGGGCATCGAGATGATCGAGGACGAGCTCATCGCCGTCGGGCGTCTCGAGAACCTCACGCCGCAGCTTCACGAGCTGGCGGGGGCGTGTCAGCCGTCCCCAGATCGTCTGGACGTGCGGGCCGGGAAGGAACCAGGCGGGTGCGAATTTGGCGGTCATCGAGTTGCAGACGACTAGACAAGCTGTCGCGGCGGCAGATTCCGCCTCGCAACTGACTGTGGCTTCGCGGGGCAGGCAAACTGCATCATGATCCTGCGGGTGCGGGGGGCGAGACGCCCCCCTGCGGACGAGGACGTCCGCGGTACGGCAGGCGAGGACGCCTGCGCTACAGGAACCGAGGACCGAGGACCGAGGAACTCCGAGGAACTCCGAGGAACCGAGGAACTCCGAGGAACTCCGAGAAAGAATGTAAATCGTGACCTCCGGTCTGCTCGTACTCGCCGTTCTTGCAACTGCTGCCGTCGATCCGGTCCCGGAGCGTGTCTCCGAAGTGATCGTCGTGACGGCGACGAGGACGGAGACGCGCGTGGCCGACACCCCGGCCAGCGTCGTCGTGATGGACCAGGTGACGCTCGAGACGACGGCGGCGCCGACCATCGACGATGCGCTGCGTCAGGTTGCGGGGTTCACGCTCTTCCGGCGCGCCGGGAGCCGCGTTGCGAATCCGACGGCGCAGGGAGTCACCCTGCGAGGCATCGGCGCGAGCGGAGCGTCACGCGCGCTGGTGCTCGACGAGGGTATTCCGCTGAACGATCCGTTCGGCGGCTGGGTCTACTGGGGACGAGTTCCGCGTGCAGCGCTCGAGCGGGTGGAAATTCTCCGCGGCGGCGCGTCGGATCTGTACGGCAGTTCGGCGATGGGCGGCGTAGTCCAGTTCATCCGCCGCCGTTCGGCGACCATGACGGCCGATGTCTCGGCCGGGTCCCAAGGGACGATGAACGGGATGGCCTTCGTGTCCGAAAGTAGCGGAGAGTGGCATGGAAGCATCGCGATCGACGCGCTCTCGACCGACGGCTTCGTGCTGGTGCGTCCCGAAGATCGCGGAGGTGTCGATGTCGAAGCGGGAACGCAGCACGTCAACCTCGACGCGACGTTGCGATACAGCGGAGCATTTCTCCGCGGTTCGCATTTCCGTGAGAAGCGCGACAACGGCACCCCGCTGCAGGAGAACGACACGACGACCCGTCAGGTGAGCGCCGGTCTGACGACGTCTCTGTCCGGTGGAGCTCTCGACGTTCGTGCCTACGGGACGGATCAGGATTACTTCCAGACGTTCACCGCCGTTGCCGCCGATCGGAGGTCGGAGCGGCTGACCGTCGAGCAGAACGTCCCTTCGCGAGCGCTCGGAGGGAGTCTGCAGTGGACGCGCGGGTTCGGCGGCAGACACGTCGTCGTCGCGGGAACCGACCTTCGCGATGTGCACGGAACGTCTGACGAATTGCGATTCACGCCGGCCGGACAGTTGCGCGTCGCCGTCGACGGAAGACAGCGAAGTGGGGGGATCTACCTCGAGAACGTCTTCGCTGTCTCGAATGAGCTGAGCGTCACGGCTGGTATCCGCGCAGATTCGTGGCGAAATGAGGGGCTCGATGCGACGCGGCGCGAGTCTGCGTGGAACCCGCGTGTCGCACTGTTGTGGCGCGTCGACGACCGGTTGGCGGTTTCCGGTTCCTGGTACCGAGCGTATCGAGCTCCAACGTTGAACGAGCTCTATCGCGGCTTCCGCGTCGGCAATGTCGAGACGCTGCCGAATGCGCGACTCGGATCGGAGAGTCTCGATGGTTACGAGCTCGGCGTCCGCTCCGGGCCCTTCCGCGTGACCTTGTTCGCGATGGACGTCAGCGACGCCATCGCGAACTTCACGCTCGATGCGAGCGGGCCGACGATCGTCCGGCAGCGGCGCAACATCGGAGCGACCCGATCGCGCGGAATCGAGGCCGATGGAGAGTGGCGCCTCGGCACGGCGTGGCGGGCATCCGCCGGCTGGATGTATGTCGACGCCGAACTGCGGGATGACGGGCTGCGAGGCAACCGCGTGCCGCAGGTGCCGCGCCAGCAGCTCACAGCGCAACTCATTCGCACAGGCAGCGTCACAGGCGGCGTTCAGGCACGATGGTCAGACATGCAGTACGACGACGACCGGAACGCGCTGCCTCTCGCCTCCTATGCGGTCACCGATCTCTTTCTGGCCGTCCCACTCGCCAACAGGCTCGCCATGACCTTCGCCGTCGAGAACGTGTTTGACGAGCAGGTGGAAGTAAGCGCGACCCCCGTGATCTCTATCGGTCAGCCGCGGGCGTGGCGGGTGGGAGTGCGGTATGGGAGGTGAAGTTCCTCGGAGTTCCTCGGAGTTCCTCGGGTTTCCTCGGGGTTCCTCGGGGTTCGTAGCGCGGGCGTCCTCGCCCGCCGTACCGCGGACGTCCCCGTCCGCACGGGGGCGTCTCGCCCCCCGTGCGTGGCCAGGGAGCGACACGCAGCTTGCTCGCGCACACGCGCCTCAGCCTACTCGCCCGCATCGGGATCGCGGAACAGCAACAGCGCGGCCGCCGCGGCCGCGAGCTTGTCCTGCTCCGCCTGGTCGAGCGCAGGATCGATCCAGACTCTCCCGCGATTCATCGTCTCTACGATCCCAACGACGCGCTCTCCACTGCGGATCTCGTATCCGAATGGCTCAGCCGAGCCGATGACCGCGCCGACGGGACGATGGAGCGAAGCAACCGAGAGTGCCGGGCCGTCGGCTCCCACCGTGCGGATCTCTCCGCGCAGTGACGGCTCCGCCTTGCCGGTCTTCGAGAGAAGAAGAGTGGTCCGCGCACCACCCTGATCAAAGCCGCAGACCAGGAGCGGCGAGCGACCGAGCGTCGGATCGAGGTAGAACCCGTTCCGTCCAATCACGAACTCGCGCGTGTGGCAATCGATGGCGGTTTCTCCGAGCGCAAGGTGATAGGCCTGATCGGCTCTGCCGAACGAAACGAGATTCAGATCGGCGAGCCAGGAGCGCCGGGTTCCCTCATCCACCCATGCTGTCCGATAGGGGCCGAAGGCGATGGGACGGTTCCAGATCCTTGGGTTGGATCCTTCGACCGTCATCGCACCGGCGGGAAGGTCCAGCTGTGCGGTCGAACAGGCGGAAAGCAGAAGCAGTGCGAGCGAAATTGTCAGAAGGTGTTTCATGCGCCGCGTGAATACGTGTTAGCCGCGCGCTTTGTTTCACTCCAGAACAAAGCCGGTTGCACCGATCGGCTCGGGCGGTTCCTTCGGCGTTTCTCCGCGACGCCGGCTCGCCTCGATCAGCGACTCCGCATCTTCCGGGACCGGAACGTCCTTCGCAATCTGTGCACGTGCCGAGGCGATGTAGACCTTCCGCCCCTTCTCGGCGTAAAGCTCCTCGATCGTCGCGGCGTCAGCATCGATGACGACGTAGTCCTGCAGCCGCGTCGAGAAGATCGCGTACTGCCCGTTCGATTGCCGCTCGATCCGCCAGGCCATGATCGGTTCCTCGGGTTCCTCGGTTCCTCGGGAGTTCCTCGGAGTTCCTCGGTTCTGTAGCGCGGGCGTCCTCGCCCGCCGTACCGCGGACGTCCTCGTCCGCACGGGGGCGTCTCGCCCCCCGTGCGCCGCCCTTACAGGCGGCGTCGTTCGCGGGACGGCTTCTTCTCGGACTCTTCCCACGGCTGCACCGTTCCGACGGTGCAGCGGGCGATTTTGTCGCCGAGGACCTCTTCGATCTTGCGGATCATCGGGATGTCCTGCCAGGTTCCGATGGTCGCGACGATTCCGAGGGCGCTGCCGCGTGCGGTGCGTCCGGCGCGGTGGATGTAGTCCTCGACGTTCTCGGGGATGTCGAAGTTGATCACGTGCTGGATGCCGGGAACGTCGATGCCGCGGCCGGCGATGTCGGTCGCGACGAGGATGCGGTGCTGCCCTTCACGGAAGGTCTGGAGCGCGCTGACTCGCTTGTTCTGAGACTGGTCGGCGTGGATCCGTGCGACGGGATGACCCTGACGGTCGAGGATGTGAAACAGCCATTCGGCGTCAACCTTGCGGCGGGTGAACACGAGCGTGGATCCCAGTTCTTCGTGGAGGAGAGCCAGCAGGCACTTCCGCTTGTCCTCTTCCTTCACGAGATAGACGCGGTGCGTGATCCCATCGGCTGCCGAGCCTTCCGGCAGGATGTCGACACGCTCGGGACTGCGCATGAAGTCGCGCGCGATCATCTCGATCGAATCGGGCATGGTGGCCGAGAACATCATCGTGTGCCGCTCGCGGGGCAGCGTGCGGAGTACTTCGCGAATCTGGGGAAGGAAGCCGAGGTCGAGCATGTGATCGGCTTCGTCGAGAACGAGCATTTCGACCTTGTCGAGGGAGACGGTCCTTCGCTGGACGTGATCGAGAAGACGTCCGGGCGTCGCGACGACGACGTCGGGCTTTTTCTTCAGCGCGTCGAGCTGCGGCTGCATCCGAACGCCTCCGATCAGGCAGACGGTATCGAGCTCGTGTTTCGCGCCGAAGAGGTCGAGGAACGCCTTCGTCTGAAGGGCAATCTCCCGTGTCGGGGCGACGATCAGTCCGCGGACGCCGCGGCCGTGAACGAGCTTTTCGACGATCGGAAGAACGAACGCGGCAGTCTTTCCCGAGCCGGTCTGGGCGAGACCGATGACGTCGCGTCCTGAGAGGGCAATGGGGATTACGGCGGCCTGAATCGGTGTGGGATTGATGAACCCGAAGTTCTCGATGGTGGTGACGATCTCCGGGTTCAGTCCGATCGACTTGAAGGTTTCATCGGTCGTGGCGACCGGGTGCTGGGGTATGGCAACTGTGGACATTTATCGAAATACTCTCATGTAAACGACTGCATTGACGGCGAGCACGATCAGCCCGATCACGATCTCGTGACCGCGGGTGAGGCCGGCCGGATAGATGACGGGCATGATGTAGTGGGCGACGAAACCGCCGTCGTAGCCTGCCCTGCCCGCCTGTCGCAGGAGCTGATTCTCCCACGTAGTGAGGGGACAGTACCAGCCGAAGAACTCGATGAGTACTCCCCAGGTGGCCGCCGGAAGGTGGAGCCACATCAGCTTCGGCCACTTCAGCACGGCGAGACCGCCGGCGATGACGAAGATGATGAAAGCCAGATGAAGGAGTGCGATCGCGCTCGCGGCGAGTTGATAGCCCATGCGTCTGCTGATGTAACTCGTTTCGGGAGCGGATGGTTCCACGTTCTGGGAGAGTGTAAGGCAGGAGGTGGCGAACCAGGCATTGGGGGGGGCGTGAGTTGTGCGGTCGCAGACCAGAACAGGGCTGAGCCGGTGTGGCAAAGTGAGGCGAGACACCCTGTGGTTAAGCTTGTCATCCGCGTAGCGTAAGGATCCGGGCGGATGGGCGGTGCGATGAACGTGACCATCCGCCCAGATCCCTCGCTACGCTCGGGATGACAGGATTGATGGAAAAGCCGCGGTACGCGCGCCGCAGCCCAGGCTCCCGGAATGCGAAGCCGGGCTCATCCCGTTCCGACGACCGTTCATGAACCACCTCTATAATCGCGCGGCGATGAAACGGGCTCTTCCTCTGGTCCTCCTCCTGGCGGCGGCCTGCTCGTCGCTGCCCCGCTCCTCGGAACCTGTTCACGTCGTGATCGTCGGCACAACCGACGTCCACGGCTGGTACAACGGCCACGTCGAGGTCCCGGAAGGAGGGGGCGAAGGCGTGCTCATCGGCGGCCTTGCCTCTTTTGCGGGCCACGTCGAGGCGCTGCGTGCCGCTCATGGAGGGCGAGTCATCGTCGTCGATGCGGGAGACTTATTTCAGGGGACCATCGAGTCGAACATGTTCGAGGGGGAACCGATGGTTCGCGGCTACAACGCGATCGGGTACGCGGCCATGGCCATCGGCAATCATGAGTTCGACTTCGGGCCTGTCGGTCCGGAGCCGCTTGCCCGAGGCGCTAACGAGGACTCCCTCGGAGCACTGAAGCGGAACGCAGGGCTCGCGCGGTTCCCCTTTCTTTCGGCCAACATGGTCGAGAAGTCATCCGGCCGGACGCCCTCCTGGGCGCGGCCCTACACGATCGTCTCGAAGGGTGGCGCCCGGATCGGAATCATCGGACTGACGACACCGGATACGCCGAACGTGACGATGGCGGTGAATGTGGCGTCGCTCGAATTCACTGATCCTGTGGCTGCCACGATCGCTGCCGCGCGGGAACTGCGCCAGCGAGGAGTCGACGCGATCGTCGCCGTTGCCCACATGGGGGGGCGCTGCAGGGACACGAGCGACCCGCATCTACTCGACAGTTGCGATCCGAGCCAGGAGGCGATGCAGATCCTGGAGGCTCTGCCGGCGGGGACGATCGACGCCTGGTTCGGCGGCCATACGCACGCCAGGATGGCGCACTTCGTCAACGGAGTCGCCGTCGCGCAGGCTGCTCCATACAGCCGCGAGTTTTCGACGATCGATCTCTGGATCGAGCCGAAGAATGACCGGGTGGTAAGGAAAGAGATTCGCGAGCACACGATGATCTGCTCGTTCGTCTACAGTGGCACCGAGCACTGCCAGCCGAGCAAAGCCCCAGCGGGAGCCCGGCTCGAACCGCGGACCTTTTCCGGTATGACGATCAGGCCGGACGCGCGGGTCGCGGCGGCGATGGAGCCCTATCTGCGCCGCGTCGCTCTCAAACGTGACGAGATGCTCGGAGTCACGGCGGCGGCAAACTTCCCGCGATCGTACTGGAACGAGTCGCCACTCGGAAACCTGGTGGCCGACGCTTTGCGCGAAGCGACGGGAGCCGAGGTCGCACTGATGAACTCGGGCGGCATTCGCGCCGATCTGCCGGCGGGGCCGCTGACGTACGGCGACGTTTACGCGGTCAGCCCGTTCGACAACTATCCGACGATGGTCGTGATGACTGGCGAGCAGCTGACGCAGATTCTCGGCGCGATGAGCGGCGGCGCGCGAGGGATCCTCCAGGTCAGCGGTGTCCGCTACACGATCGATCACGCGAAGGAGACGGATGTCCCGGCTACATCGCGGAATCGAGTCGTGAGCGTGACGTTGAGTGACGGCTCCCCACTGGATCCGGCGAAGTACTACGCCGTGGTCATGCCCGACTTCGTGGCGGCGGGGGGTGACGGGACGGGCGACGTGATGGGCTCGATTCCCGCGCACAGAATTCAGATCTTTTATGCGAAGCCGATCCGGGATGTGCTCATTGAGGTGCTGAGGAAGCGGACGACGCCGCTGACCCCCGCGCTCGACGGAAGAATCACTGTCCTGAACCCGGCGCCGTAGCGTCGTTCCGCCGGACGCGCCGCACCACTCTCCAGAGGACGATCACCAGCAGCAGCAGCGCCAGGGGAACGAGCAGCGGGAGGAAAATCGCGATCAGCGAGAGCCCTACCGAGAGGACATCCTCGACGATCGAGATGACCGGGTTCGCGCAGCCGAGCGTGCTCGCCGACGAAGCGACTCTCGCCCCCGCCTTCAGCGAGTGAAGCCCGAATGAGGTCGGCGCTCCCACCATCACACCGACGATTGCCGCAATCGTCGGATCGAGCCCGGTGAGGACCGATGCCGCGGCGACGGTGCCGGCGACCGGCCTGACGAATGTGCCGATCGAGTCGAGGACGTGATCGACGGCGGGAATCTTGTCGCCGACGATCTCGAGAACCGAGGCGATGATCAGCACGATCAGCGCGACGTCCGAGGTCAGCCAGTCGAACCGTTGACCCAGCGCGATTCCGGCGATGTCGAAACGCGCCGCACCTCCGAGCAGGAGCAGCGGGAGAAACGTGTTCAGCCCGGTCGACGCCGAGAGGCCGAGACCGAGCAGAATCGCCAGGATCAGATCCATCGTTTCCACGGTGTGCGCAGTTTACCGCGATGGGGAGGAGAACATGGTGAGTGAGGACGAGTGTGAGGCCGCCGACTCTCGGGTCCGGTTTTTTCAGCCGCGTAGCGGCTTCGGATGGTAGCCGGGGGTCTGAGCGCGGACGCGCTCAGACCCCCGGTCAACGTCTCAAGAACAGTGTGCCGCATCGCGGCACCGGACCACTACCGTGCCTACGGTGCTGCACGTGTATTGTCCGGTACCGCTACGCGGCACACTGACTTGGTACGCGGCAACCGGGGGTGCTCCGCTCCGCTTCGCACCCCCGGCTACCATCCGGCGGCCGCTACGCGGCGCTCACCGCAGCTTCACACCCTCGCCTTGACCCTTCGCAGTGCCAACCCGATCTGGCTTTCGAGGAAGCTTTGGAACGAGATGCCGCAGGCGGCCAGCTCCTGTGGGACGAGGGAACTGGTGGTGAGGCCCGGCAGGGTGTTGAGCTCGAGAAACCAGATGCCATCGGGGGATGCGACGAAGTCACTACGGGAGTAGCCGGTACATCCGAGCGCGATGTGTGCCGCGACCGCCGCCTGCTGGACTGCCGTGGCCATGCTTTCAGGGATCTGCGCGGGACAGACTTCACGGGTCCCTTTGCCGAGGTACTTCCCCTCATAGTCGAACGTGTGACCGGCCTCGACCTCGATCTCGACGACGGGGAGGGCCTCGGGACCGGAGTCGCCATCGACCACGCCGACTGTCAGCTCTCTGCCGGCGACAAACTGCTCGATGATGTACGGGACGGCGACCTCGACGACCTTCTGTTCGACTTCCGTCGGATCGGCGCCGCGGTCGAGGAAGAAGAGGCCGCGGCTCGATCCGGCCGCAAGCGGCTTGAGGACGATGCGTTCGTGACGCGAGAGCATGTAGTCGATCACGTTTCGCAGCCGCGAGAGATCGTTCACGATGCGGCCGTCTGGAATCGGAACGCGCTCCTCGACGAGCTCTTTTGCACGCTGCTTGTCGAAGGCGGCGGCGCTCGCCTCCGAGCCCGAGCCGGTGAAAGGAATCCCGCGCTGCTCGAGCATCCGCTGCACGGTGCCGTCTTCTCCTTCGCCGCCATGCAGGGCCAGGAGGAAGAGCGGGTCATCGACGGGAAGCGTGTCGAGGGCCTGGTCGAGTGTCGGGAAAATCGCCGGACGGGATTGGACGAAGTCGACCTCGAAGGGCCGCTCGTGCGCGAGCAGCTCGCGGACGGCAACGTCGTGGACCCGGCCGTCGGGCGACCAGAACCAGGCGAGCACGTTACCCAGCGTGCGGACGACATTCTGCGCCGAGGCGACGGAGACGTGGCGCTCATCGGATCGCCCGCCGAACAGAACAATGGTGGTGTGGTTCACGGCGGGAGGGTAGTGCAAAGTTGGTGCTGTCCGCGTCGCTGCCGCCCCCTGACTCCACCCCGATCGTGATTCCTTGATAGAGTCCGCTTCGTTCAATCAACATTTAGGAGGATCGACATGCGCAAGGCATTTGTCATCGTTGTGATGCTCATCGCCACGACGGCGGCTTTCGGGCAGGTACAGGCACCGCGCCCGAGTCCGAAGGCGAGCCTGACTCAGGCGGTCGGGATCACCGACATCACCATCAACTACAACCGACCGGGAGTGCGTGGCCGGCAGATCTGGGGTGGGCTGGTGCCGTACGACCAAGTGTGGCGTACCGGTGCGAATGAGGCGACGACGATCTCGTTCAGCAATGACGTCGTGATCGACGGACAGAAACTGCCGAAGGGAATGTACAGCCTGCACACGATTCCGGGACGTGAGGAGTGGACGGTCATCTTCAACAGTGTGGCCGAACAGTGGGGGAGTTACAGCTACGACGCGGCGAACGACAAGCTCCGGATCAAAGTGAAGCCGCAGCAGGCCGACTTTCGCGAGTGGCTCAGCTTCGATCTGAACGAGATGACGACCGACACGGCGAAGATCGCGATCCGGTGGGACAGGATTGCGGTTCCATTCACGGTCGATACGAAGTCGACCGAGCGGACAATCGCAAATTTCCGGAACGCGATGCAGCCCGACTGGCGTACGCCGTACATGGCGGCCAGCTTCGCATTCGAGAATCCCGGCGCGGCTGCTGACGCGGAGATGAACGCCTGGCTCGACCAGTCGATGAAGGCGAATCAGAACATCGCGAACCTCTGGCTGAAGGCCCGCATCATGGAGAAGCAGGGCAACAAGGCCGAAGCCATCCGCTACGGCGAGATGGCGTTCGCCGCGGCGACGCCTCAGCAGGGGGCCTTCGCCTCCGAAGTCCGGAAGAACGTCGACAACTGGAAGAAGTAGCTTTGTTGCGACGGCACCGCGAGGGCGGTGCCGTCGCGGTGCGGCGGCCACCGGTTGCACGGCGCCGCGCCGTGCCCCGCTCAGGATGGCGATTCAATCCTGCTGGGCGCTCGATGAGGGGGTCCTTCGACCGTCCTCCACCCCTCCCGCCACCCGCCCACCCTCGGGGTTCCGGCGGCTCAGGATGACAGGTGTGTCATCGCTCGAAACGTAGCGCCGGTAGGCGCGATTGACCTTAGCCCAGGACGAAGTCCTGGGAAAGCCAAGGTCAGAGACAGTCCCGTAGGGACGATTGAAGACGATGCGTCAATCGTCCCTACGGGACTGTCTCTTGATCACAAAGCCACCCAGGACTGGCGTCTTGGGCTAAGGTCAATCGCGCCTACCGGCGCTGTTCCGTGGACAGATGACTGGCTGCGAGGCACAGTCGTGTGCCGTCCCGCTCCACCGCGTAGCGCGTCGGTACTTGCTCGCATTTCGCAAACACCTACTCCGAGGTCGCCGTGATCTCCCGCGCCGGCAGCACCATCTGGAACAGCAGCGCCGCACCCACACCGACGCCGCAGCCGACCACGTTCCACCAGAGCCACGCCATGTCGGTGTAGAACGCACAGTAGACGACGGCGAGCTCGGCGACGAGCGCTCCCCAGAGCATCGCGGTCCCACCAACTCGTTTCACGTAGAAGGCGACCAGAAAGATTGCGAGCATCGTTCCGTAGAAGAACGAGCCGACTCTGTTCACCGCGACGATCAGCGATCCGAGCTGATTCGCATACAGCGCGAATGCGACACAGAACCCTCCCCAGAAGATCGTCGCCCACTTGGAGACCACGACGTATTCATGGTCGCTCTGTTCCTTCGACAGGTGACGTTTCCAGATGTCGACGACGCTGGTCGAGGCGAGCGAGTTGAGTCCGGATGCGGTTGCCGACATTGCGGCGCAGAAGATCGATGCCAGCAGAACCCCGACGAGGCCGACCGGGAGGTTCTGAATGATGAACGTGAGAAAGACGTAGTCGGTGTCGGACGCGTCGGCTTTCGGATCGTTTTTTCGGATCAGCGCTGAGGCGGCTTTGCGCGTTTCCTCGTCCTGCGCCTGGAGCGCCTGCAACCGCTCGGTGGTCCGTTCGACGGTCTCGGTGTCGTTGGCGTCCATCGCGGCGACGAGATTCGTAGCCGCGATCCTCTTCGCCGCGAAAGTGCTCTCGTGAGTCTGTTCGAGACTCTGGAACTCGGCGGCGTAGGCGCTCGAGCGCACCTTGGCGCTCTGCACCGGGTTGAACGACAGCGGCGGGGCGACGAACTGATAGAAGACGAACACCATCGCACCGACGAAGAGGATGAAGAACTGCATCGGTACTTTGACGATGCCGTTGAAGAGCAGACCGAGGCGGCTCTGCGCCACGGTCTCGCCCGTCAGGTATCTCTGCACCTGTGACTGATCGGTTCCGAAGTAGGCGAGAGCGACCATCAGTCCGCCGAACAGTCCTGACCAGAAGTTGTACGGCGTGCTCAGATCGAAGTTGAAATCGATCACGTTCATGCGGTCCATTCGTCCTGCGACCCTCACGGCATCGATCAGACCGACCTGAGGTGGCAGCGAGCGGATGGCGACGATCAGCGCGATTCCCATCCCCGCCAGGGAGATCAGGAGCTGATGCATGTGTGTCCAGCTGACCGCCTTGGTGCCGCCGCTGGTCGTGTAGACGATGACCAGCGCGCCGATGGCGAGGGTCGTGAGGTGGATGTTCCAGCCGAGGACCAGCGAGACGATCAGAGCGGGCGCGTAGAGGGTCATCGCGGTGCCGAGTCCGCGCTGGATCAGAAAGAGGAGAGCCGTCAGCGTCCGGGTTCTGACGTCGAAGCGATGCTCGAGATACTCGTACGCGGTGAAGACCTTCAGGCGATGGTAGATCGGGACGGCGGTGACCGACAGGATCACCATCGCGATCGGCAGCCCGAGGTAGAACTGCACGAAGCGCATGCCGTCGCTGTAGGCCTGTCCCGGAGTCGAGAGGAACGTGATCGCACTCGCCTGAGTTGCCATCACGGAGAGCGCGACGGTGTACCACTGCAGCTGGCGGTCGGCGAGAAGGTACTGCTCGAGACGTTTCTGTCGCCGTCCCTTCCAGACTCCATAGGCAACGATCGAGAGAAGCGTTCCGATCAGGACGACCCAGTCGGCTGTCCTCATTCGAACGCCCTCGTGAAGAGGTGGAAGATCAGCACCTCGAACGCCAGAAAGAGAAGGACGGCCGTGTAGAGGCGGCGCCAGGTCTTGCCTATCGGGGGCGGTGGTGACGGCTGTTGGATCATTCGCTCGTGATCATCCTTTACTTCGGTTCAATCCTCAGCGCCCGGCCGGAGTTCTGCCGGCCGATACCAGATTGACGAACGCCCGGATCGCACCCGGAACGCCATTGGGCAGCTGTCTCCACCATGAATAGGCGGTGTAGACGAACATTCCCTTGCCGTGGCGTGCGACGAGCTGTCCGCCCGGCTTCGGAGTTTCGCCCGGGTCATGCGACGAGATGATGGTCGTGTAGCGGGGATCCCATTTGCCGGGAAAGTAGAGACCGCGCTCCTGAACCCAGCCATCGAAGTCGGCGGAAGTCAGACGGTTCGGCGCGTTGAGCAGCGGATGCTTCGGATCGGAGAACTCGACCGCGGCTTCTTCGACGGTTACTCGATCGCGCGAGATCTCGAACGGATACGGTCCCGGGGCAGCCACCGCACGCTCGTCGAGCGTGTTGTACTGCACGACGAACGTGCCGCCATTCGCGACGTAGTCCATCAGTTTCTCGTGCGCGACGCCGAGACGTTTGCGGGTGTTGTAGGCGCGAATGCCGGCGACGATCGCGTCGAAGCGGGCGAAGTCTCCGCGGTCGAGATCAGCGTCAGCGAGCAGCGTCACTTCGTAGCCGACCTGCCTCAGCACCTCGGGGATGTCATCGCCGGAGCCCATGATGTATCCGATCCGCGAGCCGTGTTTCGCGACGTCGGCACGCACGACCTTCGCTGCCGCCTCTCCCACGATGCGGCGGGCCGGGATGTGCGGGTAGTCGATCTCGGTGATTGCTCCGCTGTAGTCTTTTCCGTCGACCGATGCGATCAGTCTGACCGTCGAGGTCGTCCAGCTCTTCGCAGGGGTGACGCGGAACGAGACGCTCTTCTCGTCTCCCGCGCCGCTGAAGGTCAGCTCCTGTGATTCCGGCGTCACCTTCCACCCGTCAGGGACTTGCAGGGCGGCCGTTGCCTTCCCGGCACCGAAGCTCCGGAGCGTCACCCCGACTGTGCGCGCCGACGTGTCGGGAAACAGGTAGAGATCCGATTCGAAGCGCGCCGTCACCGGCGGCACGACCTCGACCTCGCGCACCTGCCCCCCTCTCACCGGATCCGTCCAGCGGAAGACCGTCGGCACGGTGAAAATGAGGGTGTTCATCTGCAGATCGTCGATCGTGACGACGATTGGAATCGCGGGAGGAGCCTGTGGCTGGTCGATCAGCAGTGGGTCGTCGATCGCGTAAAGCCCTCGTGAGCCCGGCTTCCTGAGCCAGTGAGGCCGCGAGTAATCGAAGTCGTCGGGGATCTTCAGCGTCAGGTCTGTCCGAACCGGCTGGTTGTATTCGAGCTTTGCTCCCGGAGCCTTGCCGGGGGCGGCGTAGAGCGAGGCGACCATCGACAGGCGGAACGGATAACTGGACCGGTTGACGACCGTGACGGTGACAGGAATCTCGGCTCCTGGTACTACGAGCGATTCTTTCGCCGAAACATCGATTGCGAGTCCGGCACAGTCGCGAATGACTTCGAGCAGCTCCTGTCGTGTGGTATCGAGCCATGAGAGTCTCGACCACGCCGGCTGAGCCCGAAGTCGGTCAAGCTGGTCGAGGGCCTGGAGCAGGATCGGGATCGACGCCGCGGGCATATCAGGATTGAACGTCTCCGCCGCGGTCGTGAAGAGCTCTCCGAGTTTCTCGCCGCCGGGCAGCCGGGACCAGCTCGAGTCGATCCCTTCGAAGAGGTCCTTCTCTGCCCGCTCGCCGCCGCGCTGTTCGAAGTAGTTGATCACCGTGCCGCGCCGTTCGGATGCACCGAACCCCTGGCTCTTGTGCTCGCTCCTGCTGATCGCCGCGATCTCGGTATAGGCGCGGCCGAGCAGAGGGTTCCATGCGCCGAGATCGACACGGAGCGAGCTCGCGATCGCGGGGTCGTTCGGATCGATGGGACGCCATGAGAAGCGGTTCCAGAAGATCCGCCGGGGAGTCCAGAGACCGACGTGCCGGAGTTGCTCCGGGAACCTGGTCGGGTCTCCGGCGGCGACGAACGCCTCTTCCGCGAGAATTGCCGAGGCGGTGTGCTGGCCATGACCTCCCTCACCGGTGACGGGGAAGCGGGTGACGATCACGTCAGGCTGAAAACGTCGAATCGTCCAGACCACATCCGCAAGCACCTGGTCGTGGCCCCAGATGGCGAGGGTCTCTTCCGGAGACTTGGAGTAACCGAAGTCGATGGCGCGCGTGAAGCGCTGCTCGGCATGGTCGATTTTGCGCGCTGCAAGCAGCTCCTCGGTGCGGATCACGCCGAGGAGCGGCCCCTGCTCCTGACCGATGAGGTTCTGGCCGCCGTCGCCGCGGGTCACCGAGAGGTAGGCAGTGCGATAGAGGCGGTCGTTGGAGAGCCAGGCGAGCATCGCCGTGTTTTCGTCGTCCGGATGCGCTGCGATGTAGAGCGCACTACCGATGACGTTGAGTTTGCGGATCGCGAGCTGCAGTTCGGCGGCGTCACGCGCTGCGGCCGACACGGTGAGAATCAGCGTGAGAACCAGCGTCAGTATTCGAAACATGGAAGGGGAGATAGTCGCACGGATGGCACGCCTCTCAGGTAACGAATCGGTGATCGCTGCAGAACCGTTACTCTTCCCGGGTGCAGGAGGAGTACGACATCGCCGTGGTCGGCGCCGGGGCAGCAGGGCTGACGGCTGCCATTTTTGCGTCCCGGGCGGCCCGCGGACTGCGCGTCGCGGCGTTCGATGGTGCTCCAAAGATAGGGGCGAAGATTCTGATCTCCGGTGGCGGACGCTGCAACGTGACGCACTTCGAGGTAAGCGCGGCCGACTTCAACGGGAATCGAAACAGTATTGCGAAGGTGCTCCGGACCTTCAGCGTCGAGCAGACAGTCGCCTGGTTCCACGAGATGGGGGTCGCGCTCAAGAGGGAGGAGACCGGGAAGCTGTTTCCGGTCAGCGATCGGGCGAGAAGTGTCGTCGACGCATTGCTGGAGAGCTGCGAAGGGGTGGAGGTTCTGACGGGGACCCGTGTGGAACGGATCGAGCGCGCCGAGGCCGGATTCATTCTGGATACGAGTCGCGGGAGCTCGCGCGCACGGCGGGTCATTCTCTCGACCGGAGGGCGCAGCGTTCCAAAGACGGGGAGCGACGGACAGGGCTATCAGATGGCGCGGGCGCTTGGACATTCCGTCACTGATCTCTTCCCGGCGCTCGTACCGCTGCTCGTCGATGAAAGTCATTGGATCACGACGATCAGCGGAACGAGCGTCGAGGCCGAGCTGTCCGTGCGGCTCGCCCGAGGGCGGATCGCGGCGCGGCATCACGGCTCGCTTCTGTTCACGCATGTCGGGATCAGTGGTCCTCTGGCACTCGACATCTCGCGGCACTGGATCGAAGCGAAGCGAAAGGGCGAGAAACCGGAGCTCGTGGCGAACTTTCTACCCGGTGAGACGTTCGAGTCGCTGGATGCGGCGTTCGTGGCGGAGTCGAAGCGCAATCCGCACTCCACGGTCGGAAGTGTCCTGCGCGGCCGTCTTCCGGAACGGCTTCTCGCTCTCGCGGGAGAAGCGCCTGCGACCCTCGGCCGGATGACGCGAGAGCAGCGCCGACAGGTCGTCCGTTCGCTGATCGAGACGGTGATCCCGGTAAGAGGAGACCGCGGATTCGAAGTGGCCGAAGTGACGGCTGGCGGGATTCCTCTAACCGAGGTGAATCTCCCGACGATGGAGTCGCGAAGATGCGAGGGACTCTACCTCTGCGGAGAGATTCTGGACGTCGACGGACGGATCGGAGGCTTCAACTTCCAGTGGGCCTGGGCCAGCGGCCGGCTGGCGGGACTGAGCGCGGCGGAGTCACTGGAATGATTGCCGAAGAAGCTGTCGTTGAGACATCACTCAACTCAATGGAGGTTCAATGAAGCTGATGCGTTCGCTGTTTCTCGTTACGGTTGCCCTGTCCTTTTCGTTGTCCGCGCAGGAGAGCGGCCGGTGGGAGCTGGACAAGTCGCACTCCTACACCAACTTCAAGATCCGGCATCTTCTCGCCAATGTCACCGGCTCGTTCCGGGAGTTTGATGCAGCGATCAATCTGGATCAGGAGAACCCATCGGCCTCGACCGTCGAGTTCACGGTTCAGGCGGCCAGTATCGACACGGCGAACCAGAAGCGCGACGATCACCTTCGAAGCGCAGACTTCTTCGAGGTCGAAACATTCCCGACGATCTCCTTCAAGAGCACCGCTGTGAAGGCGAAGTCGAAGACCGAGTTCGACGTAGCCGGTGATTTCACCATGCATGGAGTGACGAAGCGGATCACACTCCCAGTCACGCTTCTCGGATTCGGAAAGGACGCTCGCGGAAACGATCGTGTCGCCTTCGAAGTCGAAACCTCGCTCGACCGGAAGGACTATGGAATCGTCTGGAACCGCGCAGCCGACCAAGGGTCGGTTCTTCTCGGTGACGACGTGAAGGTGAGTATCAGTCTCCAGTTTTCGAAGAAGAAGCCGGAGTGAGGGTGGGGGCTTTTCAGGGGTCGCCGCGGCTTCGCGAGCCTAATTGCCTGTCATCCTGAGCGCCGGAGCCCCGGGGCTGGGTGTGTGGGTGTGAGGGGCGGAGGACGGTCGAAGGACCCCCTCATCGTGCGCCGGGGATCGGGCGGTGCTTCCTGCCCGGTCGTCGACTCAGGGATCCCTCGCCACCCGCCCGCCTCCCGCTCGGGATGACAGGTACTGTTCCGGGGCGCAGCACGGAGCCTAACGTGGCATGTCATCCCGAGCGTAGCGAGGGATCTGGGCGGATGGGCGGTGCCATTCGCGTGCATCGCACCGCCCGCCCACCCAGATCCTCACGCTACGCTCAGGATGACAAGCCGGGTGATAGCATCCGGCAGCGTGCGTGGACTGCTTGAAGTGCGATGATGAAGGAAGTCGAAGAGCCCGATGACGTCGAGACGGGAGCGCGTGTCGTGCTCGTGCGTAGCGTCATGCAGGAACGCCGGTTCCTGGAGTTACGCCGGCTTCTTGTGAAATGGACCGCGCCGCATGTTGCTGAACTGGTCTGCGATCTCGACGCCGATGAGCAGGCGGTGGTCTTCCGAGTCCTGCCTCGCGACCTGGCTGCCGATACATTCGAGTACCTGCCGCTCCAGGATCAGGAAGGATTGCTGCAGGCGCTCGGAGACCAGAGGGTTGCGGCGATTCTCGACGAGATGTCGCCTGACGATCGCACGGCCCTGCTCGAGGAACTGCCCGGTCTCGCGACGCGGCGACTGCTGAATCTCCTTTCGCCGGAAGAGCGTGAGGTCGCACGACAGCTTCTCGGTTATCCGGAGGAGAGCATCGGGCGGCTGATGACGCCCGATTACGTTGCCATCAGGGAGGAGTGGGATGTCGCCCAGGTGCTCGCTCACATCCGGAAGTTCGGGCGTGACAGAGAGACACTGAATGTCCTGTACGTCGTCGACGCCGAGGGCCATCTCATCGACGACATCCGCATGAGGGAGTTTCTCCTGGTAGACCCCGAGACGAAGGTGTCGGAGCTGATGGACAATCACTTCATCGCTCTTCGGGCGATGGACGATCAGGAGACGGCGGTCGGCTACTTCCGCAAGTACGATCGCGTCGCGCTGCCGGTGACCGACAGCGCGGGGCTGCTCATCGGGATCGTGACGATCGACGACGTGCTGGACGTCGCGGAACAGGAAGCGACGGAGGACATCCACAAACTCGGCGGCACGGAGGCACTCGACGAGCCGTATCTGACGATCTCTCTTCCAATGATGCTGAGGAAGCGGGCGCCCTGGCTCGTCATTCTTTTGATTGCCCAGATGCTGACCACGGCGGTGATGGGCTACTTCGAGGAGGAGATTGCGAGTGCAATTTTTCTCGCTCTCTTCATTCCTCTGATCATCTCGAGTGGTGGTAACTCCGGCTCTCAGGCCGCGTCTCTCGTCACCCGTGCACTGGCACTCGGAGAGGTGAGACTCAGAGACTGGTGGCGCATCGTACGTCGTGAGTTCATCACAGGTGTCGGTCTCGGACTGATTCTAGGGATCGTCGGATTCGTACGGGTAGCACTCTGGGGAATCCAGTTCGATCTGTACGAAGGGCACTGGTTTCTCGTTGCGACGACCATCGGAGTCGCGGTCTTCGGAGTCGTGTTGTGGGGCTCGCTGACCGGCTCCGCGCTTCCTCTCCTGCTCAAGCGGCTCGGTGCCGATCCTGCCGCCTCGTCCGCTCCATTCGTTGCGACGATCGTCGACGTTACCGGGATCGCGATCTACTTCACCGTTGCGGCGCTCGTGCTGCGAGGGACGCTTCTCTGAGCGCTCGCGATCCATTTCTGGATGCGGCTTTCGAAGAGGCGAAGAAGGGTCTCGAGTCCGGAGGGATTCCGATCGGCTCGGTGCTCGTACACCGCGATAAGATCATCGGGCGCGGGCATAACCAACGCATTCAGCGCGGCAGCGCGACCCTTCACGGCGAGATGGATGCGCTCGAAAACGCCGGCCGCCTTTCCGCGAACGTCTACCGGGAGAGCGTGCTCTACACCACGCTCTCTCCCTGCGCGATGTGCAGCGGCGCAATCCTGCTCTACGGGATTCCGCACGTGATCGTCGGTGAGAACCGGACGTTCATGGGGGAGGAAGACCTCCTGCGATCGCGTGGCGTCGTCGTCGAGGTTCTGCAGGACGCACGCTGCATCGAGCTGATGGAGCAGTTCATCGCCGCCAGACCCGAATTGTGGAACGAGGATATCGGGGTTTAGGAGCGGACGGCCTCGTCCGGTGCGCCAACTTTTG
>DASVLC010000412.1:0-1696 GCA_036385045.1 Thermoanaerobaculia bacterium | reverse complement strand
GCCGCCGCGTTCCAGCGTGCGCGATTCGCCGGAGCAGAGATCGGAGTGGCGGGGAGTAGTGCGCCTGGAGAAGGGCAACCAAAGCACGAGAGCAAGCTGCCGTACGGCTCCGAGGACGGAGGGAACCCCCGAGAAACCCTGAGGAACTCCGAGGAACCGATTCTTGCGCCCAGACTCGCGTCAGCTGCGTTCGCGCAACCTTTTCGCGCGGCGCACTGCCTCAACGGTCCAGGGCGAGCCCGGGTCGACGCGATCCAGCGTTTCATACGCCGTGGCTGCACTCTCTCCGCGACCGAGGGCTTCGAGGATGAGTCCGCGATTGAAGAGGGCGGCCGGGAACTCGGGAGAGACGCTCAGCGCTCGATCGGCAGCGGCGAGTGCCTTAGTCAGCGCAGTCTCGTCGGAGTTTGCCAGTTCGTACAGCGCTGCCGAGAGATCGCTCCAGTAACGTGCCGACGAGGGATCGAGTGCGACCGCACGTTCCAGATGTCCGATCGCTGACGAGGTGTTTCCAGAGATCAGGGCAGCGACGCCGGCAGCGTGCTGCTGCTGCGCCGTAGAGCCTTCGGCTGTTTTCTGCAGGAGCTCCGCGGCGGCAGCCCGTGCGCTGAGCAAGTCGGCGTCGCGCCGCTCGTCAGCGCCGGTTCTCCGGACGACCAGCGGCGCCCAGTCGAAGCGGTCGAGCCGCGCCTGGAGAGGCCGTTCGGCAACCAGATCGACGGCCTGGATCAACGGCGCGACCGGATCGGCGAACCGCGCCCGCCAGACCATCCAACCCCCTAACCCCGCGACCACGATGACCGCCGCTGCGAGTGACATCGGAAGCCACCGCGGCACCGCACCACCCCTGGCCACAGGATGGTCGCGCGCATAGGCTACTGTGCCGCCGACGATCTCGAGGCACTCCTCGCACGTATCGAGATGCTGGGCGACACCATGCAACGAATGCCTGTCCTCGAGCCGGCGATCGATGAAAGCGGCGAGAAGATTCGCATCGCGATGCAGATCGTTCTCGACGCTCACTTCGCCACCTCCTCATCAGCGCCGGCAAGTCCGAAGTCGAGGTTGCCGTTGCTGCCGATCAGGCGCTCGACGTCTCCCGCGCAGATTCCTGCTCTCTCGAGCTCCGAGCGGATCGCGGCGAGATGGCGGTAGATCTGCCGGTAAAGTGGCGCTGCCTCTGTTCGGAGCAGTCGCGCGATTTCGGCGACACTCAATCCCGCCTCGAAACGCATCCTGAGCACGACGCGGTCGGCGTCCGGCATGGCGTCGATCGCACGACGAATCACCCTGTTTGCCCGCAATCGCAGGAGGGCGGTTTCGGTTGCCTCTGCCTGACGTTCGATGGAATCGGCCGGAACCGTCGGGTGCGACGGCAGGTCATCGAGCGTCACGTCGCGGCGGCGTGGCGGGCGTGGGGGGAGTTGATCGGCAAGTCGCTGCAGCTCGTCGCGCGTCAGCTCCGGGTGAGACGTCTCGATCGTCCGGGCAGCCTCTTCGAGTGTCAGGCGGTCGCGATGCATCATCGTCTCGAGAAGCACTGCTGCCTCGCCCAGCCGCTTCGCCTCCGCGGAAGGACGCCACTTGCCGAGCAGGTGGTTTCGATAATCCATCAGAAGTCGGTGAACCACCACCGTGAGATACGTACGGAGACTGCTGCGTCCCTCGAACTTGCGAAGGATTGCGTAATCGTTCT
>DASVLC010000411.1:0-51311 GCA_036385045.1 Thermoanaerobaculia bacterium | reverse complement strand
GGAACTCCGAGGAACTCCGAGGAACTGTAAAAGCTAGACCCTGCGCCGCGATCCGCCGCTTCGAATCAGCCTGAGGACGAAGAGCAGAACCACGGCGCCTATGAAGGCGACGAAGATGGTGCCGGGCAGGCCTCCAAAGGGTGACGACACCCCCATCTGCGCGAACAGCCAGCCGCCGACGAACGCGCCGACGATGCCGATGATGATGTCTCCGATGATCCCGTAACCGGTGCCGCCCATGACCAGCGACGCAAGCACGCCGGCAACGAGTCCGACGATGAGCCAGGTGAGGATATCCATATTCAAATTCACTCCTGAACGGATGTGACTGGCAAAGGACGTGCCGCAGAGTTCGCAGTCCGCTATTCTTGCCTTCCAATCGCTCGAATATGAAGAGGTTCTCGATGCGCCTTCTCTTCTCCGTCGCCATCGTGTTGTCACTGTCGTTGACATCGGCTCTCGAGGCGCGTTCGCTGTACTGGCGTTCGTTCCGCAGCGACGCACAGCTCGATCGCAACGGTGTCCTCACCGTCGCCGAGACTCAGAGGTTCGTGTTCGATGGTGACTGGAACGGCGGCGAACGCTCGTTCAACATTCGCAACGGACAGTCGCTCGAGATCCTTGCGGTCGAGCGGATCGACGGTACCGACATCATCCCCCTCGTCCGCGGTGACCTCTCCCGCGTCGATCACTATCAGCTGATGGCCGGGAACGTCCTCCGCTGGCGCAGCCGTCTGCCGTCGGACCCGGAGTTCGTGCAGACGGAGCTGACCTATCGCATCCGCTACGCGCTGCACGGCACGTTGCGCGGCCGTGATGGGAAGTACCGTCTCGCGCACGACTTCGCATTCCCGTCGCGCGAGGGGCTGATCCAGCGATTCACGCTGCAACTGGTCACCGACGACTCGTGGGGAGGCATCGAGCCGCTCCTCAGGCTGCAGGCGTCCGATCTCCTGCCCGGCCACGGCTATGTCGTGGAACGTGATCTCGTCTGGCGGGGCGCCGGGACGCCGAGCGCCGTGACCGAACTGCCGAATCCACTCTTCGGAAAAGTCATCGGACTCCTGCTCCTCGCGGGAGTGGCGGCAATCGTCGTCCGCTTCTATCGTCTCGAGCGGGCGAGGGGACGCTTCGGTGAGCTGACGCCGATCGAAGAGATCGATGAGGCGTGGCTCGAGAAACATGTCTTCAGTCTCTCGCCGGAAGCGGCGGGGGCTGCCTATGACGGGAAGGTTGGCGCGCCCGAGGTTGCGGCGGCGATTGCAGCGATGGCGCAGCAGAAGCAGATCGAGACCAGCGTGGAGAAGCGGATGTTCCGCCGCTCGCTGTTGACGATGCGGCTGCTCGTCGAACGCAACGAGATCGAAGGCCACCGTCGCGCAATCGTCAACAAGCTCTTCTTCGGCGGACGGAAACAGACCGATACCGATGCGGTGCGCAAGCACTACGCGACGCAGGGACTCGATCTTGCCGCCATCGTCCGTCCTCCGGTCGAATCAGAGCTCGAGCGGCTGCCGCACTGGAAGACGAAAGTCCGCGTCTTCAATTGGAAGGTAAGCGTCCTCGCACTGGTCAGCTCATTGCTCCTGATGATGGTCGCCGCCGGATTGAGCGGCGGGAACGACTGGGGACTCGTCTCGACTGCTGCATTCTTCGGGGTGCTGGCACTGATCGGAGCGACGGTCTCGGCGCTGGTGAATGCGCAGGCGCTGTCGAATCAGCCTCGCCGCTTTCTGCTGGTCTTCGTCTTTCTGATTCCGATGCTCGCGTTACTCCTCTTTTACTGTTTCAACGCGTCCGACTTTCAGTTCGGCACGTTTGCGCTCCTGACCAGCATCGCCTGGGCGCTGGCGATCGTTCATCTCGTCACAGCCCTGCTGCGGAGTACGGAGTCAGACGCGAAGATTGCCTTCCGCAGAAAGCTGCTGTCCGCGCGTCGTTACTTCGTCGAGGAGCTCGGCTCCGCGGAGCCGAAGCTTCGCGACGACTGGTTCCCCTACATCCTGGCCTTCGGTCTCGGCAGCAACGTCGACTCCTGGTTCAGCGCCCACGGCGGTTCGTCTTCCGCAATGACCTCGCACGCCGGTTCTTCGTTCGGCTCGCACGCCTCCTCGAGCAGCGGCGGCGGGGTCTCCAGCTGGAGTGGCGGCGGAGGCGCCTTCGGCGGAGCCGGCGCCACCGGTACCTGGGCCATCGCCGCCGCAGCCCTCGGCGCCGGAGTATCCACACCCTCCAGCGGAGGAGGCAGCAGCGGCGGAGGCGGAGGCGGTGGCGGTAGCAGCAGCGGTGGTGGTGGGGGAGGCGGGTGGTAGCGGGAGGGCGTTAGGCTTACGCGAATTGAGAATTGAGAATTGAGAATTGGGAATGCCTGTCATCCCGAGCGGGCGGATGGCGAGGGATCCCTGAATCGACGACCGGGCAGATCGCACCGCCCACCCTGGCGCGCGATCAGGGGGTCCTTCGACCGGCCTCCACCCCTCCCGCACGAGGAACAGCCCTTGGGGTTTCCTGCTGAACGGCGCAACTGCATTGAACCCTATTAGTAGGGGGCGCAATGATTCCAAAGTTGTGCCTTACGACGCTGCCCGACAACACCTATACTGCGTACTCACCCATTACCAGCGTGCGACGTTCGTCTGTCCATGGTCGTTCCGATGGAGCCTGGAGAGAGTCCGCGTAACCGCATCAAGGAGATTCGAATGTACCTGCGAGGAATCACTTTAGTCATTGCTCTCACTCTGGCTGTTTCCGCCTACGGGCAGAAAGCGCCTCCCCCCGCCCCGATGATTTCCACTCTCAGCCCGGCCTCCGGGTCTACGGCCGGCGGCTACTTCCTCGTCATCAATGGAAAGAACTTCGGCACCTCTGCCACGATCACGGTCGGCTCCAATGCCTGTCGCCCCTACGGCGTGACGACCTCGGTCATCTATTGCCTGGTACCAAAAACCAGTGCGGCGGGGCTGTGCCGGTGGTCGTCACGAATGCCGGCGGCAGCAGCAACAGCGTCTCTTTCACGTACGTGGCGCCCGAAACGCCAAAATGACAACCGATCTCGTGACGAAGATGTAAGAGGGCCGGGCGAAAGTCCGGCCCTTTTTGTGTTCGTTCACGCGTCGTTGTCGCGCACGACGCAAACGCTTCGATTGCCTGAACACCGCCGAGAGCTCGGGATGACAGACGGTTAGGCTCCGCACGCCCCGCCCAGAACGCAGCCTGTCATCCCGAGCGGGCGGAGGGCGGGTGGCGAGGGATCCCTGAATCGACGACCCGGCAGGTACGGGCGCCTGCCGGACGACCGTAGCGCAGGCGTTCTCGCCTGCCGTACCGCGGACGTCCTCGTCCGCCGGGCGCCCACTCCTTTTCTGCGGGTGACAAAGGCGATCTCGACCCCGACAATCCGTCCCGACGGAACGACAACTTTCTGCTTCTATTAACCGCCGTGCTACCGTAAGCCCCCGGTCCGGGCCATTCACTGAGGAGCTCCTTGTGTTCGCCAGACACGCAAGCATTCTGATGATTACCCTCGCCTGCTGGACGATGACAGCGACGGGCGAACCGAGAAAGATCTCCGACGCGGAAGAGGCAGCCGTGCGACTGGTCGCGGGACACCTGACCTCCGGTCCGTCCGCACTCTGGAGCGCAACCGCATCGTCCTCGCGCCTCAGAGCACTCGGCATGGAAGAGGGGACCAGAGAGATCGAGCTGCGCGTCGGACCACCCGCCGATTCGGAGTGGAGTCTCGTCACGCTCGGTAGTGACAACGGTTCGCTCGCCGGATTTCGCGTCACCTTCGACTCGGGAGTCGACGACACGCTGATCTTTGAGATGACGCCCGAGAACGGCATCCTCAAGCTCGCAGACATCCGCTCGATGAGTGATCCTCTGAAGACGGCAGTCGTCGCGCCTGCCGCCGTTCCCGCTTTACCCGAGTCGCAGACCCGCAGACTCCTGCCGCTGCTGCTGGTCGCCGCCATTGCCCTGATGCTCGCCCTCATCTCAGTGGCGCTCCGGAAACACTCGCGGTTTGCGATGGCGACGTTTGCGCTGGCCGCTATAGTCGTTCTCATCGGCGCAGGGCTGATGCACCAGCGCCAGAGCGCCGCACCGCTGGAGGTCGCGCCGGCTTCCGCCATCGTCTCGCCGGAAAGCGTGCGAGCAAGCCTCGTCGATCTGCGCCGCCGTGCTGCCTCGGGAGAAGACGCCGCGCCACGCGCCGGAACCGTCGACGCGGCCGCCGCTGACAGAGCGTTGCTCTGGAATGCGCAACTTCACCTCGGACGCAGCGACCTCGCCGCGGCAGCCGAGGCGCTCTCCAAGCTCACCGACAAAGACGTTCCGCTCGCGCACATCCTGACCGGAAGAACGGCGTTTCTCCAGAACCGCGATATCGACGCCGTCCTCGCGTATGAGCGTGCACTCGAGCTCGGGCCCGAGCGTGACGACCTGCTCTACGAGACGGCGAGCGTTCTCATCACGTTAGGCTTCCGTGATCGTGCCGACCGATATTTCCGCCGTCTCGCCGAGATCGGTTCGCGAGAGCCCGACACCTACTACGCGCTCGCGTTTCTCGAGTCGATCGACGGAACCGAAGAAAAAGCGGAGAAGGCGCTCTTTACCGCCTACCAGGCACGCCCCGTTCTCCGCTCCCAGCTGATCCGAAGTGGTGTCCTCTTCCGGCTGCTGAGCTCCCAGCCGACGCGCAGGAAGCTGACGATTCATCGGAGCGAGGAGCCGCTGATTCAGCCGGTTCGCTTCGCCGAGCGGCCGCTGACCCTCCCCGAGGGCGCGGTCGCGCGCTGCATCGGTGAGCATCTCGAAGTCGATTTCAGCAACAGCAAGCTGCACGTTCCCGGCGGTGCGTTCATGGCTCCCGCCGGAACGTCGCTGCTCGACGCCGGCGCCTGGGAGCGCGCTGACGCCGCCAGCGCACTCGCTCGCGCACCGCGACTCGCCAGCGTCGCCTCGCAGCCGTCGACCTACGCGCAGCCGGCCCTTGCGCGGCGGGTCGCCGAGACAGCCAACACGCTCGCCGCACACCATCGCTGGAATCAGGTAGCCGATCTCACTTCCGGCGTGGCTACATCCTTCGCTCTGGTTCCCGCCGATCTGCTTCTGTTGAAGGCGGAGGCGCAGAAGAGGATCGGCCGGCCGGATGAGGCGCGAAAACTGTTGAGCGAGATCACAGGCAGCGCGGCTCTCATGAAACGACTCGACGCGCGTCAGCTGCTCGAGACAGGCGAGATGCTCGCCTCCCTCGGCGCGTACGACCAGGCGATCCGGCTGATGGATCGCGCCGGTCAGATGCACGATCTCCCGCACCTCGACGACCGGGTAAGGCAGCTGACGACGAAGAAGCGGATGTCGACGTTCAGCAGCCACGAGACCGAGCACTTCGTCATCCGCTATTCATCGGATGAAACCGGCGTCGTGAGCGCGCGGACGATTGGAGACATCGCCGAGGCGGAGTTCAAGCGGCTGCAGAAATGGATTCCGATCGCGAAACTCGAGCCGGTCATCATCAACGTACTGTCATGGGAGACGTTCCGCGGGATCTACACCGGCAGCGATCACATCCTCGGTTTTTACGACGGGCAGATCACGATTCCCTTCGCATCGGTGGGGTACTACCCGCCCGAGATCGTCGCGATTCTCTCGCACGAGCTGGCCCACGCCATGATCGCCCAGCGGACGAAGGATCAGGCGCCGCGATGGTTCCAGGAAGGTCTCGCGCAGCGTGTGGAGAGCGTTCAATACAAGGCCAACCCGTTCAACATGTACGATCCCGAGCAGTTCCTCGCCTTCCGTCTGCTCGACGACACGGTCGCGCACAGTTCCGATCCGGCGCTGGTCGGTCAGGGCTATCTCGTCGCCCACGCGTTGATCCGCTACATCGAGTCGGAACGCGGTCAGGCGGGACTGCTGAAGTTGCTCGACGCCTTCGCCGCCGGACAGCCAACCGATGAAGCGATCGAAACGATGAGCGGCCAGCCACTGGCTGCCTTCGATCAGGCCTTCTCCGACTGGGGACACAAGAAGCGCGAAGTGTTCGAGAACTCGAACCTGGTCTCCTATGAAGGAGAGGGTTCCGGAATCACGATCCGCCGCAGGCGTTAGGCGCGCAGCACGGTCAGGCTCGGCGCCGTACCCAGAACGCGGCCTGTCATCCCCGAGCGGGTGGCGGGCGTGTGGCGAGGGATCCCTGAATCGACGACCCGGCAGAGTGGTCCTGCCATCCTGCCTGTCATCCCGAGCGTAGCGAGGGATCCGGGTGGATGGGCGGTGCCGGACATGTGCATCGTACCGCCCGCCCGGATCCTCCCGCCACGCGTCTAAGAAACTCCCAGTGTTTATGCGGGTTTGAGCGCGTGAGGCTGAGGCCATGCGGAGGCCACCTGACGCGAATTGCTCACGTCGGGGATTCCATCACCCGACTTGTCGCCCCTCTCCCCGCGGTTTTAGCGGGGAGAGGGTGGCCCTGAGCGAAGCCGAAGGGCCGGGTGAGGGGCTGCGCCATCGGCCACACACGAGCACGTTGCGGGTGCGGGGGCCGAGACCCGCCTGCGGACGAGGACGTCCGCGATACGGCAGGCGAGGACGCTTGCGCTACGAACCCCCGTGCGCCTTCGCGCACAACGGACCCGAGTTTCTTTCCCTCAGTCTGCGGCGTCACGCCGTCACTCGCTCAGGATGACACGTCCTCATCGCAAATAAGTTCCAGCCGCACATCCATCTGCAACCGGGCGCGTAACTACGTCCCCGCGTAACGACAACTTTCCGCTTTTGTGGTGGGAACGCCCGTGCTACCCTCGGCTTCGGTCAGCCAATCGGTTCGCAGATCATCCACAGGGTCCCCATCCATATTAGGAGTCTTCAGTGTTCGCCAGTCCGATCGTCATCGGACGGCAGGGAGGGGAGGGCGCGAGGTCACTTCGTATTACGTGTCTCGTGCTTCTGCTCTGCCTGCCGTCGTTCGCCTTCGCCGCCGAGGCTCTCTTCCCGGAGCCACTCCGCCTCACGCGTGAGATCAGAAGCCGCGCTGCCGGGACGATCACCGTCGCCGCTCTCCTGCCGGACGAAGGGGTCGCTCACAGACGTCACCGGATGAGCGCTACGCCCGGGATCAACATAAATGCGCGCAGTTGTAGAGCTGGACGGACTGTGGCCGCCGCCCGCCATGCCGGACATCGATCTTGTTCCAACCAGGTCTCATCGACCACGAATTATCAAGTATCGGAGAGTGAATGTTGAATCACGGTAAACGAGTCCTCCTTCTGGCCCTGACGGTTTTGATGCTCGCCGCTCCGGCTCACGCGGAGCTGTCGAGTACCCCCGCTTGGAGCTACACGCCCGATCAGTGGACTTCCCGTGCGGGGTATTCCGTCGCATCTGTCGGTGATGTCAACGGCGATGGATTCGACGATGTTCTGGTTGGCGCCTACAGGTACGCATCGTCGTTCACGGATGCTGGGCGCGTCATGCTGTTTTATGGATCTGCGCAGGGGCTTGGGTCTGAGCCCGGCTGGATCGTCGACGGAGAGCATGTAGAGGAGTTTCTGGGAATCAGCGTTGCAGCTGCCGGCGACGTAAACGGAGACGGATACGCTGACTTTCTCGTCGGCGCAACCGGACATAATGTCGGATCTTTAACTCAGGCAGGTAGGGCAATTCTATTTCTCGGAGGCCCTAGTGGACCGGACAACACGCCTTCGTGGGTCGTGTCGGGTGACCAGGCCTACGCGAATCTGGGACGCGTCAGCGGTTTGGGAGATCTGAACGGCGACGGCTACGCGGACGTCGCCGTGGCCGCGACCGGCTACGACAACCCCGAGAGCTATGAAGGTCGCGTCTACGTGTTTCTCGGTTCGGGAGTGGGGTTGAGTTCCGATCCTGTCTGGTCGGCCGAGGGTGACTCCATCAACGCGCTGTTCGGCTCTGCGGTGGCCGCGGGTGATCTGAACGGGGATGGATTCAGGGACCTTGTAGTCGGTGCCAGAGGCTATGAAAGTGCTGAGGGGCGAGTGTACGTGTTTGCGGGCGGCCCGAGCGGTCTGTCGATCACACCTTCCGCCGTTCTCGGAGGGGCTCGGCTCTCAGAGTTCGGGGCGGCCATTGCCGTCGGCGACGTGAATGCCGATGGTTTCGACGACATCGTGGTCGGTGCTCCGTGGCACAGCCACTATTTCGGGACCAACGCAGGGCGTGTGAGCCTTTACCTCGGTTCGCAGAGCGGCGTTCCAACTACTGAATCGTGGGCTACGACTCTGTCCGGTAATGCGCGGCTGGGCACTTCAGTTCATGTCGCGGATATAGATGGCGATGGTGCCGCCGACATCATCGCCGGCGCGCCCGGGTATTACGGTTGGGACTACAACCAGGGACTGATCTGGATCCAATTCGGAGACAGGTATTCGCACACCGGCATGTCCGAAAGGGCGTGGACGGCGATGGGCGAGCTGTATAACGGGCTCGGTAGCGCGGTATCGGCGGCCGACATACATGCAGACGGCTCGATAGATCTTATCGCCGGCGCATCCGGTAGCTCGAAGGTCGTCGCTTTTCAGCACTGCGTAGAGAGTGCCCCTCAGTCCCTCACACTGTCCGATGAGGGCGTACTTCGCTGGCAGGCGCCGCCCATTGGATCACCCGACTCATACAACATCTATCGAAGCGAGACCACCTGTTACGCGTCTCCTGCGCTTGTTGCCTCGGTGTCGGGCTCGACCACGAGTTTCGTTGATCCAGATATGCCAGCGTCCGCTGCCTATTACGTAACGGCGTTGAATCAGAGCTGTGAGTCAGTGCCATCCAACTGTGCGACTGCTGGCTGCAACGTCCCATTGCCGCTGATTCAAGTGCCCGGTGAGATCTGTCCCTGGACGGAGAGCGTCGCAAGCCTGGAACCCCCAGCGCAGGGTTCGTGGCAGGAAGTTGTCTGGGAGATCACAGGGGGACAGTTCGACTGGTCAGGGAGTCAGTACGCGCAAGGTCAGTCTGTGACGTTCATCTCCAACGGGTCGGGTCCGGTTGTGCTGACGGCCCGAGGCTGGGACAGTCTTGGGTGCGAGTCTCCGGTGGCAACCGTGGAGATTCCATTGCGTACCATCGCGTCCGCGGTGATCAATGCTCCTCTAATGGTCTGCCCATTTACGGAAAACGTCGCGAGCGTGGAACCTCCCGCCGAGGGTACGTGGCAGGAAGTTGTCTGGGAGATCACAGGGGGACAGTTCGACTGGTCAGGGAGTCAGTACGCGCAAGGTCAGTCTGTGACGTTCATCTCCAACGGGTCGGGTCCGGTTGTGCTGACGGCTCGAGGCTGGGACAGTCTTGGGTGCGAGTCTCCGTTGGCAACCGTGGAGATTCCATTGCGCACCATTGCGCCGGCGGTGATCAATGCTCCTCTGATGGTCTGCCTATTTACGGAAAACGTCGCGAGCGTGGAACCCCCCGCCGAGGGTCCGTGGCAGGAAGTTGTCTGGGAGATCACAGGGGGACAGTTCGACTGGTCGGGGAGTCAGTACGCGCAAGGTCAGTCTGTGACGTTCATCTCCAACGGGTCGGGTCCGGTTGTGTTGACGGCCCGAGGCTGGGACAGTCTTGGGTGCGAGTCTCCGTTGGCAACGGTGGAGATTCCACAGCGCACCATCGCGTCCGCGGTGATCAATGCCCCACTGATGACCTGCCCATGGACGGAAAACGTCGCGAGCGTGGAACCCCCCGCCGAGGGTACGTGGCAGGAGGTGGTCTGGGAGATCACAGGGGGACAGTTCGACTCCTCAGGTAGTCAGTATGCGCAAGGTCAGTCTGTGACGTTCATCTCTGACGGGACCGGACCCGTGGTGCTGACGGTGCGGGCATGGGACAACCTTGGCTGTGAGGCGCCGGTCGCATCGCACCAGATTTCCGTTGAGGGTGTGTCGGCCTCGCTCTCGGCGTCCGGTCCGACGACGTTCTGCGAAGGCGGATCGGTGACGCTGACGGCACCGGACGGCTACAGCTACCTCTGGTCGAATGGCGCCACGACGCAGTCGATAGAAATGACAACCTCGGGCAGCTACACCGTCACGGTGACGAATGCGAACGGCTGCAGCGCGACGAGCGACCCGACGATCGTGACCGTCAACGACCTGCCGCCCATTCCCATTGTGAACCCTGCCGGCCCGACGACATTCTGCGAAGGCGGATTGGTGACGCTGAGCGCACCCGCCGGATACAGCTACCTCTGGTCGAACGGTGCGACAACGCAGTCGATCGCCGCCACGAGTACGGGCAGCTACAGCGTCACGGTAACGAACGGGAACGGCTGCAGCGCGACGAGCGAGCCAACGAGCGTCACTGTCAGCGAAGCAGCGCCGACACCAAGCATCAGCGCGTCCGGCCCGACGACGTTCTGCGAGGGCGGCTCGGTGACGCTAGCGGCACCCGATGGCTACAGCTACCTCTGGTCGACTGGTGCGACGACGCAGTCGATCGCAGTCACCGCCTCGGGCAGCTACAGCGTGACGGTGACGAACGCGAACGGCTGCAGCACGACGAGCGAGCCGACGAACGTCACCGTCAGCGAAGCCGCGCCAACACCGAGCATCAGCGCCTCCGGCCCGACGACATTCTGCGAAGGCGGATCGGTGACGCTGACGGCGCCCGCCGGATACAGCTACCTCTGGTCGAACGGAGCGACGTCGCAGTCGATCGCAGCCAGCGCCTCCGGCAGCTACAGCGTGACGGTGACGAACGCGAACGGCTGCAGCGCGACGAGCGAGCCGACGAGCGTCACGGTCAGCGAAGCCGCGCCGGCACCAAGCGTCAGCGCGTCCGGCCCGACGACGTTCTGCGAGGGCGGCTCGGTGACGCTAACGGCACCCGATGGCTACAGCTACCTCTGGTCGACTGGTGCGACGACGCAGTCGATCGCAGTCACCGCCTCGGGCAGCTACGGCGTGACGGTGACGAACGCGCATGGATGCAGCGCGACCAGCGCGGCGACGAGCGTCACGGTCAGCGAAGCAGCGCCAACACCCAGCATCAGCGCGTCCGGTCCGACGACGTTCTGCGAGGGCGGATCGGTGACGCTGAGCGCACCCGCCGGATACACCTACCTCTGGTCGAACGGAGCGACGACGCAGTCGATCGCCGCCACCGCCTCGGGCAGTTACAGTGTGACGGTGACGAACGCGAACGGCTGCAGCGCGACGAGCGAGCCGACGAACGTCACCGTCAGCGAAGCCACGCCAACACCGAGCATCAGCGCGTCCGGCCCGACAGCATTCTGCCAAGGTGGCTCCGTGACGCTGACGGCATCCGCCGGATACACCTACCTCTGGTCGAACGGAGCCACGACGCAGTCGATCGCAGTTACCGCCTCGGGCAGCTACAGCGTCGCGGTGACGAATGCGAACGGCTGCATCGCGACGAGCGAGCCGACGAGCGTCACTGTCAGCGAAGCAGCGCCGACACCGAGCATCAGCGCATCCGGTCCGACGACATTCTGCGAAGGTGGCTCCGTGACGCTGACGGCGCCAGCTGGCTACAGCTACTTCTGGTCAAACGGAGCGACGACGCAGTCGATCCTCGTCTCGAGCACCGGCGGCTACAGCGTGACGGTGACGAACGCGAATGGCTGCAGCGCGACGAGCGAGCCGACGACCATCACTGTCAGCGAGGCTCCACCGACTCCGAGCATCAGCGCATCCGGCCCGACGGCATTCTGTCCCGGTGGCTCGGTGACGCTGACCGCACCGGTCGGATACACCTATCTCTGGTCGAACGGTGCGACGACGCGATCGATCCAGGTAACAAGTACGGGTACCTACACCGTCACCGTCACGAATGCGGGCGGTTGCTCGGCCAGCAGCGAGCCTGCCGCCGTCAGCGCCATGCCGGCGACGACCATCACCCAGCAGCCGCAGAGCGCCACCATTCTGAAAGGCACGTCGGTGACGCTCTCCGTCGTTGCGGCCGCAGGTACTCCCGCGTATCAATGGTTCGTGGGCAACAGCGGAGACACGAAGAAGCCGATCGCCGGCGCCACGTCCAGCTCATATACGACGCCGGTACTCGGAAAAGGCACGTTCCGCTATTGGGTTCGCGTCACCGGAGCCTGTGGCACGGTGAACAGCACGACCGCGACGATTACTGCCAAGTGATCATGAAGGCCGGGAGCCAATCGAGGCTCCCGGCCGTCGAGATTGATTGCACTTCGCCAGTCTTCAGCCGGTTTGGCGTTAGTCCTTCCTTTGCCCCTCAGCTCGTCGAGGTGCGCGAGACGCGCCGAGAACACCCCGAGCTGAAGTGGCACGCTGCTGACAAATAACTCATGACACATCTCCGTCAGCAACCGAATTCGGAACTACGTCTGCGCGCAAAAACGACTTTCCGCTTTTACGGTGGGAACGCCCGTGCTACCCTCGGCTTCGGTCAGCAATCGGTCAACAATCATCCACAGGGTCCCCATCCAGATTAGGAGTCTTTCGTGTTCGCCAGTCCGATCGTCATCGGACGGCCGGGAGGGGAGGGCGCGAGGTCACTTCGGGTGACGTGTCTCGTGCTTCTGCTCTGCCTGCCGTCGTTCGCCTTCGCCGCCGGAGCTCTCTTTCCGGAGCCACTCCACCTCACGCGTGAGATCAGCGATCCGATCTCCGGCACGACCACAGTCGTCGACGAGTACTGCCACGGCAATCGCATCGTTTCGATCAGCGGCAGCCGGACAGCGATCGTGGAGCACGAGAAGGGAACGGTCACGATCATCGACTTTGCCGCCGGCACCTGGAGCAGCGCGACGTTCGAAGAGCTCGCCCGTGTGCGCAGTTCAGGCAACCGAGTGAAGCGGGCGCCGACCGCGCGGAATGAGTGGCGCACCGAGCCACGTAACCAGCGAACCGTCGCGTCCCGGAGCGCCGATACGTTCGAAGCACGACGGACGGATGAAGGCAGTACCCAGATCATCCACATCGCGGCTGATCGTCAGATTGTACTGAGCCGTACTGCGATCGAAGCACTGCTCGGAGTCGGCCACCCGAATCCTTCGGACCCCTTGAGCGAGGCAGTCATCGGTGCGCTGCGCGAGACTGAACGCCGCGCCGTTTCGAACGCGGCCTCGAACACGACGGATCGTCTCTACCGCCTTCCGCTCGAGCATGTCGTCCGCTTCGAGACCGGAGGCGAGGTGGTGGAGACGCGCAACGTGGTAACGCGCGTAGGCGACGAGCTCCCGCCGCCCGATCGTCTGGCGATCCCGCAGGGAGCGATGCGAATCGAGATGCCGGCAATCGCGGCGCACCGTCTGCTCGAAGAGCTCGATCGCCCGGCGGCCCCCAACCTCCCCTGAGGCTTCCATCTCTCTCTCCCGGCTGTCTGCCTCAGGAGTCCGTGCATGTCGTTTCGCCGTCCCCTCATCGCTTTCGCATTTGTCGCCGCTGTTGCGCAGGGGGCGCTAGCGAGCATAACCAGCACGTCGCTGCGTATCGAAGGCTCCGGCCTCCGCATCGTCAATCCTGCGGTGACCACCGGCATCGACCTGCCGGTGACCGTACAGACCGAATTCGGCGGAAAGCAGAATGACGAAGCAGTATCGATCGAGGGAGTCGTGGTCGTCGGCGATCTGACGGGCCCCGAGATCAACACTCCAATCCAGCTCACGACCGCTCCCGGATATAAGTTCCAGATCCCCGGCCTCTCGCGGCAGGGCGTCTACTACCTGCAGAACATCCGGATGATGAAGGGGGGCGAGTTCCTTCAGTACGCCACCCCGTCGATCGCCACGATCACCGTCGCCGATCTGCTCGAGACGAAAGTGAAGGTCAGGCAGCTCTCACCCGAGGAGTTACGCGCTCGCGGCATAACCGTTGACGCCAGGAACTTCGACGTCTATGAGTACACCTTTACCTTCACTATTGATGGCCAGGAAGTAGTGATTCCCTTCCCTGTAATCATCGATTCGCGAACGCGTGAGGTGCAGCCGGTTGCGGGTGAGAGGCCTTACGTCCTGCCGAAGACAGGCCTCATCGAGCCTCCCCGCTGGACACCACCACAGATCATTCCGATGGAGTTCGGTGAGGAGGGGAGCCTTCCGGTTCCGGGCAGGGATCCGATCTCCGGTCAGCCGACGGTCAGCAGACCGAAGATCCCGGCCGCAATCGTCATCCCGAACAGCTTTGCCGTCCTCCATCAGTTTTTCGCGGTCTCGCTGATGGTGACCAACGGTGCGCCGGACGGAAGCACGGCACGGCTCGAAGACCTGAGAGCGACGATCAAGATCCCGACGGCCTTGCGCACGGTCAAGACGCTGCCAACGGTCGCATTCGGGCAGCCTGTTCCGATCGTCGAGCCGGAGACCGGCGTCACGTTTCTCATTGCGCAGGCACGCGGCGAAGCAGAGTGGACGCTCGAGGGACTGCAGCCGGGAACGCATCGAATCGATTTCGAGCTGCGTGCAACGCTGCGCGAGACAGGGCAGGTCGACGTTCCGCTCCGCGCGACACCAAGCGCCGCGATCGTCGTCCACGACCCGCGATTCAATCTCAACTTCTCTCACCCCGCCACGGTCCGCAAGGACGGCGCCTACTCGACCTACGCATTCATCACCAACATGAGCGCGGTCGATCAGCACATCACGGTCACCAGCGGCGTGCAGCCGTGCGACGTGGCGCCGGGGGCGAACGTCTGCCGGCTGAACGGAGGGGTCAGCGATCTGCTGAGCATTCCGCCGTACGACATGCGCATCATCGAGTACAGGTTGCGCGCAGGCACGACCGGCCGGGTCTTCGCGACCGCCGGAACCATCAGCGGGAATCTCAACGCGAGCGTCCAGCTCCACATGGGAGTCAGCGAGAGCGGGATTCCTCTCTCTCCGGCGACCCTGATCCTCCCGCACTACGCACAGTTCATCCAGCCCGAGGTTGTTTCCGCAAACCTCCAGCTCCTCGGCCTCGGCTACAGCCTGGCGACCGCACCGGTGAATCAGATGACCGCGAAATTTCCACGCGTCATCAGAACCGATGTCTTCACCCGCGCGGTCGACATCGCACGCGCCGGACAGCGGATCTTCATCACCGACGACGATCCCGGCGAGACGCGCGATTCGATCTCGCATCTGGCGCTCGATCTTCTCGGCAATGCGGGCTATGAGCTGCGCGAGTGGGACCAACTCCGCCGCGGCGAGACGAGCGGTCGTATCGCGGGTGCCTCGATCGCGCGCGAGCTCGAGCGGACGGGCCTTGTCGGCAGCGCAACGATGCAGGGGTTTGTCGACTCGTTCGCAGCTGCAACCGCTCATCGGAACGGGTATCTCCTCGCCCTCGCGCATGGTCCGGCGACTGGCGATCGTCCCTTCGCAGTCTCACTAACTGGACGGACGACGGGACGGCGCGCCGACGTGCCGAATGAGGCGTCGACCGGATGGGTGCGCGACCTGCCGTTTTCCGACCTCTCACGATTCAACGGCGGCGGTGAGCAGGGGGAGATCGCATTCGCAGGACGCTGGAGCGAAGACCTCGATGTCGTGGTGACTCCCGCTTCAACCGGCTCGTTCGCTTTGGAGTTGATCTATCCGGGAGTTGCCGACGGCGTTCTTCGTCGTGCGCGATTCGAAATCAACGGGCAGGCCGGCGAACGAATCACAGTGACGCTCACGCGCGGCGCAGACGCGCTGAACGCGCTGTTCACCAACGGCGGCATTGCCGCCGTCGGAGCGATCACGACGGTGGAGCCCTCGGCACTCCTCATCGCGGGTGCGAGACAGGATCTGCATCTCGACGAAGCCGGGCACAAGGTGTCGGTTCTGTTCAACCGCCCTGTCGCAATTCCCGATGGTGTCGATGCGGCAACACGCTTCAGCGGTGCGATCGATTTCAATCGCGACGGCATCGTCTACAGCGGTCCGCGGCCAATCTTCGCCGCTGCGCTGCAGGAAGACGGACGTACTGTCAACCTGAGCTTTGACCATGCGCTCTCTGTCAACGCGGGGTACTCGATTACGACTGATTCGCTGATCGATCCGACTACGTCGCTTCAGGTGTCATTCCCGGCCGTAGCGCCGACGATCGACAACGACAGCCCGGCCGGTGTCCTCTACGGCCACGTCCTCAAGGGTGACAACTCGCCGATTGCAGGTGCCGACGTCGTCCTGCGTCAGTTCACTCCGCGTGACTCGTTCGAGGCGCGAGGAACACCGCAGTTCGACACGACGCGGAGCGATGGAGCGTTCCTATTCGAGTACGTCCGTCGCGAACCGGCCGCCAACTGGTCGGGTGCGTATCTGCTCGAGGCGCTCTCGACAGCGCACGGAAAAACCTCTCTCGAGGGGAGCGTCCGTCTGCCCGGACGGGTTCACATCGTCAGTCTTCAATACCTCGGCCGCGGCGCGGCCGAGGGCTATGTACGGTACGACGACGGGAGCGTCGTCGCCGGCGCCAGCATCGTGATCGGCAGCACGATGTTCGACCAGTTCCGGCGTACGGTCACCGACTCCGGCGGGTTCTATCGCGTCGACGACCTCCCGGTTGGTCCTCTCACGTTCAGCGCGAAAGACGCATCGGGGAACGTCGCCTACGCGGCCGGTGAGATCGCTACGGCGGGACAGCTCGTGACGAAGAACCTTTCGATCTATCGCCAGCCGTTCCCAGGCACGGGCCGTGTCCGCGGCGTGGTCCGCCGTGCGGACACGAACGCCGCCGTTCCGGGAGCGCGCGTCGGTGTCTACAGTCAGGGCTACGGACTGACCGACGCGTACACCGACGCCGAGGGACGGTTTGATTTCGAAAGCATTCCGGCGGGATTCGTAACGTTGCTCGCGGCGGAATGGTCGATCTCACGGGAGTCGGCGGTCGACTTCGACCTGAAAGCCGATGAGCTGAAGCAGATCGACATCATTCTTTCGGTGGTTTCGGCGCAACAGGAACTGGTGACTCTGACGGGGCAGGTGCTGCGGGAGAAGTCGCTGCAGCCCGGCGCCTACGAACCCGTGTCGGGCGCGCTGGTCAAAATCGACAACCTTCGTATCGTCACCGCGGATGTGGAGGGGCGTTTCGTCTATGACGATGTCCCGCTCTCCTTCAGTGGAAAGGGGATCACGGCGTACGACCCGGCGACGCAGCGTGCGAAGAAGGTTGTGGTTCCCACTCTGTCGGGTTCGGCGGCCAATACGATGTCGATCTTCATCAACGCGTCGGACACGGGACGCGGAAAGATCCGCGTCAACGTCCTCAGCGCCAGCGGACAGCCGGTTACCGCCTATCGCGTGATCGTGCCGGGCTTTCCGGTGACCACGCTGAGCGAGATCGCCGCCGGCGTCTACGAGCTGCCGGATGTTCCGGTCGGCACGACCCATGTGATCTGGGCGGTACCGTCGTCACCGCGTCCCGAGGGGGACGTTGCCGACCCACGGCCGCATGGCGATCAATACGCGAAGGGGACCGTGAAGGTCAGCTTCAACGACCAGATCGCCGCGCTGACGTTGCGTCTTCCCGGCCAGGGAACGGTTCGCGTACGTGTCCGGTCGCAGTTCGATCTGGTCTCGCCGGTGACTCTGTCCTACCTGGAGTGGAACGAGGCGGAGCAGAGCGTGGGAACCAAGACGCGTACGCGATCGACGGAGGTCAACGGCGTTGCCGATCACGCAATCTTCACCAACGTTCCTGCGCTCTCGGGTTACTCGGTATCGAGTGCACATCCGCAGTACGGACACGCTTCGGCGAAGGGTGTCGTCGGCTATCACGGCGACCTACGCGACCACACGCTTCAGCTCAACACCCTCTCGACCGTGAGAGGTACTGTCTATGCGATCGACGGCGTGACGCCGGTTCAGGGCGCCACGGTCACGATCGCCAACGGCAGCAGCAACCCCGGACCGCGCATCACCGGAGCCGATGGCCGCTTCGAGTTCCTCGACCAGCCGTCCGGGGTGAAAGTCACCGTCACCGCGCAACTCACGCAGTCGGACGTTTACCGTGCCGGCTTCTCGACGGCGAGTACGCCGTCGGGTGGCGGTGTGATCGAGAACATGGCGGTGATCCTGAGGAGACGCGGCTCGGTCGAAGGGCATGTCGTCTACAAGGACTACAAGGTCTACGATCCACAGAACCCGGCGAACAACGTTCCCGACGACACACCGACCGACCTCACCGACAACGCTCCGGTGAAGCTTGCCAGGTTCTATCTTCGCGAGCTCGATTTCCCGCACCGCAACTTCGGTACTTCGACCTCTCCGCTGACCTCCGACATCGCAGGGCAGTTCATCCTCAGCAATGTCTTCGTCGGCGCGCTGCGGGCGACTGCCTGGGATTCCGGCAACCAGGAGCTGCGCGGCGACTGGACCGGCTCGCTGACGGAAGAGAGTGGTATCGCTGTCGCCTGGATCGCGGTCGGCGGGGGAGGAGTCGGATCACTCAGCGTCTCGGTCGTCGATCCGAATGAAAACTACATAGAAGTCCCGAACGCCGACGTCACACTCTTCAGGAGCGGCAAGGCGTTCGATACGACGACGACCGGCCCGACAGGCGTCGCCGAACTGCACGAGTTGCCGGTGGGAACGTACGTCGTATCGGCCTATTCGAAGTCGCTCGGAAAATCGAGCAAGAATGAGACGGTAACGATCACGCGCGACCTGACGTCATCAGCGCGCCTCGAGCTCGAGTTCACGGGGAGGGTCGATGGAACACTGACTGATCCGCAGGTCGACGGAACGCAGACCGATCCGCCGGATGGTGATCGCCCGATCCCCGGCGCGCTCGTCCGTCTCACCGCCTCCAGTTACCTGACGCAATCGACGACCGACATCGACGGCTTCTTCCTTTTCGACGGCGTGCGTGAAGGGCAGTTCACGCTTAGCGCGAAGGACACGATGACGAATCGACGCGCCTTGGCCACGCGTGAACTGACGGTTCTCGATTGGCATCGCACCGTCGCGCTCCAGCTCGAGCCTGTCTTCCCGCTGCATTTGAGCGTTTACCTGCCGGACGATACCGGCGGTAACTCGGGAGTTCTGGCGCCTCCGGCGAATGTCGAGGTAACCCAGCGCTGCTCGATTTCACTCGGCGTTCGCTCTTGCGACTACCAACGCCTGCTGCAGGGGAGCTCGCTGCAGTTCCCAGGTGCTTTCGAAGGGTCACCCTTCGAGATCAAGATCAGCGAGATCGGCGGTCAGCAGCGCAATGCAACGATCGACGGCACCTATCCACAGGGGACCGCCTCGAGTCCGGTGGCTTACGTCTGGCCTGCTTACGGGGACGTGCACGTCACTGTGACGCAGGCAGACGGTCCGGCCTCCGGGGCAAAGGTCACGGTCAGCGGCGGTGGCCGCAGCGTCAACGTTTACACAGACTCCGCGGGACTCGCCGTCGCGCAGGGGTTCAGGCTGGGCGGCGTCTCAATCCAGGCGCAGTCATTCGATGGTCGCTTCAGCGGGACCGCGTCAGCGACGATCCAGCGTCAGTCCATCCCCGCAACGGCAACAATCGCCCTCGGCACGTACGCCGGAGTGACCGGTCTGGTCGAAGCGGAGGGGGGCGGGCCATCGGTCGGAACGCGCGTCATCGCGACATTCAGCGGCATTGCATCCGAGGTGCGAACGGATGGAAGCGGCCGCTACACCTTCATCGGCATTCCGGTTCCACCGACCGGCTCGACGACCGTGCAGCTCACGTTCGTCGGCCCGGACGATTCGACGGTCGGCGGAGGCCTCGCGAAGATCGTGACGTCGGCCGATACGCTGGCGACAGTCGCGACCGTCCGCCTCGACGCAACGCCACCGCGGCTCGAATCGATCGTCCCTCTGGATGGCTCGACGAGTGTCTCGCCCGACTCCAGCGTCATCATCACGTTCAGCGAGACGATCAAGGCCTCGACGATCACGACGACGAACTTCAAGTGGTTTGCTGCCGACGGATCGGGATCGGTCGCGTTTACGTTCGCCACGGCATCGCTGGCGGACGGCCGTTTCGTGGTCCGGATGATTCCCGCCGCGCAGCCGTCCGGATTCCCTCTGCGCAGCAACACGCTCTACCGTGTACTCGTCGAGGGCAACGTCACCGATCTGACCGGCCATCGGCTGCCTGGCACACTCGGCTTCTCTTTCACGACCTCCGATTACGCCGAGCCGCGCGTGATGCAGGTTCTACCGGCGAGCCCGATTCCGCGTGCGACGACGTTCGAGTTCCGTTTCAACGAACCGATTGATGCGACCTCGTGGCAGACGGGGGGCAATGGTGTCTTCCAGCTCCTCGAGCTCGTCAGTCCCGGAGGTCCCGGAGCTGCGATCGAGCGCGCGCTCACTGGCAGCGCCTTCGTCGATCCGCAGACGCAGATGAGTCTCTTCATCGCTCCGGACGATGCCAATCCGATCGAGGCGGAGTCGTACTACCGCGTGACGTTCTCGGGCGTACGGGACCTGCAGGGCAATGTGCTCGGCGCTCAGACGTTCCACTACTTCTCGTTCGACGAAACGCCGCCACATGTCGTTTTCATGGCACCGGCGTCCTCCGAGGAGCTCGTATCGGCGGCCGAGTACCAGATTGCCGTCGACCTGCGGAATGGGAATGGGGGCTCAATCGCGACGGATGTGAAGAAAGTCGACTACTTCATCGTCGCGGCCGATGGCAGCGAAATGCTGCTCACTACGGTGACGGCAGCGCCCTTCGGAACGAAGGTTCTCGCGCCCGACGCTCCTCCCGGCGGAGCGACCTTCACCCTCGGCGCGCAGGCGACCGATCTCTCAGGCAACCAGGGACCGAAGACCACTGCGACATGGACCGTCAAGCCTAACGCAGCGCCGCAGAATGTAGTTGTCACGCCCGTTGCATCGAGCGCCTACCCGTCGCGCGAAGCGTCCGTGCTCGTGACGTTCGAAGACGAAGGGACGTACGTCACCGTCACCACCGTCTTCAGCACGCCGCGGAGCGGAGGTTCGACGGAAACGAAGAGCTACACCAAGGCGTTCACGCGCACCGCGGGCGGAGCCTGGACGGAGGCACGATTCGCCCACACCCTGCCGGTCGATGCGGAGGCCGGTGCACTCGTCACGGTGACGGCAACGGTGCAGGACATCCGGACGCTCGTCTCGGAGCCGGCGACCGCGACGATTCTCATCGAGTCCGACGAGAATCCACCGGAGATCATCTCCGTGACGCCGCCGGCAGGGACGACGTACTTTGACAAGAACACGTTCACGATCGAGGCGATCGTCTCGGATGCCGAGAGCGGAATCCAGAGCGTCGCGTTTCAGGTGGACGGCGCCGCGGTCGCCTCGCAGACGCCGGTGGCTGGTCCCTCTCCCGGAACGCTAAAGTATCGCTCCGCGCTCGTGACCGTCCGCTCGAAAGCGGAGGACGCGCAGATCCCGATCGTGTTGACGGCACGGGACAACGCAGGCAACGCAAAAACGAAGGCGCACGAGATCCTCTACAAGGGCGTCCACGATTCTAACGCTCCCCTCGTGACCTGGCTCTGCCCGATCGACGGCGGAGCGATTCCGGCGAATGCGGTGAACTTCCCGCTCGAACTGAGGGTCAAGGCGATCGATGCCGACATCCGCTCGGTGACGTTCCACATTGGCGATACGGTCATCGAATCGGAGCCTCCCGCTGAATCGGTCTATTCAGCTACGTACACATTCACCACTCCTGCCGAGGGACAGGTCACGATCATCGCCATCGTCAAGGACACCGTCGAGGAGCACACGGTCGAGCTCCCGGTAACGCTCGACGTGATTCCGGTCGACTTTACGTTCACCGATCCGAAGGCGATCACCGTGGCCGAGGCTCCGTCCTTCAACGGCAAGAGCATCGCGCTGATCGGCACCAATGCGGTGCTCGTCCCGCAGGCACCGCTTTCTCTGGCGAATCTGCTCGTGCTGAATGGGGCGCGTGTGGAAACGTTGCCGACGAGCCTCACGCGCGAGTTCCGGCTCGACATCACGACGAGTGGTGTGGCCTACGTAGACTGCGGCTCCCGAATTGACGTCACGGAGAAGGGCTATCTCGGCGGACGTGGATCGGCATCGGAAGAGACGAACATTGACGTCCGGGGCTTAACTCTCGGCAACACGCCCACAGGGGGCGCCGATGACGCCTCCTCAGGCTCGTACGCCGGGCTGGGTGGCAGTAACGGTTCAGGCAAGAATACGAACGCACCGTATGGCTCGATCACGCAGCCGGAGGATCTCGGGTCGGGCGGCGGCGGCGCACCTACGTGCTGCCGTTTCGGCGGCGCAGGAGGCGGCGCCGTGGCACTTCGCGGCACCACCAGCGTCGATGATCCATCCCGCATCTTGATCGCTGGCCAGGTACTGGCCAACGGCGGCTCAGGTATCGGATCGACGCGATGGGCGGCCGGTTCGGGCGGCTCCATCTGGCTCGACGCAAAGCAGATCGTGCTGGGGCCATCGGCGCTCGTCAGCGTCAACGGCGGCGACGATGACGGCTCGAACGTCGGGTCGTGGGGCGCGGGCGGCGGCCGCATCGCAATCGCCGCGACCGAGCGGCTCGTCGTCCATCCCGGCAGTTTCGAAGCGCGCGGAGGACGCAACACTGGAGGATCGGAAGTGCGCACCGCACTCGACGGCGGCGCTGGAACGATTCACGTTCGCCGTCCCGGACAGGAACGTGGAGAGCTCACCGTCTCCTCGAATGACACACGATTCGACTCCACGTTGCATCTGACGCGGCCGACGCCGTTGTCGGAATCCAACGGAACGCTCACGTTCGATCGCATAACGGTCGGTGCGCGGGCACTCGTGCGGTTCGACGACACTGTCGTCGTTGGTGAGATCGCCGACGACAAGTCCTCCATGACGGTCGACCCGTCGGCTGCTGTTGTCCTGCATGACGAGACGGTCGATCTCACGATCGACACCACGCCCGCCGAGGGTGCCAACTTGATCCTCGATTCGACGCTCGGTGTGACCTACAGCGTGACGGCGGCCGCGGGTGTCGGAGCGGTGAGCCTCGACTGGTCGCCGGAGACGACACCACGCCTGACGGCATTCACGAGTTACCCGCTCACCACGACGTCGACCAGTGTCACGCTTCCGGTGCCCGCGTCGACCGTGCCCGGTGAGGCGACACTCGGCATCCGAGTCACCGACCGTTCGGAACGATTCTATGACCTCCCGGTACGCACCTGGACGATCGTCGAGAACGCACCTCCGATCATCGAGAGCTTCACGATTGCTCCCGGACTCGCGATTCACGCGGGACGTGATGTCGTCGCCACGGTCGTCTCCTCGGACGACCTGGCAGTGAAAAGTGTCGCCTTCGAGGCGCAGATTGACGGCGTCGTGGTGAAGACGTCGACCGTGACTCCCAATGCCAGTTCGGCGACGACGCAGTTCACCGTGCCCGTGCCGCCGGAAACGGCCGGCGGTTCGGTCGTCACGATCAGCGTTGCGGTAAGTGACGGGTTCGCCGGACGCGCGCCGTCGACTGCGACGCAGACCGTCGCTATCGTCACGGACGACGCGCCGCCATCGGTGAACGTGACCTCGCCCGCGGCAGGAACGACCTATCGCGAGAGCATCGACAAGATTCCCGTTCGCGTGATCGCCACCGATGCCGAAGTGGCGGTTAAGGAAGTCCTTGCCCAACTCGACAGCGATAGCGACAGCGGCACGGCAGTGGCGCTGGAGCGTGTGACCGGGACGAACGAATGGCGCGCCGACATCACGGCGCCGCCGGTAGACGGCGGCCAGGACATCGCGATGGCGCTGACCATCACGGCGAAGGATTACGCCGCAAATAGCACGACGTCCCAGGCGATCAGCGTGACCATCCGCCCGGTGATCGACGAGAACGCACCGAAACTTTCGTGGGCCTGCTCGTCGCCGGGCGCGATGTACCCACCGGGTTGGACGGTGACCCTGCGGGTCAATGCGGTGCCCGCCATACCGCCGCCCGGCCAGCCGACGGCTCCGGTAGAAAGCGTGACCATGACCCTAGTAGGCGACGACACGCCGCTGACCGTCGCATCCATCGGCAACAATCAGTATCAGGCGACGTTTGCGATTCCATCCAACGCCGCCGATGACACCCTCTATCGCGTTCGCGTGATTGCAAAGAGCGCAGGCGATGCCACGTCGGATCTCATCACCTCTTTCACAGCCGCCATCCCGACCGTGGCTCCGATCACAGCGAATACGACGATCGGTTCCGCGACGACTACCTACGAGAACCAGACCGTCCTCATTCAAGGCGGAACCGTCACCGTCAGTGGGGCACATACCTTTGACCGGTTAATGGTGCTGGGTGGAAGCATCACGACGCCGAGTCTGGAGGTGCTGAATGTGACGACGACACGCGGTATGGCCGTCGCGTGCGGTGGAGTTGTGGATGTAACGGGACGTGGTTTTGGTAATGGTGCCACGTACCTGGGAGCATCGCCTGCTGGATCGGGAGTCGGAGGGAGCCACCTCGGCCGGGGTGGAGCCGCGTCCGGCGAACCGACATTCGGCAGCGTGTACCGGCCGCAGGAAGCGGGTGGTGGGGCCGGTGGTGGCAGCGCGGGTGGTGGAGTGGTGAAGGTCACGGCGCGAACCGTAGTGGTTGACGGAGTGATTCGCTCTAATAGTGGCTCCAGCTCGGGCGGCACCGGCGCAGGAGGCTCGGTGTGGATCACAACGGACAGGATCAGCGGCGGAGGCACGATCGAGGCAAGCGGCACGAACGTCCCGATCGTCTGCTGTCCGACGGCAGGTGGTGGCGGCGGTGGTGCGATCTCGATCAACTACACCGACCCGACGAGCACTCTCCCGGTGCTGCGGGCACTGGGGGCATCGGGGAGAACGTCCCATGGAGCCGCTGGAACGATCTACACATCAGGACCACACTCGACGTATGGTGATCTGACGATCGATGATGGATCGGCTCCGCGAAATGCGACGCGATTACCGTCGCTGGGGAAAGGGGTCGCAGAGCTGGGCACGAGTGACTCCACATTAATGACGGATCGGAGCAGCAATGTTCCTGGATACTTCGTCGGCCATTGGGTGGAGATCACGGATGCCGCCGGAAGCCTGAAGGGAAGATGGCGGGTGGCGACAGTCCCAGAGAACGGCAAGGTAGTCACTTTAGAACATGGCGACGGTGAAAATATAAACCTCGTCCCAGGAGACAGATGGCAGGGAATCTACCTTTTCGACACTCTGGCGCTGCGAGGAGCACGTCTCGAGAGTAGCGATCCGGTACGAACGCAGACGGAAAAGATCGTCGGCGGAACGGTCGAGCATGAGCAGATTGCCACAACGAACCTGCTGGTTACAGGTAACTCGCTTCTCACACACATTGCAGGCGCGCGGCTGACGATCGACGTCGAAGACGAGGTGAGGATCGATGCCGGCTCAGCAATCGATGTGACGGGGCGTGGTTTTGGTAGTGGTACCACGTACCTCGGCGCATCGGCTGCTGGCGCGGGAGTCGGAGGAAGCCACATCGGTCGGGGTGGAGCCGCGTCCGGCGAAGCGACATTCGGAAGCGTGTACCGGCCGCAGGAAGCGGGTGGTGGTGGGGGCGGTACTGGGAGCGCGGGTGGTGGAGTGGTGAAGGTCACGGCACGAACCGTAGTAATCGACGGAGTGATTCGCTCGAATAGTGGCGCCAGTTCGAACAGCACCGGCGCAGGAGGTTCGGTGTGGATTAAAACGGACAGAATCAGTGGCGGAGGGACGATCGAGGCAAAAGGCACGAATGTTTCGATCCAGTGCTGTCCGACGGCAGGTGGCGGCGGCGGTGGTGCGATCTCGATCAATTACACCGACCCGACGAGCACGCTCCCGGTCCTGCGGGCGGGGCCTGCCACCGGTCGCACCACGCACGGCGGTGCTGGCTCTGTCTACGTCCTCGGGCCTCAAGCAGTCCATGGGGAAGTTCAAATCGACTCCACCGGTATCAACGGTCGGGAGACAGTCCTGCCCTCACTTGGCCGCGGGCGCGTCGAGAGCAGTGATGGCACGCTTATCACCACCGATAGGACCGTGGCGTTCGCGCCCTACTTTGCCGGACATTGGATCGACATCTTCTCACCCGAGGGGGTGCTGCGCGGGACCTGGCGGATCGAGTCGATCAGCGGGACCAGCCTCACTCTTGCGCTAAATGCCGGCGAGAGCGCAATCAATGTGCAGGTTGGCGACGACTGGCGCGGGGTTTATCTCTTCGACAAATTGACGCTGGGCAACGCAAAGCTACTGCTTCTCGACGATCTCCGCGCGACGATCGACAAGGACTCTCCCTCGACCATCACGATCAACGACGCGCCCGCCTTCCCTCACGATAAGCGCGATCAGATCGTCGCCGAGAGCCGCCCCGACGGCTTCTTCGTCGTCGGTCCAGCGGGCGCGGTCGCCGATCTGCACGCACCGATCGTCCTCACCGCCACGAACAACCGAACGTCCACCACCTTCACCGCGAATGCAGCCGCGGACGGGTCGTTCCGTATCACGGTCCAGGGCATCCCCGGAGATACGTTCCATCTCTACGCGACCGATTCGTTTGCGGGTCTGCAAGCGCGGAGCATTACGATTGGTGTGAACGGTGAACTCGGAAGCACGAGCGCCGTTGCATTCGTCGGCCTTCAGCCGGCGCAGGTGACCGGCGGCACGAGCGTCCTCGGAACGGTGCGTCTGGTCTACCCGGCCCTGCATCCGACGACCGTGGTGCTCTCGAGCTCGAGTCCGCATGCGAGCGTTCCGGCGTCGGTGACGATCCCGGCGGCCTCGAGCTCCGCGGAGTTCGTCGTGTCGACGACGAGTGTGTCAGCGAACACGGTTTCAACGATCTCCGCTTCGTATGAAGCGACATCGGCGTCTGCCTCGCTGACGCTGCTCGCCGGTGAGAGCGTCCTCACGCAGCTCGCTCTCGATGCCTCCTCGGTCGAGGGTGGAGCGAGTCTTAACGCGACGGTCACGCTCGGCGCTCCGGCTCCGCCAGGCGGCGCGGTTGTCGTGCTCGGCAGCTCGGACACACGGCTTGCTGACGTTCCCGACGTGATCGTCGTTCCCGAGGGGACGACGACCGCCGTCTTCACCGTCAGGACCAGGGGGGTCGTGGTAGCGAGCGAGGTGTCGATTCGTGCGACGTACGGTGCGACGCATGCGGCATCGGTCACTCTCAGTCCCTGCGCCGAGCTCGGGTTCGTGCCGCAGCCCGATGGGATCGATCTCGGTCAGACCTGGGTCGACGACGCGCTGCCGTCGGGCGCGACTCCGCTCGTCGGTTCGGCCGAGCTCGACGCGAGCCGAAGTGCATTGGGGTCGTTGGCAATCCATCTCTCCGGATCGGAGTCGGGGGTGCGACTCTTCGGATTCACCGGCGGAACGGCGATGAGTGTGGGCCCCAACGATCGCCTGGTTGTCTATGCGCTCGTGAATCCATGCAATCCGCCACGGCAGATTCTCCTCGGTTGGAAAGCGGGATCGGCCGAGTATCGCGCTTCCTGGGGCGAAGGCCGCATCGAGGTGACGACGCCGCATCGCAACATGGGAACGATACCGGTCGGTGGCGAGTGGGTGCGACTCGAAGTGCTGGCGCGCTCCCTCGGGATCACGTCGGCGGTTTCGATCACCGACCTCTCGATTCGCGCCTTGGACGGCGAGGTCTGGTTCGATGCGATCGGCACCAGAGCGTGCGCGATTGGTCCCGCGGCGGCACCGGAGTTCAACCCGAACGAGATCGTCTGGTTCGATGATGAGCTGCCAGCGGGTGCAGTCGGATCAGTGGCGGGCGGAATCACGAGTGCCTGGAGTTGGGACGAGGGCCAGGCGGCGAGTGGTGTTCGATCGCATGTCGAAACGCTACGGAGCGGATTCCACGAGCATTCGTTCACGAACGCCTCCGACATAGTCCCTGTGGGGCGCGCGGATGTCCTGTTCACCTACGTGTACCTCGATCCTTGCAATCCGCCCAGGATGGTAATGCTCCAGTGGCACGACGGAACCTCCTGGTCGCACCGCGCCTACTGGGGAGACGATCTCTCCTCGTGGGGAACGAACGGCGCCGCTGACCGGTACCGCGTCGGCCCCCTGCCGGAGCTCGGCAAGTGGGTGAGGCTCGAAGTGCCGGCCCTCCCGGTGAACATGGTCAACCAGAATCTGAGGGGTATGTCGTTGGGCATCTACGATGGGCAGGCGTGGTTCGACCGTGCGGGCAGGATTCCCCGTGTCAATGTCGCGAAGGGGAAGTCCGCCACGCAGTCGTCGCTGTATCAGAACAATCAGGCAAATGCCGCGGCGAATACGGTCGACGGTGATTTCCTCTCGTTCGCGACAACCGAATCGAATGCGCAGGCGTGGTGGCAGGTCGATCTCGGAGCTTCGTATCCGATTGAGATGATCTGGATTTATAACCGGGCGGACTGCTGCAGCGACCGGCTGTCGAACTTCTGGGTTTTGCTGTCGGATCAGCCGATCGCATCGACGAACCTGACTACGGCGCGCATGCAGCCCGGTGTGGTCGCCTTGCGGCACAACGGCCAGGCCATGTTCCCCCTGGGCAGCAATCAGTTTGGTGCTTCCGTCGGATTCGCCGTCCACAGGACGGCTCGCTACGTCCGCGTCCAGCTCGAAGGAACCAACTTCCTCCACATGCGCGAAGTCGAAGTCTGGGCTCCCGCAACCGTCGCGAGAGCAAACCTCGCGATCGGCGGAACCGCAACGCAATCGTCGAACGCCAGCACGGCCGTCGAAGCGCGACAGGCGCTCGATGGTCTCGTCGGCACCAACTACCAGAGCACCAACAGCCAGGCCGAGGCATGGTGGCAGGCTGATCTCGGCAGCGTTCAGTCGATTTCCAGCGTTATGCTGAATAAGCGCGCCGATACCGGTCCCGAGCGACTCGCGAACTTCTACCTCTTCGTCTCCGACGAGCCGTTCGCCTCGACGACGGTGACCTCGACGCTCGCACAGCAGGACGTTTCGGCGTTCTACTACGCGACGGTCCCCTCTGCTTCCCAGTTGCCCGTCGATCGCAAGGGCCGCTATGTCCGCGTTCAGCTCACCGGAACGAACTTCCTTCACCTGAGCGAGGTCCAGGTCTGGGGCCAGCAGCCGACTCTGATGCCGCTCAGCCGGCCCATCACGTCGCATTCGATCGTCGAGGAGCCCGAGGAGCCAGCCGCTCCCGAGGTTCCCGTGAGTGGCGTGACGCCGCCCGATCGTCCCTGAACCCATCCTGAATCGATCCGCTGCATAAGTGCAGGAGCGCCGCTCCTGTACTGCGTGAAGCGAATGGGTCCGCCTAAGACAGAGGAATTGCAATCGATGAAGGGAATTGAAGATATGCGCTCAGCCGGTGCGTTGCGCGCTACGGCTTTGATGGCGCAACTCGACGATCACGAGGCCGTGGTGGTTTGTCGACTGATGGGCGCTCGTCTTGCGGTGGAGTCAGAAGCGCGGCTTGCGGCCGCGACTCTCATGCCAGAGGGAAAGAACGCGAACACGCTCGGTGAGTACGCGATAGTAGATGCTGTATCCACTCCTGCCTATCGAGTGACATCGCACGTCACGCAGCCGCCGACTCGGCACATGATGACCGACGCCTGGTCGCTCGGCGATGAGGTCGAGAGCCTTGCGTACTTCTTCAGCGAGGAGATTCGACGCAGAGGAGCGATTGTCGAGCCACCAGCGCAACGCCGAGAGGACCTGGCGTCGCGCCGGGCCGGAAACTTCGATCTCGAAGCGCTTCACCGTTCTTCGCGGATCGAGCGGATTTCGTCGAACAACTCGTCGCTGGTAACGAAGTCTCCGCGCTCGGCTGCCTGGTCAGATTGCCAGAGCTCCTCTTCTTCTACCTCGGTGAGCGGGAGCACGGCGTCGTCACCGACGAAAACGGTGACCGTCTCTCCCTCGGGCAGGATCGTGTCTTTTTCGATCTCAATGCGCCCGTTGACAACCCGGCCAGTGACTCTCATGTCGATTCCAATGATCGCACGCTTCCGATTCTTCCCGCCAGTGTCCGTTCTGCTCGAGCTTTCCTGCACAAAGGAATCATCATGATGTCTCTCCGACTCGCAGCGCTGCTGCTCCTCTGTGCTCCGTTCACGCTGCTCGCACAGAGCGTGCGCGAGCTGGTGCCGGCGAGTACGCCAGCGGGTGCCCGGATGCTCGTGACCGGGAGCGATCTGGAGGACGACGCAATCACGATCTCCTTCACCGCGCAGAACGGAGTAACACCTGCGACGATCATCAGCCGCAAGAACGGTCTCATCGAGCTCGTCGTTCCATTCAATGCCATCACGGGAACCGTCCGCATCACGCGCGACACGACGACGCTCGCCGAGCTTCCGTTCACTCTAGCCTCACGTCCCACATGGATACGCCTCGGCACTCTCGCCGGCGGCCCGAATACAGGTGACAGCATCTTCAAGGAGCCCTACGCGGCGACCGTTGACCCGGCGACCGGCATCGTCTACGTCGCCGATACCTTCAACCATCGCATCCGTGCCGTCGGACCCGGCGGCGCCGTGACGACGATTGCCGGCAGCACGAACTCCGGTTCATCCAATGGCACCGGATCGTCAGCGCGCTTCAAGGAGCCGCGTGGTATCGCCTGGGATGCGACGACGCAAGTCCTATATGTCGCTGATACCGGCAACAACATGATTCGCAGGGTAACGTTAGGCGGTGTCGTGACCACGCTCGCCGGATCGACGAGCTCCGGAAGCTCGAATGGAACCGGGTCGGCCGCGCGCTTCAAGGAGCCCTACGGGATCGCCACCGATGTGGACGGCATCATCTACGTCGCCGACACCGGAAATCACAGGATCCGCCGAATTACGCCGGTCGGCGTCGTTACGACAGTGGCCGGTACCGGAAGCCAGGGCGCGACGAACGGGGCCGCAACGAGCGCGCGGTTCAGTGAGCCGGAAGCGCTCACTGTCGTCGGGAGCACGATCTACGTCGGTGACACCGGGAACCAGATCATTCGGAAGATCGAGAACGGCACGGTGTCGACGCTTGCCGGCAGCGCGGGCAACTCCGGCTCGAGCAACGGATCGCTCACGGCGGCCCGCTTCAGCGAGCCGGCGGGAATTGCTTTCGATGGTATGGGCGGTCTTCTCGTCGCCGATACCGAGAACAGTCTGATCCGCGGAATCGACCTCATCGGCGGGACCGTCACGCGCGTTGCCGGTACCACCCAGGACGACCACCGCGACGGCGCGCCGCTGACGGCGATCGTCAAAGAGCCGACAGGAATCACGATCGCCGGTGCCGCGTACATCGCCGATTCGAAGAACTACGCGATCCGCGTCCTCTGCCCGGAGACGCGAGTCACCGCCGCCTACGCGGATGGCGACCGTCTCCTCCTCTTCGGAACCGGTTTCGTTCCCGGCGCCACGACTGTCGTCGTCGACGGGACCTCGGCGACGTCGGTCGAATGGCGCGCCTCGACGTTGATCTCCATCGGGCTGCCGCAGGTCCCCGCCGGCTCGACGTCCGCCGTGACGATCACGACCGGATGCGGCGGCAGCGTGTTCGCTCCCGCCGTCCCGATCGCCGGAGGCGTCGAAGATGAGCCCCCGCTGCTCGAGATCGTGAGCGGCGGCATTCCGATCGAAGACGAATCGATCTTCAACGCGCCGGTGACACCCGTCATCACTGCGACGGACGACTCGGATTCGAACCCGGTAATCAGCGCGACGCTCAACGGTCTTCCTTTCACCTCCGGTACGCCGATCACGGCGGACGGTGCTTACACGCTCGTGGCGAGCGCCACCGACTCCTCCGGGAATCGCACCGAGAGAACGCTTCGATTCACGATCGATGCGACCCCGCCCGTCGTCACGATCCGCGAGTCCGATGTGCCGCTCGTCGCGGGCTCTGCGTTCAATCGCGCCGTCGTGATCACCGCCGGAATCATCGATCTGACCCAGACCTCCGCTTCCGCGATGATCGATGGCCAGCCGTATCTGCTCGGTGCTCCCTTCGCCATCGAAGGGAATCACGAGGTCGTCGTTCGCGCCACCGACGCGGCCGGGAACGAGACGATCGCCGGACCAATCGCCTTTCTCATCATCACGACCGCGCCGACCGTCACCATCACGGCACCTGCGAACGGGCAGGTCGTCACGACACGCGAGATCACTGTGTCAGGAACGACGAATGGCCAGGCTGTCCGTGTCAACGGCTTGGATGCCGCGATCGATGGCGGAACCTTCTCGGCGACGATCGCACTTCTCGAGGGCGAAAACGTCATCACGGCTACGGCGACGGATGTGGCGGGCAATGCCGGCAGTGCGAGTCTCACGGTGCATCTCGATACCCGTGCGCCCGAGCTGAGTCTCGCCTCGGTTACTTCCTGCACGAGCGCCGAATCGCTGACGCTCTCCGGAACGGTCTCCGATCCGCATCTCGATCGCGTCGTTGTCCGTCTTGGCGATCTCGAGGTCGCGGCAACGGTCGCGGGAGACTCCTGGACTGCGACGATAGAGATCGGCGCCGAGGGTCGCAAGACGATCACCGTGGAAGCATTCGACACCCTCGGCCACCGAGCAACGCGCCAGGCGTCGTTCACCGTCGATCGCACGCCCCCTTCGATCGAGATCATAGAGAGCGGCGCGAACTTCTCCGCGACGATCCTGCCGCGCGCGGTCGCACCATTCGTCCGCGTCTCCGATACCGACCCGAATGTCTCGCCCGTGACCACGTTAGGCGGCGCGACGTTCACTTCAGGCTCTGAGATCGCGGCGGAAGGGGAGCACACGATCCGCGTTGTCGCGACCGACTGCGCCGGCAATGAGAGCGTTCGCGAACATACCTTCACGATCGACCTCACGCCGCCGCAGTTCCTGACGTTCGATCCTGCAAGCGGTGCGAAGGTCTCACAGATCCCCGGGAGCGTCACCGGTACCGCTGATGCCGACGCAACCGAGGTTCGCGTCATCGAGACCGGGACCTCGGCCCCAGTCACAGCCGGTACCTTCACGCTGACTGGTCTCAACCTCGCCGATGGCACGAACGAGCGAACGCTCGAACTGGTCGATCGCGCCGGCCATACCACACGGACGACCTACACCATCGGGATTCGGACGAATGCACCGCAGATCGAGATCACCGAGAACGGCGAGCCGCTCGTCGAGGGACGCGTCTACACGCGCGCGGTCGAGCCGCGCATCCGCGTCTTCGACGAGGGGATCACATTCACGGCGCGCCTCAACGGAGCGACGTTCGTCTCCGGCACGCGCGTCGAGGGTGAAGGGTCGCACACCCTGATTGTCACGGCGACGGACGCACAGTACGGGCAGACCTCCGAGGTGACGCGCCAGTTCGCCATCGACCGGACCCCGCCCGCCGTGCAGATCGTGGCGCCGGTCGACGGAGCGACGATCGAGAGCGATTCTGTCGATGTTCGCGTCATCGCAGGCGACGCCGCCGCGGTGAGCGCAAACGGAGTCGCTGCCACGAAGGGTGGCAACGACTGGACCGCGAGCGTCGTGCTCGACCAGGGTGAGAACACGATCGCCGTCGTTGCACGCGATACGGTCGGCAACAGCGCGAGCGCGAGCGTGACTGTCCATCGCGGATCACCCGGTCCGGCGCTGATCGTCACCTTCCCGCCCGATTCGTATCTCACCAACCGGAAGACGATCGACGTCACCGGACGCGTCCTCCGCAGCGGCGCGAGCGTGACCGTCAACGGGCAGAGCACCCCGGTCGACCCCGCCGGCCACTTCCGCCTGTCCGCCCTCTCACTCACCGAAGGGCCTAACAATATCCAGGTCCTCGCGACGGTCCCCTCGGCCCTCGACCCTAACCCCTCGGCCCTGACTCTCTCCGTGACCGCCGACTTCACGCCGCCTCGCGTTCGCCTTCTCGCCTCCGGGGAGCCTCTGTCGGACGGCACTCGCTTCGCAACCGAGGCCGTGATCTCCGGGGAGGCGATCGAGCCTGCCCCTATCGAGAGCGAGCCGATCGATTACGTGCTGTCAATTGATGGTGTGTTCGTCACCTCGCCGGCGGTCGTGACGGCGTTCGGCGGGCACACCGCGGTGATCACCGCACGCGACCTCGCCGGAAACGAAGCGCGTCTCGAGCGAACGTTCTTCATTGGAACCGCCGGCGAGAGCGGCTGCAGTCTCGGCGGTTTCGATCCGCCCGACGGCTCCTTGATCGGGGCGCAACGCGTCGAGCTCACCGGACGTTCCGGTGGTGCCGCGGGAGTGAAGATCAACGGCACGGCTGCGATCGTGTCGGGCGGCTCTTTCCGCGCGACGGTCGAGCTGCCGCAGGAAGGGCCTAACACGATTGCGATCGTCTGCACGGATGCTGACGGGACGCCAGTTGGCGAGCCGGTGACGATCACCCTTCATCGCGCCACGACCGATCCGACCATCACGATCACCTCACCGAGCGAAGCACACGCAACCTGGGATGGGACGATCACCGTCACCGGCACGGTCGCCGACACAGCGACGGAGGCGACCGTCCAGGTCAATGGCAAGCCGGCGACGATCACCGGTTCGAACTGGAGCGTCCAGGAAGTTCGTCTGCAGAACGGCCTCAATGTCATCGTCGCAACGGTGCGCAACGCCGCAGGCCGCACGGCGTCGGCTTCACGGCGCGTGCTCTACCTCAAGGACCTGCCGTCGCTCACCATCACGTCACCGATTGCGGAATCGATCACCGGCTCGTCGTCGATCGACGTGAGTGGGACCTGGCGCGGGATCGATCCCTCCTCGCTCGCGATCACCGGGCTCGCCGGTGCTGTCCAGCCGTCGATCTGGAGCGACACGACCGGCCGCTTCACCGTCCCGAGCCTGACCCTGCAGTCCGGCGACAACACCATTGAGATCACCGGCCGCGACCGCCTGGGACGTCTTGCCACCGCCTCCGTGACCCTCCGCTCGGATCCCTCGCTGCCGTCACTCGCGATCGACAGCCCCGCCGACAATCACTACTTCTCTTCCGAGACACTGACCGTCAGCGGTTCCTTCACCGCGGCAGACGGCTCGACCGTAGACGTCAACAGCACGCCCGCAGCCCTAACGCCTCCGACCTTCTCGGCAACGGCCGCCTTCCCCGCGGCCCTCGGCCCTCTCCCCTCGGCCCTCCCCCTCACCGCCCGCCTGACCGAGCCCGGAGGCAACGGCGCGTTCGACACGCTCCGCGTCTATCGGCTGAGCGAAGCGCCGCGCGCGACCGAGACGTTCCCGGCGGCGGAGGCGTACGAGGTCGATCCCGGCGTGCTGATCCTCGTGCTCTTTTCCGCACCGATGGAACGGGCTTCGATAGGGGAGGCATTCCGTCTCGAGAACGCCGGCGGCAGCGCGGTGAACGGGACGCTTTATCTCGATCATGACGTGCTGACGTTCGCTCCGGCCGCGACGCTTACGCCGGGCGAGCGCTACACGATCCGCATCAGCACGGCCGCGAAGGACCTGGCGGGGCAGCCGCTCGCGACCAGTGTCGCGAGCGCGTTCACGATCGCCACGACCGCTCCCGCGACTGCCCCTCTGATCACGACGGCGTCGGGCCCCTTCTGCGGCAACCTGCTCGACGTCACCGGCACGACGACTCCCGGCGCACGTGTCCGGATCGACTACGGCACCATCTTCGTCACGACCACCGCGTCATCAGCCGGTGCGTTCGCGTACCAGCTTCCGCTTTCGGGCCAGCAGGGCTTCCACGTCATACGGGTGCGCGCGACCGGAAGCGACGGCACGCTCTCGCCGGCGGCCGAACTGGTGATCGACGTCGACTGCGCCGGGCCTCGTGTCACGCAGGCGACGTTCAACCGTTCGACCAACGAGCTCACGATCCTCTTCTCGCGTGACATCCAGCCACCGCTGGCGTCGTCCTTCACGCTGCGGCACAGCGACAACAGTGCGATAGGGGTCATGTTAGGCGCACAGACATCTGCATCCGCTGTCACGATCCTCCCCGCGGAAGACCTCCGCGCGAGCACCTTCACCCTGACGGTCGACACGACGATTCGAGACCTCCAGAACCGTCCGCTCGCCTTCGTCCACACGCAACTCTTCTCGGTGACAGGCGATGACGACCCGCAGCCGGGCGACGGCCAGGCACTCATCGCAGGCGAAGTCTTCGACTCCGAAACCGGCCGCCCCCTCCAGGGAGCGACGGTAGCAATTCTCAATTCTCAATTCTCAATTCTCAATTCGTCCTCCACGGACGCCCGCGGCCGCTACCTCGCGCGCGTCGGCGAGGGAGCCCACACCATCCGCGCCTCCCTCGACGGCTACACCACCGTCACCCGCCAGGTCATCGTCGCCCCCGGCACCGCCCACACCCCCATCGACATCCGCCTGGAGAAAAAGCCATGAAGCGGCCCGATGACGTCGCGCGAAGCGCTCTGGAGTGCGGCGGCCCAGCCGCCGCTTTCAAACGCGAACAACCGCTGCAGAGCGAAGAGTACGAGCAGGAATTGACGGAACGAAAAGCGCCCAGAGCCAGCAGTCAGGAGAGAGCGTTGTCTATGAGGAACTTCACAACAGACTCACTGGCGCGGCGAACGCGGCTCGATCAGCGGCAACTGAGCGCCATCTCCACCGCCTGTCATCCTGAGCCGGCGAAGCCCCGGGTGCGGGCGGGCGTGCGTGAGGGGCGAAGCGCGGCGAAGGAACCCCTCCACGAGCGCCGGGCAGAAACCACCGAGACCCGCTCCCCATTTTCAATTTTCAATTTTCAATTTTCAATTCCGCTCCTCCTAACGCTCGCCATAGCCACAACATCAACAGCTCAGCTCAAGCGCCCCGTCACCCTCACCACCACCCCCGGCACGACCGCCCACATCACCTCCGTCAGCGCCCAATCGCTCGCCGGCCTCCTCCCGCTCGGCTGGTCACCAATCGCCAGCGCCGAGGTCACCAGCAGCGACTCGCTTGCCGGCGCCCAACTCCTGTTTGATCTGCCGCATACGACGCGAACCTTCACCGCCGTCCGCTACGACGCGATGCGCGACGAGTGGATCGTCCTCGCACCGAGCGTGACGAACGGACTCGTCAACATCGTCCAGGAAGGCGCCTACGCCCTCGTCTACCCCGACAGCGCACCGCACCTCGAGAGTCCGCCGCCACCGCAGACCGGAGCCGCACTCGCCAGCGTACAGCCGCCGGACGCTCCGGTGACGCTGATCGCAAAGTCATTCACCCTCGATCCGCCAACGATCCTGCCAACGGGTCGCACCGTCGCCACGCTCATCATCGACGGCACCACCAACCCCTTCCCCTCGGGCACACCGATCGAAGCCTTCATCGACGAAGAGCTCCGGCTCGCCGACGGCACACGCGTCAGCGATCCGCCGTTCGCAACCGATCTGATTCTCTATCGCGATCTCGAAGGGAACGACGCCGTCGCGCAGTTTCACCTCGCTCCGAGCGTGCGGGCGACCGAGGGCGTGCTGGAAGTCGGCTTCGAGCACATCCGCATCCAGCCGTATTCGAGACAGCTCGTTCGCGGCACCATGATTGGCGCCGAAGGCGGACGCGTGCCGGGAGACGGCAGCGTCACCATCGACATCGACGCCGGATCCACGTACGAGGCGCTCCGCACCAGCGTCGAAACCGTGACGACGCTCCCGCAGATCGCCGGCTTCGACGTGTTAGGCGGCTTCACGTTGACCCTGCAGGGAAGCGAAGGTGCGGTCGAGCTCACCCGCCCGGCCACCGCCAGAGTCCCGGCGACCGGCACGCAGGCCGGACAGTACATCCTCGTCGAAGTCCTCCACGACACGCCACACGGCACCATCTACCGCCTCGCCGCCCTCATGACCCCCTCGGCCCTCGGTCCTCAGCCCTCGGCCCTCCTGACCGCTCCCATCGACCGCGCCATCCTCCCCATCGACGGCATCATCCGCGAAGGCACCTACCTCGTCCTCGCCGCGCAACAGCCGATCGCCTTCGCCACCGGCACCACCCTCCCCGGCGCCCGCATCGCGGCCAACTCCCTCGGCACCGGCGACATCGCGCGCAACACCCGCATCTTCGCCCTCCCGGTCCTCGCGACCACCTTCACCCTCGTCCCGCGCACCACCGGAAGCGGCGACGGCGCCCCCTACACCCACCCGACCGCCGCAGCCAAAGGCGACACCGTCAACGTAGGCGACCTCCCCATCATCGCCCAGCCGCCCAAAGTCCTCTCGACCCTCCCAGCCGCCAACGCCACCGAAGTCCCCCTCGGCACCACCATCCAGATCACCTTCGACAAAAACATCGACCCGGCCACGGCCAGCCTGACCATTCTCAATTCTCAATTCTCAATTCTCAATTCGGCCCTCGCCGGTACGCTCACAACCGCCGGCCCCGTAATGACCTGGACCCCAGCCCCAGGCACCCACCTCGATCCCAACACCCGCTACCTCGTCACAGTAGGCGCAACCACCCGCTCTACCACCGGCGCCCCGTTAGGCACCCCCCACACCTTCGCCTTCACAACCATCACCAAACTCACCAGCACCGAAATCGACGCGACGAAGATCCGCATCACGATCCCCGACGCCAACGGCCACAGCAAAGTCCTCGGCGCCCCCGGCGCCCTTCCGGCCAACTGGCTCGCCCTCCCCACGCGCCGCGACCGCGCCTTCGCCACCGCCCCCCAGGCCACCGCCGCCACCGACGGCTCCTTCACGGCCGCGATCAACGAGCGCGTCCACCTCACCGACACCATCGACCTCCGCGTCCTCAATCAGTCCGGCGCCCTCGCAGCCATCATCCCGCTCACGCCGTTCGTGAGCGAGGATGGGAGGACGTTCGTCGCGCGCCCGAACGAGATGACGACGTTCACCACCGCCGACGGGGTTCGCGTCACGGTTCCTGCTGGCGCGTTTGACGAGGTGACTCCGGTGACGATCACGCAGGTGAACCTGGACCGGTTCGCAGGTGTTCCGGACTTCGACAGCGAGCTTCGTCATGCGGCATCCATCGAGGTCACGTTCGAAGGAATCGCTCGCCGGCGTTTCGACGTCGCATTTCCGATTCCACCAGGCTTGAACGTCGAGGGCGTCACCTGGTTCGCCGGCTACCTCGGCGCGTCGATCCGCGGACCGCGAATCATGGCGGTTGATCTCCTTCGCGTCGAGAGTGGTCATCTCGTTACCGGCGCCCCCGGGTTGCCGGGCAACGCCGCAAGGCGGATCACCGCGATGGCTGCCGAAACCGGTAGCGAGGTACGCGACCATCTCCTCGGCATCAATCGGAGCGGTACTTACACGGCAGTTGCGTTCGACGTCCCTGGCGCGAACGTCGTGTGGGGCGTGATCGAAGGGTTGCAGGCAGGCGTCGATCTGTTCTGGGACACGATGAAGGCGCTCTACGCGGCCCACTTCTATCTCGCTGAGAGCCGCGGGACGATCGTCATCCCGGTGATCAGCAACCGGCCATTCCAGATCGTCGGCGTCGATGCCGCGACCGGGCTCGAATCGTTCTCGCGGGTGTACGACCCACTGCCGGACCTCGATCCAGGAGCGGGCGTCGCGATCGCGAATCCGAATCCCAATCGAACCGGTCCCTATCCGCTGTTCGGCACGCCGGTCCGCATCGAAGCGATCGACGTCGAGAGCAACGATGTGCCCTATCGTTCGGTCCGCGACTTCACGGTGACGCTAGCCAACGGACAGATCATCGCCGAGACGACGCTCCCCGCCGCCGTACGGGTAGCTCTGCTCAACGTCACGAATGGGTCGATCGATCGCAGCCGTGAGGGGGGGCTTCGAGTGTTCGGCAGCCGCGGCGACCGCGTCGTTCTTCTGATCGAGGCGGCCGATGTCGATCCGCAAACGGCGATCACCCTGACGTTCAATGAGCCGCTCGATCTCGGTGAAACTGACGATGCGATCGACCTCCAACTGCTGAGTTACGTCAGTCTCGAGATGCGCGTGCCTGCAGCCACCGACTGGTCGCCCGTGAGTGGACTTCGCGCCCGGGCTGACTCGGGTGGACGCCGCGTCGTGATCGAGCCTGCGGGATCGCTCCATCGCGGTGCCGAGTACCGCGTCGTGGTGAACAATGAGCTGACCGATCGATCGGGTCTGCGAATCGGGCAGATGCGCGACGAATCCGGCAATGTCTTCGGAGGGCTCGACGCGCCTCTCTACCTTCCATTCCGGGTGAGGGCGCCTGGAGACGTTCGCGCGTCGTTCGAGATCGAAAGTGGAGCGATTCGGGATCAGGCGCTCAATGGCAACGTGCTGCTCGTCAGCGCTCTCGGCGGAGGCATCCTCGCGTACGACATCGCCGATCCCGTCGGAATGAGTGATGCCTCGAAACCGATTGGCCGGGCCCGTGATGACATCGCCGAGTACTGGACGGTCGCGAGCGATCACCACGGACGCATTTACGCAACGGCGATTGCGGACCTGTTCGGCGTGCTCCGCACCTACCGGCTCGAGGACTTTCTTCCGGTGAGCCCTGGGGTGACGCGCGAAGTCACCCAGCGCGCGAATGCGCTCGTGTCGTGGAGCCCCGGTGCGGCGAGTGCCATGGGCCTCGCGAGCAGTCTCGTCCTGGGCGATCGCCCCGAAGCGCTTCCCCGCAAGCTGCAGATCCTCCTTCAGGATGACGAAGCCGCATACGACTCGCGCGAGGCGTTCCGAACGGCCGTCGGTGCGAGCGCGACGAACCACGGCGAGTTTCAGGTACTGACCGCGAGTTTCGCACGTCACGAATCGTTCCCCTATGCCACACAGCGCATCACGGTCGAGAACCTGACGCTCGACATGCGATGGTCGGCCGACGCGACCGTCGCGCAGCCGGCGCAGATCACCGGTATCGTCGCGCGCGCGGGCGATGCCATCCGCGTGATTCGCAACGAGCGGACCTACGGCGTGATCTCCTTGTTCGGTTACGGGATCGCGGTCTACGACCTCAATGCGGTCGAATCGAACGACGCGCCGGAGAAGCCGGCTGGATATGCAGCGGTTCGCGAACAGATCCGCCTGACGCGTGGCGCACTGGTTCCGGAATGCGGGATCACGGCGCCGCCGTACGCCATTCCTGACCTGACGTTCACTCCGGAAGCCGCGATCCTGTCACGGCCGTACTCGCGTGATCTCACCGTCGTCGCGGTCGATGCGAACCGAGGACTCCTCGACCTGACGATCCATCCGCCGGACGAGACGACACCCTCGACGTCTGCAGACGCTCTCACGTGTGGGGAGCGCGCGCCGGCCGGACTCGTGTTCCGTAGCCGTTATGCGAGCGGGAATCAGACGCTCGACCATGACCATCCGCGGCTTGCGAAGCTGCGTGAGCTTTTCCACCAACGAAGGGGTCGCGATCCGATGCACCGGTTCACCGGAATCGCGATGCATCGCTGGACTCTCGAGGCGAAGGACAACCGGATCGTCTCTCCCGCGACGACGACACAGCCCGCTTTCGGTCAGCGTGGGTCAGCGCCGAATACCCGGCTGTCCCGAAACTACCTGCTGGTGCCGGGCAACGAGTACGGGCTCCTCGTGGTTGAAGCGGGAGGCGACATTCCTCTGATCACGCCTGCGCATCAGCCGCTGCAGCCCGATCACCTCGTCGACGTGATCTGGATTCCGGGCGGCGCGTACGCGGTCAGGCCCGTTCCACGCACGAACCTCGCGGTCGTGGTCGACGGTCTCGGATACGTCCTTCTGGTCGATCTCTCGAGGATCGACGAGCGATGGAACGCGAGCGGGTTGATTCCCTACGACGCGCTCTTCCCGACCGTCGCGGGCGTTCTTGCCATCGGACCTTCGACGCCCGATCCGCGCATCATCTGGAAGTCGGCTCAGCCGCTCGCATCGGGGACCCTGGCGCCGATCGTCGATGGCGAGACCGGATTCGTCTACGTAGGCAAACTCCTCGAGAAGATCACGAGCGTCGTCGCCGCCCTCGATCCGCGCGTCCAGGTAAAGACGGACGTCGGCGCGGCAGGTGGTCTCAGTGAGGTCGGTGGAGTCGTCCCGCTCGGCATCGATCCTCCTCCGGGTGTTCTTCGCTGCAATCCCCAACAACCCGGCTGCAATGCTTCGCTCGCAGCGTTCCGCCTCGAAGTCTCGCTGCCCGGCGCGATGACCGACACCCTTTCCGATGGCCGGTTCTTCATGGCTGTCGAGAGCGAACGTGTGGCGGGCGCTGTGAGCGAACAGACCTCGAGTCCTCTGCCCGTCGCACATCTCCGGCAGCGAACGCGAGCCGACGTGGTCGATCCGCGCGGCGATGCGCGATTCGCGTTCCAGCGAACTGTACCGCCGGAGCTTTCGGCTCAACTGCGTCATCAGCGCGGGTTCAACAAGTTCATCTCGCCCTGGATCGTCGCAATTGCCGATCCGCGGGCGAGCGAGCGTTATGCGTGGCCGGAGGGGGCGAACCGTGGCGCCGAGGGATGTTTCTCCTGTGAGCGCCCCCAGCGGCTGCGAGGCCTCGGTGAGGAGGGCGGAGTGTTCGAGTTGTTCAGCGCGGGACGACTGTTCGCCGTGCGGCCCGAGCAGGTACCTCTCAACGGGACGGGGTATGCATACCTCGGCGATGGCGATCGGCTGGCGACTCGCATCGCGACGGTCATGGCCGATACGGTTAGACCTCCGGCTGTCCTCGTCGCCGCACAGAACCCTCCAATCGCCGACGGCATGCTGCAGGAGACGACCTACCTCCACTCGGGTGAGCTCGAGACCTCGGCCGTCGATCTCGTGGCTGGCGGTCGCGCCGGCTGGGACGTCGCGGTCGATCGGACGTATCGTTCTCGCACGATCGGTGGAACCTACGCAGGGGAGGGATGGGATTCGTCTCTCTTCCGGAGGCTTCGCGAGCTCCCGAACGGTGACGTCGAATACCGCGATGGTGCCGGCGAGGTCTGGCTCTTCAAGGTCGATCGGGCGACCGGTGCATACCGCCGTCCGAAGGGCCTGTTCCTGACGCTCGCAAGGGACACTCGAGGATTCCTGCTCGTTGGACAGAAACAGCGTGTAACCGCCTTCGACAGGATGGGACGGCTCGCATACGAGTCCGACGAGTTTGCGACCAGTGTCTACGGCGTCGATCGCGGGAACGTGATCCGCTACCTTTACGATCCCACCGGCCGGCTGTCGATGATCGTCGACCCTGCCGGTCGAAGTTCGACTCTTTCGTACTACGGTGACGGCGATGGTCACCGGACCGGCCGGCTCGCCGCTGTGACAGATTGGCGCGAGCGTGTCGTCAGATATGACTACGATCCGCTCGGGCGTCTGACGACTGTAGTTCTGCCGCAGGTGAACGACTCGACTCCCACGATCACCTATGGTTACGAGCCGCCAGGTACGAACCTCAACGATGCTCTCGAGATCGCGCCGAATCTGAAGAGCATCACCGACCCGATCGGCGGCGCGCCTCGCGTGACCTTCACGTACGGTAGCGGCACGAGGCGCGACCGAGTCATCGAGCAGGAGTGGGCTACCGGAGAGAGCGCCACATTCAACTACGATGGTCCCGGCCCCGTCACTCATGATGCGTTAGGCCAGGAGCGACGCTACATTCTCAGCGCGAATCCGGCCGACGCCTTCTCGGATCGCGCCCACGTAACTCGCATCGAAGAGGTGGCGGTAGAGACGGCATCGTTCGCATTCGGAGAGCTTCCTCTGGTGCTGTCAACCACGAGCATTCCCCGGGTCGAGATAACGCGCACACTCCACTTGACGCATGAGGCGGACGGACTGCTTCGCACCTCCACTCTGGACGGGGTTCGAACGACGACCAACACGTGGCGCTCGCTCGAACCGTCGGCGCCGGGCTCGGTTCTCGAGTTGATCGAGACCTCGGCGCCGGTCACGAGTGCTTCGCGGATTGCGACCAGCAGCATCGGTGGCTCCGTCACCCGTCGCTTCACCTACGACGGCGCGTTCCTCAGAAGCGCCGTGTCCGAGCGTGACGGTGTGGCTCTCGCGCCGGTTCAGTTCCCGGTCACCCACGGACGCCAGCTCGTCGACAGCGTGACAAACGACTCGATCGCTCAGGTCGTCGTGATCGATGTCGCTGGCCGGCCCGCGAAGCTTTCCGGCAGCGGTGGCACCGATACGACGAGCCTCGGCAGCGAGGTCACGATCGGGTACGAACTCGATCATGCCCCGCCGCATGCCCGCGGCCTGGTCAACTCGGTCGATCGCGCCGGTCTCGTCTCGAAGATTGAATATCCCAGCCCCAATACAGTCGTGACCACCGACGAGCGCGGCATCGCAGCGACGACCGAGCTCGACGAGTGGCTGCGGCCGAAACGCATCTCTACGGCGACCGGCGGGCTCGATCTGGATGAATCCGTCGAATACGACGCGAACGGGCGTCTGATTGCAGCGACGCGGCTGCGAGACGGAACGACGAATCGGCAGACCTGGGAGTACGACGCCCTCGGACGCGTTGAGCTCGTGAAGAGCGACGGGATCGCCGTTGGCGACGCCACCCAGTCGATCGAAACGACCGTCGTCTACGAACTGCCTAGCCGGCGCATCGTCCGTACGCTGCCGGGCGGAGCGGTCGTCACCGAGATTCTCGATCGCCTCGGACGCGTCCGCAGTCGGACCACGACGACCGGCATCGGAGACCTTCGCGAAGAGCTCGTCTACGACCTGGCCGGTAATCTCGTGTACAGCGCAGACAATCATCTCGCGAGCGCGACTGCCTTCGACATTCATGGGAATGCTGTCGTGAGGCTTGCTCCCGATGGAACGCGGGTCCGCACCGAGTACGACGCGTCGGGACAGCCGACTCTCATTCAACAGCGGGACGCGGAGGATGCCGTCGTCTCCGAGAGCCGGCCTCGGTTCACCTCATCCGGGCGGCTCGAATCGATCGAGACGAAGGTCGATGAAACGCGTACGCGCGCGACCGAACAACGATGGGATGGCGCCGGCCGGCCGACGCTCACCGCGTCAGCCGGGCGCGCGGCACACAGCCGTTTCGACCTGAGCGGCCGCCTGACGGTGTCGCTTGCGGGCGAAGGAACGGCGGCCGGCGTGGCCGATGCGCTCACGAGCGTCGACGTCACCGGCTATCGCGGCCGGCTCGTCGGCGCCGCGTCGGTCACGGAGAAGCAGGGACCTGCAATCACGACCAGCGTCGACTACGACACGTTCGCCAATCCGACGCGCCAGCAGGTGGGAACGCTCGTCTGGCAGCAACGATTCGACCAGGACGGCAACCTCACCGAGCACGAGCCGCCGGCACGTCCGGCGATTACGTTCGACCACGATGCGCGCGGAAATGTCACCGCCGAAACCAAACCGGGGGGCGCCACTATCCGCCATCAGTACGCCGCTTCGGGAGCCGCCGAACGCTATCGCGATCCGGTCGATGAAGTCACCTCGACGACGACCGATCAGATCGGCCGTCCGCGGCTGAGGACTTACAGTGACGGCACGACCGAACTGTTCGAGTACGACGGATCGCGACTGCTCTCGATGAAGGACCGTGAAGGTCGAAGCTTCACGTACGTGTACAACGCGAAAGGGCAACTCGCGCAGATCCTCGCGCTCGGTGGCGAGTTGCTCGAGCGTTTTGACTACGACCTCGCGGGAAGGGTCGAGATGCACGCCACGCGCGATGCGCGCATCCGCTACGAGAACTTCGACATGGAGGGCCGCCCGCGGCGCACGAGGCAGATCCGTTATGCCGACGGTGCCGGCTTCGCCGGAACCGTGCCTCTCGACGAGTACGTCCAGGAGCACACGTGGAATCTTCACGGCGAGCGCTCGGAGTGGACGATGCCGGTCGCGCCTGGCGAGATCCTCCCGGGCGGTTGGACGTCGCGTGTCGAAGAGGCTCGCGATGCGGCAGGTAATGTGAGCTCGCTCCGGCGGACGCTTGCCGGATCGCCCACGTTCGTCCCGCTGATGACGGCGGACTACCGAAACGCGGGACGACCAATGTTCCGCGCGATCGCGACGAGCGGGGGAGCGGACATCGTCCGGACCTATGGCTATGCTCCGGCAACCGGGCAGCTCGACGAGATGCAGGTCACAGCGCGGGGACTGCTCGTCGCGGGCTCGAAGATCGATTTTGACGGAATTCAGATTGCGAAGGCGGCGCTGCACGGCGTGTCCGGCGGCGTTCGCGCGAACGAGTACACCTACGACGAGCGGAGCCGGCTCGAGACGAGCCGTGCGGCGCGCAGCAGCAGTTCGTCGTATCGCGCGATCGAGCATCTCGATCCGGCGGACTTCCGCGAAGTGCTCGAGCGGACCGACACGGAAGCCGGCACCTTGCCGTCGCTCGCCTTCGAGAGGGAGACGGGCCACAAGATCGCCGCGCTTACCCGCGGCGGCGAGACGCGGACGTTCTCATACGGCGGGGGAGCGGAGCGTGTCGACGACGGCCGCTTCGTCTACCAGTTCGATGCGCGCGGGCGGCTGATCAAGGCGACCGAGAAGCCACATCCCGAATCTCCGCTCTCGCTGCGCCGCATCCATTACTTCTATTCGGCATCCGATCGCGTGGTCGGGCGCAGGGCCGAGTACGCGGTCCTCGGCTCGAGCACGAGCATCCCGGCCGAGGAGGACTGGAAGCTCGAAGATCGCGCGGAGATCCTCGCGGCCGACGGGCTGCCGGGCGCCGTCACCTTCGTGTGGGATCCGATCAGCGACACGCTCGTGTCTGTGTTCGGCGCGGACGGCATGCCGCTGCGCCAGATCATTCAGGGAGGCAACGGCTACGACGATCCGATCGAAGTCGCGGTCGGCGAGAACGGCGCGGTGCATCGTCTCTACCCGGTCTTCGACGAGGCAGGCGCCGGTACGCTCCAGGTCATCCTGAATCAGGCAGGGGAGGTCGTCTCCCGCACGGTGCAGGAAGGGGCGTATGGCGAAGACGAAGTCGGCCTCGCTGGCGCCGCCGTCGACCGCATTGCGGTGACGCCCTCGCGGAACTCGGGCGGCGAGCTCACGTCGGTCGCCGTCAAGATCCGGATCAGCGAGTCGATCGACCCAGCGACGGTGGTCGCGGGCGCGCGACTCGAAACCATTGCCGCAGGCGGCACGGTGGTGCGATCATGGCCCGCAGCGCCGACGCTCTTTGACAATTTCACGCTCGGCTGGACGCTCACCGCCTCGGAGTGGAGCGAGCTCACGGCCACAGGGCCGGACGCCCCGACCGGCGATCCCGCGACCACCCCTCGCGAGCTCGCGATCAGCGTCACGGCAACCCTTCGCGCGGCGGCCTGGAGCCAGGAGAACGGCATCCTCCCGCCCCCAGACTGGGCCCTGGCCACCCGCCCGATCCACACCAGCCGCCACCCGTTCGAGTACCGCGAACCGCTCGCAATCCTCGCGACCTCGCTCCAGACCACCGACGAAGCGTTGTTGTTCGAAGCACCAGCCCTCTCGTCTCTGGCAGGCCAGACCACCCCGGTAGCACGCTTCATCGTCGCGTCGGGGTTCCAGGCTCTCCCCTTTGCCGAACCGGCCACGGGGCTCGTGTATGCAAGGGCACGGTGGTATGACCCGGGGACGGGGTCGTTCCTCACTCCTGATCCCATGGGGTATCTCGATAGCTCGAATCTCTACTCATTCGGTGCTGGGGATCCGGTCAACAATTCCGACCCGACGGGCAAGTGCTTGGGACTCGATTCGATCGACTGCACCGACTACGCCTTCGATGCAGTGATGCAGTTCGCCGATCCACGCAACAACGTCGGGAACCTGAAGCGCTCAGCGCGATTCCTTGGGTTCGAGCTAAAGGGCGTGGCGCTAGCAGTGCCACGCGCAGTGAAGGGCATTTATGACGTGGCGACGCATCTGCCGGAGACGGTTGAAGGTGCGAAGCAGCTCGCGAGTGCCATAGCTGACGACCCAGGCTCGGTCCTGAGAAAAGCTGGCAACGCCATCATTAACGCTGATCCTGACAAAATGGCCGAGCTGCTTGGTGAGACGCTTGCCTTGGCTGGTGCAGGTGCTGCCGCGAAGACGCCTCAAGGAGCGGCGGCGCTCAGGAATGTGACATCAGTTGCCGCCGCTGGCGCGCGTGAAGCTGTGCGACCGGTTTTCGGAGCGATCGGTCGGATGCCGGTCATAACAGCGAGAGGACGCAAGCTCACGTCACTCGACAAGAGCCGTCGGTTCTTTCTACAAGACACTCGGACGCATCCTGGAGTGAATTACTCGCCGGTCGGGCGCGCGTTGAAGCAAGCATTCCCTGATCTGAAACTTCAGCAACACCATGCCGTCATCCAGAAGGCATGGTACCGGCCGGGCAGTGCGTCGCAGTGGTATCCGACAGATCGGTTTGCGAACGCCGGGTTGCGCCGGTTAGGTGACGCGGGTTGGAACTTGATCCCGGTCCCGGCCAAATTGAACAACATGCTCGGTCGGACCCGCGTTGGTACGGCTGCATTTGCGACTGGTGTTTACGGAGGGAGTGCCTACGCGACGTGGGAAGCGTTAAATGATGACGACGGGCAAGAATGATCAGCTGGTCTACCATGGGACCTCTGACGAGGTTCGCCTCGGTGATCGCGTTCGGCTGACTAGGTTGATCCGGAAGCCGGTGTATGGAACGGTTACGTACATGCCTGGAGTCAGTCCTCGTCATCGTGAAATGGAGTGGCCCGAATTCAGCCGTTGGGCAATCGAACTGGATGACGGTACCGTGATGTCATGGCCTTATGTTCCGGAAGAGCTGCAACCAAGTAAACGCCTTCAGCTCGTCCGTCGCGGCGATCCTGATTATGAAGGTCTGAAGCCAGCAGACGAGCTGAAGTAGAGTCGCGATCTGACGTTCGCCACAGTTCGGTAGTAGGCAGCAGTGAAGCAGCGCTCGCGCTCCGTCGGTTAGGCGCCTCGCTGCTTGCGGAGCGCGTTCCGTTCGACGAGAGCATCGATGAGCTGGAGGACCTGGCGGCGCTCGGCAGGGGAGAGCTTCTCGACCTGCTTGAGGCGGCGCCAGAGACGAATGTTCTCGGGTGTGTCGCGGGCTACGCGGCGAGAGTCGCGGATACCGAGGAGCTCTTCACTGGTGACGCCGAGAACCTTGGCCAGCTTGGAAAAAAATCGGGGACAGGCCTTCAAATGTCGGCTGCAGGGTTGGATAGAGCAGCTCCAGGTCCACTGCTCCGCGAGTGCAGTTCGACTCTGATGGGCTGAACACGACCAAACGAGGGCGGGTGTCCGACCTTGGTCGGCACCCGAGCCGACCAAATCGCCCGATGATCCCGGCTACACCGCCTCCGCGGACGCACCCCTACCGGCGCGAGCGGGAGGCGGCGCGGTGGTAGTGGCGGGCAGTGATCGGCGGGACTTCGGGAGGAAAGAGGAAGGGTGGCGGTCTGCGGCGCATGCGGCCGCGGCAGGCGTCGGCGAGTGCGCGGGTGTCGGGATCGCGTTTGATCTCATCGCGGCAGCGCGAGACGAGTGTTGAGATGCCTCCGGCGCTGGTCAGGCCGAGGCGCTTTGCGATGCGGCGTAACTGGACGAGCCCTTCTTCGAACGCAAACCAGGCGACGAGGCGACGTTCCAGCGTGCCGTGACTCTGCGTGATTGCTTCGGGAGTCGAGTCGAAGGTCTTTGCTACGGCGTCGATTACGTCCTCCAAGTCTGGTCGCCCGGGGTGAACCTGGGCGCGCTGCAGGTCCTCGCTCTGTTCCTTCTCATCGAGCAGCTTCTGAATGCGGTCGATCCAGGAGGCCGTGCCGAGGTAGATCCCGGCGACGACTCGATCGAGAAGATCCTCCCTGTCGTCGATCCTCTCGAGGACGAACTCGCGCCAGGCCTGCTGCTGGCTCTCGCGATCCGCACCGAACTGGCTGAGGAGCGGATCGATCGTCAGCCATGAAGGGCATTTCGTCAGTCCCGCACGGGCGTTGTAGCTGCTCCAGATCCACTCCTCGGGCCGCGAGACGATGCCGGGTTGACCGGGTTGAGAACGATGTAACTGGAGAGCACGAGACCCTGCGACTCCTCCTCGACCAGGATGCTCTTGAACCGTTCCTGGAAGAGATGGCCGCGACGCCTGTGGCGCTTGTTGAAGATCTGCACGTAGCGGCCGAGGAAGCGATGCATCCCGGTCGAGAGCGGCGCGACATCACATGATGCAGCGCCCCGGCGTATTCGACTCTCGGCTGCCTCGTCATCGCACCACCGAGGCTACCTCGGCATCAGGCGTTGAGCCGAGGAGGTGGAGCGAATTGGCGTACAAACCTCCTCGGAATGGAAGAAAATGAGGGGAAATGGGAGGGGACTTCCACGGGGTGTGGAGTCGCGGGCTCGGAGCGACATTTGAAGGCCTGTCACCAATTCGTGAGCTGGGATACGCAGGAGGAAGCTACAGGCGTGGGATAAACGTGCGCGGCCTTGACTTCGACATCGAGCGGTTCGATCGGTTGGCTGGTCTGATCGATCTTATGTTCTAAAGGGCGGAGAGCGATGATCTTCGAGTTTTTCGCGACGTATGTAGATTATGTTTTTCTGTTTCGAAAGGAATCCGAGCCTCCGTGGAGCAACCAGCGATGGGCGGAACTCTACCCGCTACTTCAACTCCTCGTGCAACATTTGAATACTGCTGCGCCGTCAATTCATGTCACGAAGCTCAAGGGGAACATGAGTGAGTCCGTTCGACTGCGGCACGTCAACTGGAATTCTCAGGCCTCTCAAGCGTGGAACGGCCCAGAAGGCCGATTCATCGACCTCCAGATCTTTGCGCCGTCGAAAGAAATGTTGCTATCAAGAGGCGGCTTCCCAAAGTTCTATGCCCACATTGAAAAGGTGTTTGAAGCGGAGCAGTCAAGCGCCGTCTATGGCTCAATCTTGCATCTCGCAATCCGAAAGCGCGAAATGAGGCGCGGTAGCCCTCATGTTCAATCTGTCCCAGTTGGTCTGGGCGAACTTAGCGGCGTTGTGGGGGCCTACACGTCGGAGGTTCGTGTTCGCAGTCTTAATCGGTTCGAGGACGTAACTCTGCAGGACTTCAGCTACCGCGGAATGCTCGAAGAACCGCTGCCAGATCTGTCACGTATGCCTCGAGCGTGGCTTCGTCTAATGGGAAATGGGGTCGCTGAGTAGATCGGGGCTGTCCTGGGCAAATACTCCGCGGAAGAAGAAAAGTGGGGACAGTCCTTCAAACGTCGGCTGCAGGGTTGGATAGAGCAGCTCCAGGTTCCACTGCTCCGAGTGCAGTTCGACTCTGATGGGCTGACCCCGGACGAAAGCGCGTGTCCACAGGGCCAGCGGCCGACCTTGGTCGGCACCCGAGCCGATCAAATCACCCGATGATGACGGCTGCATCGCCCCCCGCGGAAGCACCCCTACCGGCGCGAGTGTGAGGCGGCGCGGTGGTAGTGGCGGGCGGTGATCGGCGGGACTTCGGGAGGGAAGAGGAAGGGCGGTGGGCGGCGGCGCATGCGGCCGCGGCAGGCGTCGGCGAGTGCGCGGGTGTCGGGATCGCGTTTGATCTCGTCGCGGCAG
>DASVLC010000410.1:0-1781 GCA_036385045.1 Thermoanaerobaculia bacterium | reverse complement strand
CCGTTCGCAAAGGAATCAGACCTCAGCGAGAACTCGCCCGTAGACGTGTCGCTCCGGAACGGAAAGATCGTCATCGCGCCGGTTCCCGAGCCCGACTACTCCCTGGATGTGCTCGTGGCCAGGATCTCGAAGAAGAATCTTCACGCGGAAGTCGCTACCGGGAACAGGCGTGGCAACGAAGCCTGGTAAGTACGTTCCGGAGCGGGGCGACCTCATTTGGTTGACCTTTGATCCCCAGGCGGGGCACGAACAGGCGGGTCGTCGTCCCGCGGTGGTGCTTTCGCCTGGCTCCTACAACGGCAAGACCCATCTGGCAATTTGCTGCCCCATCACATCAAACACGAAGGGTTATCCCTTCGAGGTTCCAGTTCCGGCGGGATTGCCCATCAGTGGGGTCATCCTGAGCGACCAACTCAAGAGTCTCGACTGGCATGTCCGTCGGGCCGAGTTCATCGTGGCTCTGCCCGCGCATGTTCTGCGTGAAGTCCTCAAGAAGGCAACAGTCCTGGTCGCATCCGGCGGCTAACTTCGGGTTATGGTGTCGCGGGCCACGCGGTTGAACCCTGGTCCGTTGGGCGCTTCGGCGCAAACGGGTCCAAGACGTTAGAATGCCAGTATGAACACCGCGAAGGACGAAGTGCGAAAGCTTCTCGATCGACTTCCGAATGACGCGAGCTTCGAGGACATTCAGTACCAGGTCTACGTCCTGGATGAGATCGCACGCGGCTCGGAGGAGATCGAGCGAGGCGAAGGGATCGAATACGAAGAAGCGAGGCGTCGGCTCGCGAAATGGCTCGAGTAATCTGGGCTCCGCGCGCTTTGACCCTGGTCGTACAGGCCGCCGAACACATCGAGCCCGACTCGCCTTCAGCAGCCAGGCAACTAGTTCGGGACGCCTTCGAGGCAGCGGCGTCTCTGAACACATTGGCCGATCGCGGGCGATTCGTCCCTGAACTTGACGACTCGATGCACCGTGAGATCTTTGTCGGCAGGTACCGCCTGATCTATCGCGTTGATCCGGGTCACGTATCGATCGTTGCCTTCGTTCATGGCGCACGGAACTTTCGACTGTGGTGGAGACGATATCGTCGCAAGAACGCGCCCAACTAAGCGGGTGCACCGGAAGCGAACCGCTGCTCTACTGTGTTGCAAGAGCCTCGGTGACGGCGCGCGGTTCGCGCCGCTGAACCGCACAGGCGTTAAACGCATCGAATGAACGAACGAATCCAAGACGAAGCCATTAGCGCTCTGCGCGACTTCTTGTCCGATCCATCCGACATCGACGCTTTCGAACAACGGATTGCCGACCTGTGGTTTGCGAACGAACGCGAGCTCGACGGCATACTCGGTGACATCTACGACATCGTGATGGACTGGGACCACAAGTACGAGGAAGCAGAAGCTGTCGCTCACCTGAGAGACCTCCACGCGTCGTTCGAGCGCGGTTGACTCGCCGCTTGCAGCGGACGCCGATCGCACTCCCTGCGAAGCAGAACTTACTATGCGCGGCGCTCTCGAAGCCGTTGGACCCGCCGAGGTGCTGAGGCACGACTCGAAGAAATTCGGTGACCCTGCCGTCACTGGTTCGTCACATGGAGAAAGGAGACGCCGTGCGACTTCAAAGAACGATCCTGGTAGTGGCCATCATGTGTGCTTCATCGGTCGCGGCCCAGGAGCAGCCGAAGGGAACACTTTGCTGTTCGCAGAGCAGCGAGTGCCGCCCCACGACCGGAATGCAATTCGAGGTTGCTCCGGCCGATGCGCTGCGCCGCTGGGTCTGG
>DASVLC010000409.1:0-15151 GCA_036385045.1 Thermoanaerobaculia bacterium | reverse complement strand
GCGACAAGGTCGTCGGGGACCTGACCGTGGACGGCTGGGCAGTCTCGCTCTATCCGATCACGTCGGCCACGGTTCTGTTCAACAACGGCCGCATACGGATCCCAGCCGAGTTCTACGCTCGCGACGACCTTCGCGAGGTCTACCCCGGCCTGTCTCGCACCGGGTATCGACTCGTGATTCGCAAGCCGCCGGAGGTCTGGACCACCGCTGACGTGCAGGTCGAGATTACGGACGCGGCTGGGCGCCGCAGTCGGCTACCGCAGGTGTGGTTTGATTGGAGCGAGTAGCGGGCAGGGATGAGGTTCACCGCGGACACGCGAAGTCAACTTGCTGCGTGTCAGGCCGCGGGCTCGCGATGAGCGATCTCGACGATCACCTCTCCCACACTCTGCGGCAAATCCAACGGCATGAACCACTCTCGAGGGTAGAGATAGTCCTCACCCGATTCGTCGATGACGCGAATCAGCTCGTGCGGTTCCGCATCCGCGTCATCAAGGACTTCGTAAATCTTTCGGAGCTCGATCGCGGCTTCGTACTCGTCGTTCCGAACACAGACCGCGAAGCTTTTCTCGCCGCTCAGAGTCGCCGGATCACTCGTTTTACCTTCAGCCATCGTTTTCCGATCCCGTGTGCTTCGTACCAGTGTACCTCTGCTTGCGCCACCGTTCCGCTGGCGAAGCGGACCCTTGCGAAACCCTTCAGCTTTCGCCAGTTTCCATGTCCAAAGCGTTTGATCAAGATCGCAAGGTCGTTGCGATCGTCTCGACGTCCCGGATCTCGCCGACGATCTCGAAATTCACGGACCGAACGTATCACGCGCACGCGAGACGGCGGGGCGTTCGCGAGCTCCCGATTCGCTGCCAACCTGCACTGGAATTTTCCCCCCATCTCGTTGAATTTACGGTAGTCTTCGCCTCCCGTGCCGGGGTAGCTCAGTTGGTCAGAGCACTGGATTGTGGATCCAGGGGTCGGCGGTTCGAGCCCGCCCCTCGGTACCAATTTCAATCGAAAATTGGGAATCGAGACCTGAGAATCCGGCCGAGACGCCGTTCTCGAGATTCGCAGTTCTCGATTCAACCCACCCGCGAATCGTACGAATGGCCGAAACCACCGTCTCTCCCCGCCTCTCCCGCGGTCTGCGCGATCTGCTGCCGGACCAGATGCTTGCCCGACAGCAGATGGTCGAGACGATCAAGGGGGTGTACGAGCTTTACGGCTTCGTCCCTCTTTCGACGCCTGCGATCGAGTATCTCGATGTCCTCTCCGGCAGCGCCGGGCAGGAGGCGCAGCAGTCGATCTTCCGCGTCACGAATCCCGAGCGCGAAGAGCTCGGCCTTCGGTTCGACCTGACCGTACCGCTGGCCCGCGTGATCGCGCAGTATCCGGAGCTGCCTCGCCCCTTCCGCCGGTATCAGGTCGCCTCCGTCTGGCGCGCCGACAAACCTGACAAGGGACGCTACCGCGAGTTCACGCAGTTCGATCTCGACTCGGTCGGAGTCGAAAGCGAGATCGCCGACACCGAGATCCTCGCAGGGATGTGCGACACTCTGTCGGCACTCGACATCGGCCGGTATCTCGTCCGCTTCTCGAGCCGCGCGATCCTCAATCTTCTTCTTGATTTCGCCTCGATCCCTCACGAGCAGAGCGTCGATGTGTTCCGCGTGCTCGACAAGCTCGACAAAGTCGGTCTCGACAAGGTGAAGCTCGAGCTGATGTCGGGCTACAAGGACGAATCGGGCGATACGATCCGCGGCGTCGGCCTGTCGGCAGACCAGGTCGACCGCATCGAGCGCTTTCTCGCCATCAAACACAACTCTCGCAAAGAGGTCGTCGGTCACGTGCGCGAGCTCTTCGGAAGTCTCGAACACGCGGCTGCACTGATCGATCCGGTCGAGAAGATCTCGAATCATCTCTACGCACTCGGCTATGGCGATGAACAGGTGTCGCTCGATCTGTCGATTGCCAGAGGCCTCGCCTACTACACCGGGCCGGTGTTCGAGGCGATCCTTCCCGACGCGCCGCAGTTCGGCTCGGTGTTCGGCGGCGGCCGCTACGACAATCTGGTGATGCGCTTTCTCGGTCAGTCGATTCCGGCCGTCGGCGCTTCGATCGGAGTCGATCGCCTTCTCGCCGCTCTCGTTCACCTCGAACGGATCGAGCTGCGAAAGTCGACGGCACGCGTCCTCATCACCAACATGGACGCAGCCCTCGCGGAAGACTATCTCGCGATGACATGGGAACTGCGGCGCGCAGGCATTCCGGCAGAGCTCTATCTCGGCAACGCGAAGGGGCCAGGCAAGCAGTTGAAGTACGCAGACCAGTACGACATCCCTCTCGCGATTCTCTACGGCTCGAACGAGAAGGAGCAGGGAACGGTCACGATCAAGGACATGATCGCCGGACGAGAGAGAGCGAAACCGGTCGCCGACCGGAAGGAGTATCTCGCGCAGCGCGCCGGCCAGATCACCGCGCCTCGCAGCGAGCTGGTCGAGACGATCCGGAGAATGCTCCAGGAGATCGAGCGGGGTGCCGCCTGAAGACGATCGTCCTTGACGGGGAGTCGCTCACGATCGAGCAGCTCGTCGAGATCGCACGCGATCCCTCCGTCCGCATTGCGCGCGATCCCGCGGCCGACGATCGCGTACGCCGCTGCGAAGCACTCATCGCCGAGGTGGTGGCGAACTACAGGAAGGCGTGGAGCGCGGGAGAGGCAGCGCCGACTGAATATGGCGTCACCACAGGGTTCGGAGAGTTCAAGGACAAACCGATCGCGCCGGACGATCTCGAACAACTTCAGCGGAATCTCCTCCTCTCCCATTCGGTCGGAGTCGGGGAGAACACGAATGAAGACGACCTGGCCAACTACTTCCCTTCGGAGGTTGTTCGCGGCGCGCTCGCAACGAGGCTGAACGCCTTCCTTCGAGGGCATTCCGGCGTACGGATGAGACTCGTCGAAATCGTGCAGGCGATGTTGAACGAAGGGGTAGTCCCGCTCGTTCCGCTGCGCGGTTCGGTCGGTGCGAGCGGTGATCTCTGTCCGCTCTCTCATCTCTTCGTTACGCTCCTCGGTGAGGGACGCTTCTACACGATCCCGTATGACGGTCGTGTCCCGCACATTCGTCCCGCAACTGAGCTCCCGGAGTTGCTCGGCTTTACCGCCGAGGAGATGAAGCCGACATTCAAAGAGGGGTTAGGCCTCGTCAACGGCGCGAACTTCTCGGCGACGATGCTCGCCCTCGGGGTGCATGACGGCGAGCGCCTCGCCGCGGCGGCCGACTCGGCGGCTGCCCTGGCGCTCGAGGCGATGGCCGGATGCACACGCGCTCTCGATCCGAAGGTTCATGAAGAGCGCGGACACCCGGGACAGATCGAAAGCGCGCGGCGTATCCGCGAACTGCTGCCGGGCAGCCGTCTCGTCGAACGCGCCGGAGCGGTGCAGGACGCCTATTCGCTGCGCTGCGCCCCGCAGGTTCACGGTGCGACACGCGAGACGCTGCGGTTTGCCCGGTCGATCGCCGAAAGGGAGCTGAACGCCGCGACCGACAATCCTCTCTTCTTTCCCGAGGAGAGCGACGCGTTCGATCTCGAGTTCCGGCAGAACTGGCCGGAGTGGTATCGAGGTGGCGAGCGCTTCGCCTATTCCGCCGGCAACTTCCACGGCCAGCCACTGGCGCTCGCAGCCGACTTTCTGACGATCGCGATCGCCGAGCTCGGGAACATCTCGGAACGGCGAACGCAGATGATGCTCGACGGGCACCACAATCGTGGCCTCCCTCAGAACCTGACCACGCGTCCGGGAGTGAACTCGGGGCTGATGATCCTGCAGTACACCGCTGCGTCGATCGTCTCCGAGAACAAGGTTCTCGCCCATCCCGCATCGGTCGACTCGATTCCGACGGGAGCGAACGCGGAAGATCATGTGTCGATGTCGACCCACGCCGCCCGCAAGCTGCGCACCGTTCTCTCGAACGTCGAGGCAATCCTCGCCATCGAGCTCCTGACCGCGGCTCAGGCGGTCGAGTGGCGCGCCGTGTTTCAATACGACCCGAACCGTCCCGCCCCGAGACTGCTCGAGATCGAGCACGCCGAAGCGCAGGCGCGCCAGTTCACCGAAGCGGTCGCAGGACGATCTGCGAACATCGCGACTCAGCTCGGTAGAGGGACGCGCGAGCTCTACCTTGCGGTCCGCGCGGTCGCAGAACCGGTGCTGTTCGACCGGCCGCTCGATGGCGACATCCGCGCCGTGCGGCGGATGCTCGCCTGGCGCGATTGAAAGTCGGGGATGAGAGTTCCCTTCGCGACGTAGAGGTTGCTGCCTTCCTATGTCATCATATCGGCGGCCATACGCGCCGGCCTGAACCGCCGAGCGTTTCTCATGAGAGGTGATGATGACGATGCCAGGAGTCCTGACCCGATCGTTGCTCAGTGCCACTCTAGCCACGCTCGTACTTGCAGCTTTCGGTGAACTGCGACCGAGCCCAGCGGCGTTCCTCATGGTCACGATCGTGTTCACTGGACTGGTGCGCGACCTCACGGCATATCACCGCACCACGTAAACATTCGCTGACGGGACGAGTTCGGACAAACACCTGTAACGGCAGAGGTTAGGTCCAGTACCGTGGCATCGTCCTCGCACTCTTCCACCCCCAAGGAGGACGTATGAATACGACCCGTGACAACCTGACCGGCGCCTCGCTGCCGAGCGGCAGCGAAGTGGAATCGGCGAGGCTGCACGTGCCGGTCTCCGTTGACGGACCGGCACCTGACTACGCACAGAAGGGAAGAATCGACGAGGTGAAGTCGAAGGTGCTGATGCGCGTGCACGATGTGCAGCGCAAGCTCGGTGACAAGACCTCATCGCTTCGCGGTCAGGCAAGGTACCGCATGACCCGGCTCCAGAACTCCATGAGAACCAGCCCCGCAAAGTGGGCCGGAGTCGCTGCCGGTGCCGGCCTTGCGCTTGGCCTGATCGGACGTTTCGCCGACGCAAGGCGCAGATACCGACCTGTCGCCGAGCTGGTGATCATCGAAGCACACTGCTGACCATGCTGCAGATCAACGGAGGGAGAGGCGAATCGCCTCTCCCTCCGAGTTTCTGCTATTCTCCACTTCCCCACTGGACGCGTCTCCGCGTCGCTGCCCGACCTGCCGGCACCGATCAGACGCATGACACATCGATATCGATTCATCTTTCTGCTGTTCGTCCTAGCACTCTCCACTCCTCTGCAGGCGCGAATGCTGCGCGTCGTCGCCGTTGAGAACGGCCGCACCATCACCGCTGTCGACCGCGACGGAAACCAGCATTCCATTCGCCTCGCCGGGGTCGCCGTTGAATCCGAGGTCAGCGCACGAGAGCTGCTTCGCTGGACGCTCGACTCCGCCTGGGTCCTGGTGGAGAACACAGCTGACGGCTATCTCGTCTGGCGTTCACCCGATGCTCTCTTCGTCAACCGCGAACTGGTTTTGCGCGGCTACGCCACCGCTACGTTGCCGGGGATCCTGCCCGAGCCGGGTGCCAGCGTCACCTATCTCGGAACGATCAACCCGTCCGGACCACAGGCCGCCGCAAAGCAGACGACCGCCAGCAAAGCGAAACCGGTTGCACGACCGAAGGCTCCGAAGCCGCCACCAGTCAAAGCGGCGAAGGCAGCTGGAACCGGCAGGGATAGTGGTCGCCGTTCGCCAGCGACACCCGCACCGAAAGCACCACGCCAGACTGGGGCTCGTTCCGACTGACGGGAGCGCGGCGGCGCCCTCGGCCGAACATAGGGAGTTCGAACAGGTGATCGTCCCCAGGCTCGATCACCTGATCGAACTCCCGGAAGCTCGAATCGACTACATACGGTGTCGAGTCGGTCCGCCCCGACTGCTCGACTCTGATCGAGCGTACGGTCACGGTCCGGTTGGAGTTGTTGCCTATCTCGACCTGCAAAGTCAGCTCATCGTCGAACGCTTCCGTGGAGCCTACGTGCGTGGCATTCATTCCGATGAGGATCGATAGATCTGCTCCCGGACCGCAATCGAGTGCTCGCTGATCGATGAAGTTGCCGCCCGAGGAGCAGGCGGAGAGGAGGAAAAGAGCGAGTGCTGGAAATGTCGTCTTCACGATGGCGTCGGCTCGTGATGCGATGCTACACCCTCTCCGCCGGAACTTCGATCCGGCAGCGCACGGCCGAAGAAATACGAGCGGCCCTCGTTATCGTCATCGAAGGTCCAGAACCCGCGATCCCTGTTGATCCAGACGAAATTCAGCAGACTCCAGTCGCCCGCGCATCCATGCAGATGCCACAACAACACGAAGAGCAGAAACACCGCTGCTTCAGGGAACAGCAGGATCGAGACGATCAGGGCGGCATTGATCACGACGAAGGGCGCAAGAGCGACGAAGGCGAACTGTCGCGTGTCCACGACGAATCGATGTGCGATCACCCACACGGCCATCATCCGGACTGAAAAGTCCCAGCGAATGTCTCCGGCGCCAGCGAGGCGGTAGGCGATCGCATGAATCAACTCGTGAACCGGGAGCAGCACGACGAGCATCGCGACGAAGGCGAGCCCGAAATCGCCAAGGCCGCGAATAAACCCTCTTTCCTGCTGCGCGGCAACGCCGATTGCGGCGGCTAATGTCAGAGCCGAGAGGGCGTGATGCAGCCAGACGACCCAGGTCATCCGCCGGAAGAAGTACTCCACGACGAAGTCAGCGAGCGTTGCGTGCGTCATCTGCCCGAGCAGTTCGTACCGGTCCGAGGAGAGCTGCTCGATGGTGGGGCCATTCATCACGACGATCTTACCCGGACGAGATCGCGATCCATGCGTCGTCGCGCGAAGCGCTTTGGAGTGCGGCGGCCGCAGACGCCGCTTTTACACAACGTGCGTACACCCACGACCCCGAATCTCGCACGGAAGCTTCGCGCGCCACAAACACACCGTCTCATTCATGTTCATCGCGCCGCGCACCCGCCCGGATACTCATGCTCCAAATGACACAAGGGAGAACCATGCGTCTTTCCTGTCATCCCGAGCGTAGCGAGGGATCTGGGGGATGGGCGGTGCCAAACACGTGCATCGCACCGCCCGCCCAGATCCTCACGCTACGCTTCCAAGAAACTCCCAGTGTTTATGCGGGTTTCCCGAGCCCGGGTTTCTCACCTCAGTCGCGGCGCCGCCGTCCTTGGCTCAGGATGACAGGCTTCTGGGCTCATCTGGTGTTGGTTGAGTGGTGCGTGCGGCAGTGCGTCTGCATCGTCATGCGTTCTGGCTGCCGCAGGCATCGCGTGAAGCGCTTTGGTGGACTCTTCGGGCTGGTCGTATGCGCTGGAAAGCGGCGGCTGCGGCCGCCGCCCTCCAAAGCGCTTCGCGCCACGAGCTGACAACCGCTTCCTTCGCGACTCAACCTCTCCCCTCACGAGTCAGATCGCGGATGATCCTGACGACCAGCAGCAGCAACGGAGCGGTGTGCATCACGAGATCGAACCAGTCGAGCGGGCGTTGAAGGGTGCCGGACAACAGCATCCTCCACTTCTCGACGAGATGAGACTGACCGAAGGGGACGAGTGCGAGCCAGAGCGCGACGACGATGAGCAGAACGTAGGGAATCCGATCGAGCCAGTTCAGCATGAAAGCCACCGATCACTCACGCGCTCAGATTTCACCGCGCACCGCTCATCCGTCAAGCGTCGCCGTCACGGGTTCAAGCGCCAGATCGCGAAATTGAGTGCTGATGCAAAGCCGACCCATAGCGCGTAGGGAACGAAGAGCAGCGACGCAGCGCGGCTGATTCGCCACGACACCACGACAAAGGCGGCAATGAGAAGCCAGAGGATCACGATCTCCAGAAATGCGAACCCAGGCTGTTTGAGGCCGAAAAACAACCACGACCAGAGCGCATTGAGCAGGAGCTGCCCACCCCACAGTCTGACCGGCAGCGTCGACCGGGCTCGGTTGCGCCAGGCAAGCCAGCCGGCGACAGCGATCATCACGTAGAGGATCGTCCAGACCGGTCCGAACACCCAGTTCGGCGGATTCCATGACGGTTTGTCGAGTGAGGCATGCCACTCACCCGGCGTGAACATGCCGCCGAACAACGCGGCTGCCAGAACCAGGATTGCGATCACGATTCCGCTTTTCATTTAACCTCCGACATCCATGCGCAACGCACCCGCCGTGTACGAGCTGAATGCAGGAGGATCTTACTGGCGCTTCAATTCGTGCTTTGTGGGGAAGCATTCGCTTGCCATCCGCTGGGTTTGCAAACGGCAGGCCGCTGGTCAACGCTCAAAACCGTGTCAGAACGCGTTTCGGAAGAACGAGTCCGCCCCTCTCATAGCTCTGCTCGACGAAGAGAGTTCCTTCTGCTCCAGCCACGACGACGGTCGATGAACGGGTGCCGTAGCGGTCGCCCTCGATGAACACCTCACGCTCGGGATCAACACTGCCACGACGTCTCGAGAGAAATGAGAGAAGCTCGCCGGAGATGGCCTCCGGCTCCGTAGCGGAGAGTGCGCCGCTCATCGCTTCGACGGCGAGATCGACCTTTTCCCAATGCACGCCAGAGGGAGCGTTGCTCAAGCCGTGGATACCTGGAGACAGTTGCTTCGGTTTTCCATCACTGACCTGAACGATCCCTTCCCCGGGAGCGCCTAACAGCAGGTGAAATCCTGCGAATGAATCAGCTTCACCCGCGATCCGGTCTGCGTACTCGGCGGCGGAGCTCTGCGACGTGACGAAGTCGTGGACCAGCACCCCACGTGAGCGCTCGCGCGGCGTAGCACCACGGAGATTTGTAACCGCCGCGAACCGTCCACTTCGTGTCACCGCGAGCCACGATCCGCCGTGTACACCGTCACGTCCGCCGAACACGTCAGGGTAGTCCTCCCACTGGTGCGCTTTGAGGGTGGGACGGTCGAATGCCTCGTCCCGGTTGGCGGCAATCACCAGCGGATAGCGTTTGGAAACTCTGTGAGCGATGGCGATGAGGCACATGGTCGGTCTTTTGCCGACTGACAGCATAAGCCTGCTACAGCAGCTCGTCGCGAACGCCGGCGCTGACAGTCGTGTTCGTAGTCTGCAACGGCCCGTCGCTCCTGATACTCTCTCGCCATGAGAACGTTCCTTGCCTTCACGATCGCCATGACACTGACGGTCTCCGCGCAACAGCCGACGCTTCCTGCGGGCTACTGGCCACAGGCGAAGTCCGACGAGATCCTCCAGAAGTCGGAGACGATCCGTCTGGCTCCCGATCTCTCATCGCTCGACGCGGAGGAAAAGGCCGCACTCGACGACCTTCTTCAGGTCGGTGCGGTAATGCAGAAGCTCTACGAGCTCTCGCGGCACCACGAGGCGCTGACGGCGTTCGATCAGCTTCGCGTGGTCGATGTTCGCCTCGGTCAGCCGAAGGCCACCCAGAATCTGCTCACTCTCTACCGCCTGTTCCAGGGGCCGATCGCGACGACGCCTGACAACGATCGCGTTCCCTTCATTCCGGTCGCCCCTCAGTCGCCGACACGTAACGTCTATCCGCTCGACGCCACCCGCGCCGAGATCGACGCCTTCCTCGCGGAGAATCCGTCGCTGCGAGACGAGATTCTCGCGGAGCGGACAATCGTACGCCGCGCAACCCATGCCAACCTCGATCGGGATCTGACGATCCTCGCAACCTTCGCGGCGCTACGCGAGCTCCATCCCCAGACACTGAGCCGCCTCCAGAGACTCAAGTCCTTCGCAACGCCTTCCGGGTTCTATGGGGTCCCGTACTCGATCGCCTATGCAGATGAGCTCGTTCCAGCGTATCGGTTGCTGATGCGAGCCGCCTCACGCCTCGAGGCGAGCGATGCGGAGTTCGCCCGCTACCTCAGAAATCGCGGTCGCGACCTTCTTACCAACGACTACGAGAGCGGCGATGCCTCATGGATCACCGGTCGTTTCAAGCGTCTCAACGCGCAGATCGGCGCGTATGAGACGTACGACGATCCGCTGTTCGGCGTGAAGGCATTTCATGGAATGAGCATCCTCATGCAGAACGAGGAGGCCACCACCGAGCTCCGCCGCGCCCTCGGCAGCATTCAGGAGATCGAGAACGCACTTCCCTATGAGCCTCGCAAGCGCGTTCGCGACGACATCCCGGTCGGTGTCTACGACGTAATCGCTGACTTCGGCCAGGCGCGTGGAACCAACACCGCGACCATCCTGCCGAACGATCCACTCTTCTCGAGCCGTTACGGCCGGACGATCCTGCTGCGCGGCAACATCATGAAGCATCCGTCGCTCTTCGCCGCCAGCCAGCGTATCTGGCGAGCGGCGGCGGCCGATCGTCACGCCGACGACCTCGCTCCGGAAGGCAATTTCGAGAGGACGCTGTGGCACGAGATCGGGCACTACCTCGGGCCGGACCGCGACAAGGCCGGTCGCACTCTCGACGTCGCGCTCGAGGACTATGCGAGCTCGGTCGAGGAGATGAAGGCGGATCTCGTCTCCCTCTTCGCCGCACACCGCATGGAGCTCCCATCACTTCGTGCCATTCAGTCATCGGGGATTCTGCGAACGCTTCAGAACGTAAAGCCACGGCGCGACCAGCCGTATCAGACTATGCAACTCGTGCAGTTCAACTGGTTCGTCGACAAAGGGCTCATCGTTCCCGACCGCAAGACTGCACGTCTCACGATCGACTACGAGCGCTACCCGGCGGCGGTCGCTTCCCTGCTGAAAGAAGTTCTCGCTCTGCAGCAGGCTGGCGACAAGGCGGCCACGGCAGCGTTCTACGATCGCTGGACGAGCTGGACTCCAGAGCTGCATGACCGCCTCGCATCGAGGATTCGCGATGCTCAGGGAGTAAGGTGGCGCGTCGTCCGGTACGAAGCTCTCGGCGAGTAAGAAGGAACAGCCGATGATCAGATCCGCAGCAGTCGCACTCCTGCTCACGTTCACCTCGCTCCCGCTGGCCGCCGCAAGCGGCGACGCAATCGATGAAGAAGTCGCCGCACGGCTTGCGCGTCTCGCGCTCGACTGCGTGCAGCGTGAGTACCCGAACAAGATCGCGCACGTGCTGCACAGTGACGCTGATGCGAAACCGCCTCGCAAGCTCACTCCGGCGTTTTACGGCTGCTACGACTGGCATTCGTCCGTCCATGGACACTGGCTGCTCGCACGGCTAGCGTCCACTTATCCTGATGCCCCATTCGCCGCTGCGGCGCGATCGGCGCTGGCGAAAAATCTGAGCTCCGCGAACATCAGACAGGAGATCGTCTACATCGAAGGGACGGGACGCGCCAGCTTCGAGCGTCCGTACGGCCTCGCCTGGCTCCTGCAACTCGGGAGCGAGTTGCGCGCATGGGACTCGCCTGAAGGACAGACTCTTGCCCGCAACCTCCAGCCGCTCGAAGTCGCGGTCGCGGCACGACTCAGCTCATGGCTGCCAAAGCTCTCCTACCCCGTTCGCTCCGGAGAGCACAGCCAGACGGCGTTCGCCCTCGGACTGACGCTCGACTGGACCCGGCAGACAAAGAACCAGGAGCTCGAGTCGCTGGTCGTCGCGAAGGTGCGCAGCTTTTATCTCGGCGATCGCAACTGCCCTCTTTCTTACGAGCCGTCGGGTGAGGATTTCGTTTCGCCCTGCCTCGCCGAAGCCGACATCGTTCGGCGCGTGCTCGATCCCGAGAGCTTCGCGGCCTGGCTGGGGCCCTTTCTACCGGTGATCCCGCAAGACGGAACGGCCGGCTGGCTGCATCCTGCAGTCGTGACCGATCCGACCGACGGCAAACTTGCGCACCTCGATGGTTTGAACCTCAGCCGCGCATGGATGCTCGATGGAATCGCGAGCGGACTCCCTCCCCGCGACCCACGCCGGCCGGCCATCGAGGCCGCCCGCGATGCCCATCGTCACTCCGGCCTCGCCTCTGTCACGGGAGAACACTACGAAGGCGGGCACTGGCTCGGCAGCTTCGCGACCTACCTCGTGACGAGACGGGGGATTCTGGTGAGTCACTGAGGAATACACCTCGGCGTCACCCGTTTCCAAGGGCCAGATGAGAGGGTCTCATGGCTGGGCGGAGGTGTCGCGCGAGCGCAAGCGCGAGGTGATCGCGGCGATCGTCGCGAACCGCCCTACGCGTGGGCCGGTGCACGTCGAACTCGACCTGACGGACCGCTGCAACATCGCCTGCTATTTCTGCAACCAGCAGGACCTTCGGACGAAGGAATCGATCCCGGTCCCGAAGCTGACCGAGCTGATCGACGAGATGGCCGCCAACGGTCTCAAGTCGGTCCGCCTCTCCGGCGGCGGCGATCCTCTCTTTCATCGTGACGTTCTGACGGCGATCGACCATCTCGAAGCACGCGGCGTCATCATCGACAACCTGACGACCAACGCCGTCGCACTCACTCCAGAGATCGCGAGACGGCTGGTCGACAACAAGGCGCGCGAAGTTCAGATCTCGATCAACACCGCCGATGCCGAAGACTACGCCCGCATGATGAAGGTCAAGCCGGCGCTTTTCGACAAGGTCGTCGAGAACACCCGCAGGCTGGTGGAGATCCGGGGCGACTCGATCTATCCATCGATCGTCCTGCAGTTCCTCCTCGACAGGACGAATCTCGCGCGCCTGGTGGAGATGTACGAGCTGGGACGCTCGCTCGGAGTTGACCGTGTCGCAATCAATCCGGTCATTGAAATTCCACTCGATCGCATCGACGACGCGATCCTTCTCGAGCGCGACGATCGCCATGCCGCAGAACCGCTGATCGAGGAGATTCTCCGTCGCGACAAGGACGCCGGCCTGCTGCAGATCGATTTCGCCATCCGCGACTGGAACGAGATGATCCACGATGTCCAGCTTCGCCTCGGTGTGCCCGCAAACAATGCCTATCCAACGGCACCCTCCTTTCGGACCGAAAACGGAGGCTGCTTTTTCGCCTGGTACACAGCCGCGATCACCGGTAACGGCGACATCCGTCCCTGCTGTCTGCTGCTCAGCCCGGACGTAAAGCCGCTCGGCAATGTGCACGAGACCAGGACCTTCGCCGAACAATGGAACGGCCCCGCCTTCGCGAAGATGCGCGAAGAGATGCGCGAGGTTCTCTTGATGAAGGGAAAGGTGCCATTCTCGCCAAAACGCTTCGAAATCCTGAAGCAGCCTTGCGTAACCGATGGACTCTGCTGGCTGAAGAACATGTACTTCCGCGCCGACGAGGAGTTCTATGCCGAGCTCGATCGCGAGCTCGAGGTGATGCGCAAGCAGGAGATCCGCTTCTTCGGCTCACGAACACAGCGCAGACGCGCGATCACCCTCTTCGTCCAGGAGCACCCGCCACTCAGAGACTCCTGGAACTGGTTCCGCGAGCGCAGCCGTCCCGCACGTGTCTTTCTCAAGTCGAAGCTCGGCATCGATGTGACGGACGCGGTGTAGGGGCGGGGTACGCGCCGCGACCTGTCATCCTCGCTGTCATCCTGAATCGCCGACGCCCCGTGGGTGGCGTGAGGGTGCGAGGGGCAAAGGACGATGACAAAGCCAAGACCAGCGCATGTTCTGTCATCCCGACCGTAGGGAGGGATCTGGGGGATGGGTGGCGCTAATCACGTGCATCGCACCGTCCGCCCACCCAGATCCCTCCCTACGGTCGGGATGACAGGCTACTTCGTGTCATCTTTCTCAGTCGTGGCCTTCGCCGTCCCGGGCTCAGGATAACAGGCATATTTTTGCTTAAGTGAAGGCCATCAGGATGCCATGCGGACGACATCTCGACTACGGGCCTGGCCCTCGTCCTATACTCGTCCCATGACGCACACTCTTCGGCGACCCTCCGCGATCGATACGGTGACGGCTGCCGCTTCACGCCTGCTGCTCGCTGTTCTTCCCCTGTTGCTCGTCACGGCATGCACGTCGACGATACCTTCCACCGCGCCGGCGGTCGCGCCGGCAACGGCGACGACACCCGCGATGGAAAGACTCGACGGGTTCATCCCGCTTCGCTGGGATGCGACCGGCGGGCGCTTGCTGATGGAGATCACGCGATTCGACGAAGAGCTGATCTGGCAGGTATCGCTCGCCTCAGGCGTCGGCTCGAATCCGGTCGGTCTCGATCGCAGCCAGCTCGGCGCGAGCCATCTGGTCCGCTTCGAGCGCGTCGGCCCGCGCGTGCTGATGGTCGAGCCTAACTCCTCGTTCCGTGCTCTGAGCGACGATCCCTCCGAACGCCGTGCGGTCGAGCAGTCGTTCGCGCATTCGGTGCTGGCTGGCTTCAAGGTGGAGTCGGAGACGGCGGGCGGCGTGCTCGTCGACGCGACCGACTTTTTCCTTTCGGACGCGCATGGAGTGATCCGACGGCTGCGCGATACGCAGCAGGGCTCTTACACACTCGATCGCAACCGCAGCGCGATCTACATGCCGCGGACGAAGGCCTTCCCGCGCAATACCGAGATCGAGGCGACGTTGACCTTCACCACGAACGACCGGCCGGGTGCTCTGGTTCGCGGCGTGGCACCGACCGCGGAGTCGATTACCGTCAGGCAGCATCACTCGTTTGTCGCTCTGCCCGAACCGGGGTATGTCCCGCGACGCCAGGACCCGCGTGTCGGTGTTTTCGGCATCGAGTTCTATGATTACGCCTCGCCGTTCACCGAACCGATCACGAAGCGCTGGGTGGCTCGGCACCGGTTGCAGAAAAAGGATCCCACGGCCGCAATCTCTGATCCGGTCGAACCGATCGTCTACTACGTCGACAACGGCGTGCCGGAGCCGATCCGCACCGCACTCATCGAAGGCGCCGCCTGGTGGAACGAAGGCTTCGAAGCCGCAGGGTTCAGCAACGCCTTCCAGGTACGTGTGCTGCCGGCGGACGCCGATCCGCTCGATATCCGCTACAACGTGATCAACTGGGTGCATCGCTCGACGCGCGGCTGGTCCTACGGCGGAGGTGTGGTCGATCCGCGGACCGGCGAGATCATCAAAGGCAACGTCATCCTCGGCTCGCTCCGCATCCGGCAGGACGTGCTCCTCGCCCGCGGTCTCGTCGCCGAGTACGACGAGCTCGATCCCGCAACCAGCCCATCCCAGATGGCACTCGCCCGCATTCGCCAGCTCTCGGCCCACGAAATCGGACATACCCTCGGGCTCGACCACAACATGGCCGCCTCGACCTACGGCGGCCGCGCGTCCGT
>DASVLC010000408.1:0-2201 GCA_036385045.1 Thermoanaerobaculia bacterium | reverse complement strand
GTGCGAGCGCAGGCTGGCCAAAGAGGGTTGGCAGGAGAGCGCCACCCATGAACAGAGTCTGAAGCAGGAGGCCTGCCCCGGTACCGATGAGTAGATCGCGCCCGATCATCGGGTCGCGCAGCCGCCCGGCAAACAGCCTGGTCCAGCTGATGAGCGTATGAGGCCAGCGCCGGCGAACGAACGGTTCGAGAGCAAGGTAGAGAACCCAGACCTCGGCAGCTCGGTACAGCGACCACGCCAACCCGCGCTCGATGATCAGACGTTCGGCTGCGGCGCTGGCGACGTGGTCGGCTCGCAGCAGGTGTGCCGCGGCGCCGACGATGAACACGACGAAGGCGAGGCGAGTGGCAGTGCGACGGTCTCCCCGTCCGCGCCGCAGATTCCGGCGCGCCAGTATCACGCCGGCAACGAGGACGGCGGCGGTCACGAGATTGAAAATCACAGATCCGCGCGGATCATCAGACGGTAGTTTCGAAGGTGGTGTCGAGAGTGGAAAGATCTTGAACCAGACAGGGCTGCTCTGGTGACTCGCCGCTTCGACCCTTATCGGTATCGAAGGCTGATCGCGGAACACCCCTTCCCAGGCATACGTCGCATCGGCGCCGACCGGTGCGGGCCAGAGTGACGGCACAGGAGTGAGCCGCTCGAGATCGCCTCCAGCAAACTCGAAAAATGGGGCCCAGTCGAGATGAGCTCCCGCGTCAGCGGCAGCCTGCGACGGCGCCGGGACTGCCGTGAACGAGGTCAGACGTCCGCTCATGTCGAGCGTGACGTGCGTCATGCCCGCGATCGTGAGAGGTGGATCGTGGGCCGTAACCCGCCCTTCCTGGTTGGAAGGGACGAGAGCGGCCGGGCTCTGACGGTAGTGGAAGAGAAATACACCGGGTCGCTGCTGATCGAGGTTCTCCCAGCGCGTCGGCGAGGAGCTCTTTATCGCGGCGGCAAAGAAATCATCGTTCGTGTCGAGGACATAGGAATCGTCTCGCGCAGTGCGAGGAAGGCCGGCGGCGGCGATGACCGTACGAGCCTGCTCGACCAGGGCCTCCGGCGACTTTTCGAGCGTCACGAGCCGGAACAGCATCGTCCTGGGGAAGAGCATCAGAACTCCCGCCAGTGATAGAAGCGAAAGAACGAGGACCGACCAGGCGACGGGAGGTGAAAGTTCTCCCACCTCTCCAGCCGCTGCGATCATTTGAGGAGACGGCGTTTCCCCCGCGTCGATTGCTGCCTGCAGCGGATCGCCTCCCGGCATCGCCGCGATGACCGCATGAATCGATGAAGGACGAGCCTCGGGGTTTTCTTCGAGGCAGCGCGAGATGACCCGCTGGATTGCGGGATCGACGCCTCGTGAATCGCCGGACGTGAGACTCTGAATCGCCGACCGGCGGGACGAAAGATCGGTGGTCTTCGCTCCTTCAAACAGCTTCTTTCCGGTGAAGATCTCGTGAAGAATCAGGCCGAGCGCGTAGAGGTCTGACTTATGCGTGACGGTGCCGCCGGCCAGCTGCTCCGGCGCCATGTAGGCCGGAGTTCCTGCGATCTCGTTGCGCGCCGCGAGCTCCTCCGCCACTACGGCCAGACCGAAGTCTGTGATTCGCGCGCGTCCCCGTCCGTCGATCATGATGTTCGCCGGCTTAAGGTCGCGATGAATGATGTTGAGACTGTGCGCTGCTGCGATCCCGGCGCAGATCTCGCGAGCGATCTCGATCGCCTTGTCGTGCGGGAGCCCGCCGATCCGTCGGAGCAGCGAGGAGAGATCTTCGCCGTCGACGTACTCCATCGCGAGGAAGTGGTTCCCTTCCCACTCGCCGATGTCGTAGAGACGGCAGACATTCGGATGCGATACCTGACGGCCGAGCCGGACCTCGTCGTGCAGCCGTTCGACATGCACCGGATCCGAGGCGGTGTGAGGAAGGAACTTCAGAGCAACCGGCTGCCCGAGCTTCGTGTCGTCTGCCCGGTAGACCTCTCCCATCCCTCCGCTGCCGAGTAGCGAGACGATCCGATAGCGGTCACCGAGCATCGTGCCGGGCGTGAACCGCGGGTCTCTACGGCTGCGCGACTCCGAGGCAGGGCGGTAGGCCGTAGCCACGTCCGTCGGATCATCAGGATCTTGCAAGGTGGGTATTGTAAGACGGGGGGGCGAGGGGGGGCCGTGCGCGCTGTCATCCTGACTGTCATCCCGAGCCGCCGGAGCCCCG
>DASVLC010000407.1:0-13667 GCA_036385045.1 Thermoanaerobaculia bacterium | reverse complement strand
CCCGATTCGATCTGATCTCGCGCAGCGAGAGCGGCCTGAACTACGTGCGAGAGCGGCGCGGCGGCCTGACCCGCGTTCTGACTCCGGGAGAGCTGGATGATTTCAACGATCCGCCGCCCTGTCCCGAATGCGCCGAACAGTTCGGATGTGAGCACTTCAATTGCGCGGGTGAGCCACTGCTGCGTGACGATGAGCTCGAAACCGCAGTGCCGGCAGGCTGGATGGGCTTTGCACGGGAGTACGGGATCAGCCGTGCTGATCTGGAGCGGCTCGTCTCGATCGAGATCGTCGATCACGAATATCGACTCACCTCCGGCGCAGCCACCGACATGAGGCTTCTCGAGCTCGTGTTGCTGCTCAACGAGTCACGCTGAGGGCAAGAACTTTTTCGCGGACGAGGCTGCCGTAGAACGCCAATTCTGGCCCGCGCTGCGCATCTATCGGTCGAAATGGAGGACCTATGATGCGAAGAACGTTACTCATGTTCGCGGTCATGTTGCCGCTCTCTCTGCCGGCACTGGCGCAGGACTCGATCCGATGTGAATCATCCGATGGACGTTATCGGGAATGTGTAGTTGAAGGGACCGGGCACGTCGCCCTCTCACGTCAGCGCAGCGACGCACCCTGTATCGAAGGCCGGACCTGGGGAGTACGCGACGGTCGAGTATGGGTTGACGCGGGATGCCGGGCGGACTTTCAGCTCGTCGCGGGACAGGCCTCGCGTCTCGAGACCAACCTGGTCTGCGAATCGATTGACGGACGAATGACCCGCTGCTCGGCCGACACCGCGGCCGGCGCGCGAATGGTGCGCAGGATCAGCAACAGCGCCTGCGAATTCAACAGAGACTGGGGCTACGACGCGATGGGCGTCTGGGTCTCGAATGGCTGCCGCGCCGAGTTCGCAGTACGCGGATCACTCGCTACGGCCGGAGCTCCGACTCTGTTGTGCGAGTCGCAGAACAACAGGCGCAACGATTGTCGTGCCGACACGCGGTTCGGCGTCACTGTTCATCGGCAGGTTAGTGATGCGCCATGCGTTCGCGATCGCACCTGGGGCGTCTCACCCGATGGAGTGTGGGTGACGGAAGGATGCAGGGCCGAGTTTGTCCTCGGTCATACTCACGTCGCATCATCGGGGACCGCGGTGAGCTCGTTGCCGCCCGTCGTCTGTGAGTCAGTCAACAATCGCCGGAATCACTGTCGCACCACGACGCATCAGGGAGTGAGCCTGTCACGGCAGCTCAGCGACAGCCCCTGCATCTCGGGCCGGACCTGGGGAATCGACGCCAACGGGATCTGGGTCACCGAAGGATGTCGCGGAGAGTTCGCTCTCGGCCGAGCAGTCGGAACCATGACTTCATCGGCAGTCACGCATGCGGCGCCATTCGTCTGCGAGTCGGTCAACAACCGGCGGGCCCACTGCCGCGTCGACACGCGTTCCGGTATCTCACTCATGCGCCAGATCAGCGACAGCGCCTGTGTGCGCGACCGGACGTGGGGCGTCGATCGTGACGGCGTCTGGGTGACCGACGGTTGCCGGGCCGAGTTCGCGTTCGGCCATCGCTGACTCTCCTTGCCCATCTCCCCCCGCGCTTTTTGCCGGGGGGAGATGCTGCCGGGCCTACTTCGGCAGATCCTGAAGCATCATCGTCGCACCCGGCCCCAACGGCAGGCCGAACGCCATCCAGATCGCCAGCATGATGCTCCAGACGATCAGGAATGCCACCGAGTAAGGCAGCATCGTGGCAACCAGGGTTCCCATCCCTCCTCGCGGGTCGTAGCGCTGAATGAACGCGACGATCAGGGCGAAGTACGACATCATCGGCGAGATGATGTTCGTGACGGAGTCACCGATGCGGTATGCAACCTGGGTGAACTCGGGCGAGTAGCCGAGCAGCATGAACATCGGTATGAAGACGGGCGCCATGATCGCCCACTTCGCCGATGCGCTTCCCATCGCGAGGTTGATGATCGCCGAGAGGATGACGAAGGACATCATGAGCGGCAGCGGTCCGAGACCCGAAGCCTGCAGCACCGCGGCACCCTTGACGGCGACGATCAGGCCGAGGTTGGTCCAGTTGAAGAACGCGACGAACTGTGCGGCGAAGAAGACCAGGACGAGATAGCTCCCAAGCGTCTCCATCGACTTGCCCATCGCTTTCATGACATCCGAGTCGCTGCGGATCGTGCGGGCGGCCAGACCGTACGCGAGACCGAGCAGAACGCCGGCGAAGAAGATGAGCGAGACGATCCCGCTCATGAACGGCGAGTGGAGGAGACCGCCGGTCTCGGGGTCGCGCAGAAAGCCGCGTGACGGCACGGTGCCGGCCAGCAGAAAGCCGACGAACAGCAACGTGGCTACCAACGCCCACTTCAGACCGCGCTTCTCGAGCGGAGTCAAACCTTCGATTGCTCCGGCCGTCTCGGTTCCCTCATAGTCACCGAGACGCGGAACGACGATCTTTTCGGTGACGAGCGTGCCGACGGCTGCGATCAGAAATGTCGACGACGCCATGAAGTACCAGTTGCAGGCCGGATTCACCAGATAGTTCGGTGAAACGAGCCGCGCCGCTTCCTGAGAGAGTCCGGCGAGCAGCGGATCGATCGTCCCCAGCAGGAGGTTCGCGCTGTATCCGCCCGACACCCCCGCGAACGCGGCAGCGAGCCCGCCGATCGGATGGCGCCCGACCGCGAGAAAGATCATGGCGGACAGCGGCAGCAGCAGGACGTAGCCGACCTCGCCCCCTGTGTTCGACATCACTCCGGCGAAGACGATCGCGAACGTCAGGAGCTTGCGGGGCGCCGACAGCACGACCAGTTTGAGAGCGGCACCAATCAGTCCGCTCCCTTCCGCGACCGCGATGCCGAGCATGGCGACGAGCACCGTCCCGAGCGGCGCAAAACTCGTGAAGTTCGTGACCAGGCTGCGAAGAATCCGGTGGAAGCCTTCGAGCGTCAGCAGACTGACGACCACAACCTCTTCACCGGTGCCCGGATGTTTGACCGCAAGGTCGAACGCCGCGACGATTCCAGAGAAGACGACGACGGCCAGACCAGCGAGAAAGAACAGCGTCGACGGGTGGGGCAGCGCGTTTCCGGCGCGTTCGATCACGCCGAGAACCCGGTCGGTGATCGTGCGGTTTCGCTCCGAGCTCGTTTGCATCGCGAGAGTCTAGTGCAGCACCCGGCCGGACGGCTACGGGGAAACCGCACCGGGCGCCCGGCGTCAGATCAACGGCTCTTCCGCCAGGAAACTCGCCGCCTTCTCGAGCAACTCCGGCTCGCGGAGGATACGTCGATGACCGAGCCCCTGCGTCGTGATCATCCGTGCACCCGGCCACGCCTCGGTGAGCGCCGCCCCTTCGCTCCAGTAGGTCTCACGATCCGTCGTGTCGTGAATGACGAGCAGTCGCGCACTCATCGCCGGCGCCATCGCCGCCAGCGAATAGTCGCTCCACTTCCGTCGGAAGAGCTTCTCGATCCGGAGCCGCATCCGTTCGACGACCGCGTCGGTGAGCCCCAGCGTTTCGCCGAACCGGCCGGTGTAATCACTCGGATCGATCGGCGGCGCAAAGTAGACCACGCGCCGGGCCGCGAGCCCTTCATGCAACGCCAGTGTCGCCGCCGCACAGCCAAACGAGTGGGCCGCGATTCCGTGAAGCCCGCCCGTCGCACCGGCAACCGCCTGCAGCGCAGCGAGAAACTGGGGAAGGGACGATCTGGAGCCGTCAGACGCCCCGTGCCCCGGCGCATCGAACGTAACGACCGACAGGCCACGGCTGACGAGCGGCTGTGCGAGCTGCGCGAGTTGTGAGCCTCGCCCTTCCCATCCGTGAACGAGCAGGACCGCCGGCCCTTCGCCCCACCGCCAGGCCTGAAGCCTGCCGTCACCCGTGACCACTTCAAAAGGATGCGCCCCCTCCATGAGCGAGCGCTCCCGCTCCGGCGCTTCGAAACGCCGCGGCTTCATGAACAGGTCGGCCGCAACCCGCGACGCGGTGTCCGGCGCCGCGTGCGACAGCAGCCGCAGCGCTCCTCGAATGAGGAAGAGGCCTGGAGGAGGCGGCGGCGTGCGGATGGAGGATTGTTCGCTCATGAACTGGGCTGCCTTTACGGGACGAGTCAAAATAGCACGATCGTTCGTTTACAGGCAACAGGGATTCAGTCAAAGACACGCGTCCGCGAATTGGAAGCACCTGCCTGTCAGGCGTGATCCACCGTAATCTGTCCTCCCGAGCCAGGGACGGCGAAAGCCGCGACTGAGAAAGATGACACGAAGCAGCCTGTCATCCCGACCGTAGGGAGGGATCTGGATGGGCGGGCGGTGCGATACACGTGCGTGGCGCCACCCATCCCCCAGATCCCTCCCTACGGTCGGGATGACATAAACACACGCTAGTCTCGGCTTTGTCATTGGAGCGCGCTGAAAGCCGCATAAACACCGGGAGTTTCTTACCAGTAGCGTAAGGATCCGGTCGTGAGGGCGAGGCCAGTTTCGTTGCGCGCGGAGGCGCGCACGACGGACTCGCGTCTCAATTCCTTATGCAGTCCGCGCGCGTCACCGAGATTCGTTGCCCTTCTCCCCCGCGTTTTTGCGGGGGAGAAGGCGCTCTCCCCTACTGCTGCGAAGCGTCGTGCCAGTGACCGTGTTCGGCCGACCAGACTTTTCCTGGAGGAGGCGCTCCCGGGGGAGGGGTTGCTTCAGCCGCCGGCGCGCCCACATGAAACTGCGTGGTCGTCGACGGCGTCGAGGCGGGAGCGGTGCTCTGCTCGATCTTGATCGGCGACGAGGCCGGGCTCGCCGGCTCAATATCATGGAAGTGACCGTGCTCCACCGACCACACTTGCCCCGCCGGCGCCGGGCCGGGAGGCTGCATTCTGCTGGCTGGCGACGCGCCTGCAGCAACCGGTGGTGGTGTCGAGTTTCCGCTGCGGTCGCCAATCAACCCGGGAACGACTCCGATCGCCGCCACGGCGACCAGCGACGCAATCGCGATGAGCAGACCTGTCGGCGTCTTATGTGCCGCCTTGTCAGAACAGCAGTTCTTCGACTTTTTTCCGCTGCCACACGAACACGGCTCATTTCGACCAACTCTCATTACACCTCCATTGCCTCGTCCCACAACCGGCCAGCAGGCGCAGTCATTTCGGCCGGCTAGTCGGACGACTGTTCCCGGTCCTGCGGTGCAAGGTTCACGAACTCGGACGCGTGACCAGTGAAGGGGGTCGCGGCACGGCGAACGAGAAGCATTCGAAGGAGTAGCGGCGTGATCAGAGTCGTGAGGATCACCATGAGTGCGACGGCGCTGTAGAGCCCGCTGCTGATCAGCTTTCGTGACAGTCCGATCTGCGCGAAGATAAGACCGACTTCCCCTCGCGGCACCATCCCGACGCCAATCACGGTGCGATTCAGATTCTTACCGCTCGCAGCGAAGCCCGCGGCAACCTTGCCCGCAATTCCGATCGCGGTCAGACCGAGACCGATCAGCAGGAACCGACGTGAGTCCGGGTCGAACGGATTGATGCTCCGCAGGTTGATGGCGGCACCGACTGCCACGAAGAAGATCGGAATGAAGAACTGTGCGACGTCATGGACCTGAGGCAGGATCTCCTGACGACCATTGGTCTGCGCCAGCACGAGACCTGCCGCGAACGATCCGATGATCATCGCGGAGCCGGCCTCCTGCGCAAGCCAGGCAAGGAAGAAGGCGAAGACGACGGCAGAGAAGAGCAGGGCTCTCTGCATCTTCGCTTTGTTGATCATCCGGATGAGGAACGGTGCGAGTCGCGATCCGATGACGATTGCCAGGAGGACGAATCCGAACGCGACGAGGGTCACTCGTCCGATACCGAGGGGAGTCAGTTCACCGCCGATCGCGATCGTTCCCACGAGCGTCAGCAGAATGAGTCCGATGATGTCGTCGAGGACTGCAGCACCGAGGATCACCTGCGACTCACGATCCTGAAGATGGCCGAGGTCCGACAGGACGCGCGCGCTGATGCCGACCGATGTCGCGGTCATCGACGCTCCGATGAAGATTGCGACGACGGTCGAAAGGCCGAGAAAGCGTCCGAACAGGAACCCGCCGGCAAACGGCAGAATGACGCCGACGATGGCGACTGCGGCCGCCGAGCCTCCGACCGACACCAGTCGTTTTAGATCCGTCTCCAGGCCGATGACGAACAGCAGGAGGATCACACCGAGCTCAGAGAGAAGATGGATCGTAATGTCGTGGGGATCTACGAGCTGGAGCCCCGAAACACCGACCACGATGCCGCCGACGAGTTCCCCGAGCACCGCCGGCTGGCCCAGCCGCTCAGCGATCTCGCCACATCCTTTTGCGGCGAGGAAGATGGCGATCAGAGCGAGCAGAAACTCGGCGATGTGCACGCCGCAGCAGAATACCTGAAGCTGAGCTCTTCCGGCCGCTCAGTTTGTGTCAGGGTTGAGGCTTCGAGCGTCGTCTGGCTCGCAACTCGCGGCCGGTGCTAACCACGATCGTGATGACCGTGAGCGGTAGCACGAAAGTCCACATCGTCCGGCTGAGCGGCTCCAGCGCTGCATGCTGCGACGCGGCAAGGATGAGGAACCCGGCATAAACGACGTAGTAGGCCAGAAAGAGCAGCCCCTCCCAGCGGGCGATCATGTAGCCGGTGAAGAAGATCGGCAGGCAGGCGGCGGCGACGGCGATCATGATCGGGATATCGAAGCGCAGCGCCGATTCCGCGATGTTGACGCCGGAAGGTGCGACCAGAGCCGCCAGTCCGAGGACCGACATGATGTTGAACAGATTGCTGCCGACGACGTTTCCGACGGCGATGTCTCTTTCACCTCTGATGCTCGCGATCACCGACGTAGCGACTTCGGGAAGAGACGTTCCGGCGGCTACGATCGTCAGGCCGATGACGAGCTCACTCACGCCGGCAGCCCTCGCGATCGCCATCGCTCCATCGACCAGCCATCTGGAGCCGAGAACCAGCATCGCAAGCCCGGCCAGGATGAATGCGAAATCCATCAGCGCCGCCGACTTCTGCGTCGACGCTCCGAACTCGGATTCATACTCCTCGACGACACTGCGGCTCTCTCGTCGTCCCTTCATCACGGCGAAGATGGTGTAGGCGATGATGCCGCTGAAGAGCAGCGCGCCATCCCACCGACTGATGTTCCCATCGAACCCGAGAACGTACACGGCCACCGACGCACCGATCATGATCGGTACATCGATCCGGACGAGCTGCTGCGAGACGACGAGCGGCGTGATCAGCGCGGAGATTCCGAGGATCAGCAGAACGTTGAAGATGTTGCTGCCGACGACGTTGCCGATCGCGAGATTTGCGCCCGCCTGTCCCGCGAGAGCCGACTGGACGCTCACCGCCATCTCGGGTGCGCTCGTACCGAACGCAACGACCGTGAGACCTACGACCAGCGGCGAGATTCCGACCGCCGCCGCGAGCCGCGACGCCCCCCTGACGAGCACCTCGGCTCCCACCACGAGCAGCACGAGCCCCGCGACGAACAGCACGAAAACCATCGGTTCCATCAGCAGCAGCTTAGATGAACGCCGGACGGTTGTCAGGTGATTCGTTGACCTGCCTTCCGTCCCGCCCTCGTGCCTGTCATCCCGAGCCGCCGGAGCCCCGGGGGTGGGCGGGCGGGTGGGAGGGGCGCAGGACGGAGAGGGATCCCTTGATCGACGACCGGGCAGAAAGCACCGCCACCCACCCTGGCGCACGATGAGGGGATCCTTCGACGTCCTCCACCCCTCCCACCCACACACCCTCCCTCGGGGTTCCGGCGGCTCAGGATGACAGGAAACTGCTAGGCTTCGCCGATGCAACGACTCCTGTTTCTCGTTCTTCTGGCCGCGTTCCCCCTGCGTGCACAGATCCTGACGACCGAGGTCTGGATCGGCGATCTCAATCTGAGTGAGGGACGCTTCGAGGTGTCGGGGCTGGCGAACATTTCCAGCAAGCCTGGTTACGACAACCAGCCGGCGTTCTTCCCCGACGGCTCGAGCCTCTACTACACGACGCAGGCGCTCGATCTGAGTGACACCGGCCTGGGAGTTCATGCGGTGAAGTACGACCTGCGCAGCGGCGTCGGCACTCCCCTGCCGTCCGCGTTCGGCTTCAGCCCGACTCCGACAGCCGATGCACGGCAGCTCACCACACTTCGAGAAGGGAGCGTCTGGCTCTACGACGCAACCGGCCGTGAGATCGGCCGGCTGACCGAGACGAACACCGCCGGCTACTACACCCGCTTCGACGACCGCACGTGGGTGCTCTTCATGAACGAACCCGAGCGGAGAATCGTCATCTATGACGCGAAGACGAAGAAGGTCGAGACAGTAGCAACGGGGGCGGTCACCGCTCCTTACCGTGTACCCGGACAACGCGCCGTTACATTCGTCGCTGACGAGCCGTTCACTCCGCAGCCTGCGGCAGACGCACCGCGGCCATCGCGCATTCTTCGCCGGCTTGACCTCAGGGGTGGCAAGGTGACGACGCTCGCGACGATTCCCTTTGCCAGCGGTGGACAGCACGTCTGGACGTCGAGAGGAACGATTCTCATCGCTTCAGGGCCGCGGATTTTCGAGTGGTCACCCGCACGTCCGGACGACTGGAGAGCGATCTACACCGCCGATCACCCCGACCTTCAGGGGATCACGCGAATCGCTCTCAGTCCGGCAGAAGACCGGATCGCGCTGGTCTCCGTCCCGCGTGGCGAAACCGTCATCCATGAGTCGCGCAAAGCATCGAATCGTGCACTTGCGAGCCGCAACCCTGCTGGTGCCGCCAGCCTGTTCACCGCGAATGGCCTCGTGGTTGCCGCTGATGGAACGCGACGCGAAGGACGCGAGGCGATCGAGAAAGAGCTTACCGACCGGTATTCACAGATCGAAGATCTCGTCTATATCCGTACGCCCGACAGCATCGCCGTCAGTCGTAACCGCGCCACCGGCTCCGAGAAAGGAACATGGAAGGGCAGCTGGACTTCACCCGAGGGACCGGTTGCGTTGAGCGGCGACTACATGGCGATCTGGCGCAACGACATCGACTCCAGTGGGGTGCCCTCGTGGAGAGTCGAGAGCGAACTGTTCGTCGCTCTCGACTGCGAGGGATCCGGCTGCCGGCAGTGACCCCTGTTCCTTCAAGACTCTGTCAGATGTTAGGGCCTTACTAAACGCACAAAGCTGTCATCCTGAGCAAAGGACGGTGTGACGCCGCGACTGAGAAGAATAAACTGAGATTCGGCTCCCAGTGAGCCGCGTAGCGGCTTCGGATGGTAGCCGGGGGTCTGAGCGCGGAAGCGCTCAGACCCCCGGTCAGCGTCGCAAGACAGCGTGCCGCAGCGCGGCACCGGACCACCACCATGCCGGGTGTTTGGCCGGTGCCGCTACGCGGCACACTTGTTTTCGGGATCTTTCCGGGGGTGCTCCGCTTCCGCTTCGCACCCCCGGCTACCATCCGGCTGCCGCTACGCGGCGCTGAACCCCGCATAAACACTGGAGTTTCTTCGAAGCGTAGCGTGAGGATCTGGGTGGGCGGGCGGTGCGATGCTCGTGTCTGGCACCGCCCATCCGCCAGATCCCTCGCTACGCTCGGGATGACATGCCTTGACGTAACGTGCACTGTTGCGGGACGGTGGGGTGGGATTATGAGACGACTAGTTTCTTCACACGCGTCCCCAGACGAGCGTCGATCGGCTCGATCAACTTCTCGAACCCGGGCAGCGGACCGCGCCAGCGCAGATCCTCGACACTGGAGAAAAGAGGTGCGTCGGTTCGCAATGTCGCCAATGTCTTGAAGAGCAGCGCATGCTCCTGGTTTTCGCCCAGCACTTCCGGCGGGAACTGTTCGATGGTCTGGTGGCGGTTGAGGAGCCGCGCCGCGGTCTTGGGGCCGCAACCGGAGATGCCCGGGTAACCGTCCGCGGCGTCGCCCACCAGCGCGAGGTAGTCGGGAATCAGGCGCGGAGGAACGCCGAACTTCGCACGGACCCCTTCCTCATCGCGAATCTGACCGCTCTTCCGATCGACCTGCACGACGCGCGTGCCGACGACGCACTGGGCGAGATCCTTGTCCGGCGTCCAGATGCAGACTTTCTCCACCTGCTCGTCGAGCGCCGCGAGGTGCGCCGCCGAGGCAAGTGCGTCATCTGCTTCCAGCTCGATCATCGGCCAGGTCGTGACACCGATTGTCACGAGCGCCTCTTCGAGCGGACGAAACTGCGCCCGGAGCACCGGCTCGATTCCAACGCCCGTCTTGTAGTCAGGCCAGAGCTCGTTGCGAAAGGACTCGATGACGTGATCGGTCGCGACGCCGACATGCGTTGCTCCGGTCTCGAGCATCTGAACGACCGTTCCGAGCACTCCGGCCACTGCGCCGAGAGGCGGGTCGCTTTTTCTGAAGCGCCGGATCCCGTAGAAATGGCGAAACAGCTCGTAGGTACCGTCGATGAGATGAACGATCAACGGCTGCATGCTAGGAGAGATCCCGGCATGGGGCAAATAGCCGCGTAGCGGCTTCGGACCACAACCATGTTCACGGCAGTGCACATGTCTTGTCCGGTACCGCTACGCGGCACACTGGTTAGTGCGAACTAACCGGGGGTGCTCCGCTCCGCTTCGCACCCCCGGCTACGATCCGGCGGCCGCTACGCGGCGCTTAGAGCCACATAAGCACGCAACGTCCTCAGTGATTCGACGAATACCTGCGCGTCCTCTGCGAGACCGACCTCATGAGCCGGGCAACCTTTAACGTCGGCACCTTCGCGATCAGATCGGCCTGCGAAATGATGCCGACGACATAACCGCCTGCGTCGACGACAGGCAGCCGCCGGACGAGAGTCTCGTTCATCAACTCGAGCGCCTCGTCGATCTTCGCGTCGTCGGGGATACTGAAGACGTTCCGGGTCATCACCTCTTCCACCGGAACATCCATCGGGCTCAATCCACGCGCCACGGCACGGCAGGTGATGTCGCGGTCGGTGATGACCCCGACGAGTTGGACGCCGTCACACACCGGGATCTCGCCACAGTCGTGTTCGAGCATCAGCCTCGCCACGTTATCGAGGGTCTCTGAAGGTGCGCAGCAGACGGGTGCGACCGTCATCACGTCCCTGATCAGCATCGGAACCTCCTTGGGGGAGTTCCCCGCTGCTCATTCTCGGTCCGAATCGTCTGCTGACGGCGATGCGCGTCACCGTTCCAGGTGCACCATACCCGACCGGAACAAGCGGAGCCGATCTCGGAGAAACCGGCCCCGAGCCTCCGCTCGCGGCCGCGTAGCGTACGGCAGCCGCCACCCGGAAGTCGGTTGCGTCACACGCTCCAGTGCGCCCCGACCTCGCAATCGGCCTCCTGACGCTCGACATTATGCGGAGGCACAGGAGGTGAGCCGTGGAGCTGGAGACCACATTCACCGGATTTGCGAATCGTGAAGAAGGGGGACGCTGCCTGGCGAAGGCGCTCTCCCATTACCGCGACGAAGAGAATACGATCGTCGTCGGGCTTCCTCGCGGAGGCGTCGTGACCGCCTCCGCGGTCGCCGATGAGCTTCATCTTCCGCTGGAAGTCATGGTGGTGCGGAAGCTCGGCACACCGGACAGCGAAGAGCTCGCGATGGGAGCAATCGGCTCGGGCGGGATCAGGGTGCTGAACGAGGACGTCGTTTCTTTCCTCGGCATCACTCCGGCGACGATCGCCGCTGTCACGCGCCGGGAGCAGGTCGAGCTCGACCGGCGCGAGAAGCTTTATCGCGCACAGCGACCACACCTCGACCTCTACCGGAAGACCGTCATCGTGGTCGATGATGGTCTGGCGACCGGCTCGAGCATGGCAGCGGCAATCGCGGTCATTCAGAGCCATCACCCGTCGCGCATCGTTCTCGCCGTACCGGTTGCCCCGGTCGAGATCTGCGAGCGGTTCAGGCTTGCCGTCGACGAGCTCGTCTACCTCGAGACTCCCGACCCGTTCCAGGCAGTCAGTTACTGGTACGTCGATTTCTCGCAGGTGAGCGATGAAGAGGTGGTTCACGCGCTCGAGTACGCGGATGCCCGCGCCGGCGTGCTTGTGTGAGGCGGTTCCCAGGGGTTCCTCGGAGTTCCTCGGTTCCTCGGAGTTCCTCGGGGGTGACGGATCAGGGCGTTGGACTGGTCTCTGGCAATGCGCTGTGACGGGTCGTCGGCAAGGGATTCCTCTCCGTCCTTTCGCCCCTCCCGCCTTTCTGACGCCTCCCGGGGCGGTGAAGGTAGCGAATCACACCTCTGTGAGGTGTAGAGATTGGAGGTTTCGGCAATGCCGCGAGCCCGGCTCCTGGTCCTCGCATCATTCGTTCTCGCTTTCGCCTCGCTTCTGGAGGCGGCACCCGGTCATGAGATTTACCGGGCGGCATGTGCCGCATGCCACGGAATCGACGGTCGAGGCGCTTCGCCCGCCTCGACCGCGCTCGAAGTCGTACCCGCCGATCTGACCGACTGCAGCTTTGCCACCCGGGAGGCCGATGCGGACTGGATCTCGGTCGTCCACGAAGGAGGGCCTGCCCGCGCATTCGCCCGCGAGATGCCGGCCTTCGGCGCGGCACTGACGCGTTCCCAGATTCAGAGCGCTCTCGATTACGCCCGCTCGTTCTGTGGCGATGATTCCTGGCCACGTGGAGAGTTGAATTTCCCGCGAGCGCTCGCAACGGAGAAGGCGTTCCCGGAGGACGAGGTCGTGTTGACGACCTCGGCGACGATGGGAGGGCAAGGGAATGTCGCGAACAAACTGATCTACGAGCGCCGGATCGGCTCGCGCTCCCAACTCGAACTGATCGTACCGTTCGGCTGGCGGGAGCAGGAGCGGTCGGGTACGCGAGCGCCATGGACCGGCGGCGTGGGCGATCTCACTCTCGGCATGAAGCACGTGGTCCATCACAGCCTCTCACGCGGGTCGATCGTCAGCATCGCCGGCGAAGTCAAGCTTCCGACAGGGAGCGAAGATCGTGGATTCGGAACCGGAGCGACGGTCCTAGAGCCGTTCATCGCATTCGGTCAGCGCCTCCCCGCGAACTCATTCGTTCATCTGCAGACAGGTGCGGAACTTCCGCTGAATGGGGATCGAGCGAACGAGGCCTTCCTACGTCTCGCCGGAGGTCGAATCTTCAGGACTGCGGAGTTCGGCCGATCCTGGACGCCGATGCTCGAGATCCTCGGTGCCACCGAACTCGAGTCGGGCCAGCGTGTTCATTGGGACGTCATGCCGCAGCTTCAGGTCTCGATCAGCCCACGCCAGCACCTCCTCGGATGTGCCGGCGTTCGCTTTCCGCTGAATGATCGTGACAGATCCGATCCCCAGCTCGTCGTTTACCTGCTCTGGGATTGGTTCGACGGAGGATTGACCGATGGCTGGTAGTGCTCTCGCCGTATTGCTCGTGTTGTCGGCACCCGCGGCCGCCACGCCACCGCAGCCTGCTGCACCTGCCGATCTGTTTGCCTCCTCGACCAGCTGCGTCGCGTGTCACACCGGGCTGACAACTCCCTCAGGAGAGGAAGTTCCGATCGCCTCAGGCTGGCGGGCCTCGATGATGGCCAATGCCGCGAGGGATCCTTACTGGCAGGCCGCCGTGCGTCGCGAAACGCTGGATCATCCGGCAGCTGCAGCCGATATCGAGCACGAGTGCTCTGC
>DASVLC010000406.1:0-4250 GCA_036385045.1 Thermoanaerobaculia bacterium | reverse complement strand
GAGGGTGGGCGGGCGGGAGGGGCGCAGGACGGAGAGGAATCCCTTGCCGACGACCCGGCATGCGCGAATGCCCCGCGATTCAGGCGTCACTCACTGCTGGGTCGTCGACTCAGGGATCCCTCGCCACCCGCCCGCCACCCGCTCGGGATGACAGGCTACTTTGTGTCATCTTCCTCAGTCGCGGCCGCGCGCCGTCCTTGCGCAGGATGACAGGCTCGTTCGTCTAAATTGAGGCCATTGGGATGACAGGTGCGATGACGACGCTTTTGTCATTTCGCTATCCGGACGCGCACCTCTGTCCCCCCTCACTCCCCCGTATTCACGATCACCAGACCATCCAGCCGCCGGTAGTCGGCCGGTATCGCAGGATCCTCGGGGCAGATGATGACGTTGCGGAGATGGACTGCCTTGTCGAGCGTGACGCCGGAGGCGACGATGCAGCGGTCGAGCGTGACTCCCCTGCCGATCACGCAGTCCGACCAGAGAATGCTCTCCCGGATGTTTCCGGCGATCGAGCTTCCAGCTCCCGCAACGGAGTGAACCACGCTGCCACTCGCTGACGCGGTCTGGTGCAGCAGCGAGTCATCCCTCAGCTCTGAGCCAGCCGGCGGCTTGACCTCTCCACGAATGATCGCGTCGAGGATCCCGGCGGAAGCGGAAAGGTAGCGGTCCGGCGTGCCGATGTCGAACCAGAGGCCGTCGTCCAGCACGGAGGTGAGCGATTCCGATCCGGAGCTGATGACAGGCTGGTAGACGTCCTCGACGATGCCCGAGAACGCACGGTCCGGGAGGTGGTCGAAGATGCGGGGGCTGATCGCGTGAGAGCCGGCGAACATCAACGCCTCGCCCTCTCCGGTGCCGAAGCCGGTGACCCATCCCCCTTCGGGATTACGCCAGACGGGAGTGAATCGGTCTCCCGCCGGAGGGTGCCGCAGAGTGAGGGCCGCGAGCGAGCCGGACGACCGCAGCGCCTCGGCGAGAGCTTGATAGTGAGGAAACTGGATGGTGTCAGCGTTCACGAGGAAGAAGGGCTCCTCCCCGGTCAGACGATCGCGCACACGGCGCACGCCGCCACCAGTGCCGAGGATCTCCTGCTCGACGGAGATGAAACAGTCGATCTCGTTCCCACAGGTTTCGTGAAGATAGCTTGCGATCTTCTCGGGCAGGTGATGAACGTTGACGATGAGATCGTGGATCCCCGCCTGGCGGAACGCCTCTACGGCCCATCCGATCAGTGGACGGTTGCAGAGCGGCACCATCGGCTTCGGCAGCATCCATGTGAGCGGACGGAGACGAGTTCCGTAGCCGGCGGCGAGAATCATTCCTTTCATGGCTGTCACTAGGCTCCGTTCGAGGAAGTGTCGAAGGTCGAAGGTCGCGAGGCGGGTTATGAGGTGCCGGAGGGAAGCTGGTCGGGAGGAAACACCATGTGCTCGGGCAGGTCGGCACGGGTGCGTCGTTGCTGGCGGTAGAGATCTACGTAAGTCTGCCGGATTCCGTTCTCCATGTTCATTCCGAGCTCGTCGACTACATTGCGGATCGTTTCGAGTGGACCTTCGATCTCGAAGTAGTCGCCGATCGGGGTCCGGTCGATCACGACCTCGACATCGCGGACTCGCCAGATCTCCCGGAACTTCTGATAGCGAAACACCGGCTTGTAGCCCAGGGAATCGAAGAGCTGGATCGCGAGCTCGAAGCTCTCCACTCCGGTCTGAACTTCCTCGCGCTTCTTGACGCCTCCATCAAACGCAACCGGACCCTTGAAAGTTGCAATGGAGTAGCGGCCGAACTTCCGGACGCGAAGGAGGGCACCTTTCGTCTTGAGATCACCCCTCCGGTCGAGGAGGATGTTGTCCTCGAACGTTTCGGGATAAAGGCGCTCACCACCGACTTCGTTGAGTTTGCGGATGAGTTCGGCGCGGTCCTTCAGAGCGAACTTGATTTCAATTTCCTGTGGCATCGTTCAGCAGGACGCGGCGCACACTTCGTGCCCAGCCGTTACTCGTCCCGCAGCACCTCCACGCCCGGCAGAGAAGCGCCGGAAATGAACTCCAGTGAAGCACCGCCCCCGGTCGAGATATGAGTGATTCGGCTCGAGACTCCTGAGGCCTTCACCGCTTCGACCGATTCGCCGCCGCCGACGACCGTGACGGCGTCCGCGGAAGCGACGGCATTTGCCATCGCCATGGTCCCGGCGGCAAACGCCTCCTGTTCGAAAACTCCCATCGGTCCGTTCCAGAATACCGTGGCGGCGTCTTTGAGCTCTGCAGTGTAGCGGGAGATCGTCTTCGGCCCGATATCGAAGGCCTTCTGCGCCTCCTCGAGGCCATCGCTGACCTCCACGGTCTCGACCGTGGTGGGGGCATCGAGCGAGTCGGCGACCACGAGGTCTTCCGGAAGCAGTAGGTCGGCCACCGAGGAATCGGCGGTCATCTCGATGATCTTCTGTGCAGTCTCGATCGAGTCGCGGTCAACCAGAGAGCCGCCCATCGGCACGCCGCGGGCGGCGAGAAACGTGTTGGCCATCCCGCCGCCGATGAGGATCTTGTCGGCGAGTTTGATCAGCGCCTCGAGCGGCTCGATCTTGCCAGCGATCTTCGCTCCCCCCATCAGCGCAACGAAGGGCCGTTCGGAGACGTCGGTGACCTTCTGCAGAAACTCGAGCTCACGACTCAGTAGCAGCCCCCCCGCAATGTTCTCTTTCGGAAAGAGGCGCGGCAGAGCATCGATCGAGGCGTGCGCCCGATGGCATGCGCCGAATGCATCGTTCACGTACACGTAGGCGAGTGCGCGGAGCTGGCGGGCAAACGCCTCGTCGTTCTTCTCCTCGCCGGCGTGAAAGCGCAGGTTCTCGACCAGAAGGATCTCACCCGGTCCGAGACGCGCGGCCTTCTCCTCGGCGTCGGCACCGATGCAGTCGTCGGCCCAGGCCACGTCGGCGTCGGTGAGTTCGGCGAGCTTCTCGCGGACAGGCGCCAGAGAGTACTTCTCTTTCTTCTCGCCCTTTGGTCTGCCGAGATGACTTGCGATCACGATTGCCGCACCGCGCTCGCGCAGCATGCGAATCGTAGGAAGCGTCTCTTCGATTCTCGTCGCATCGGTGATGCGGGTTCCGTCGAGCGGCACGTTGTAGTCGACGCGGTAGAAGACGCGGGTACCGCTCGCGAAGGTCAGCTTGTCGAGTGTTCGGATTGTGATCATGCGCTTTGCTCCCAGTACGTCAGGCCTGTCCAGGCGCACCGCGGACGGTAGCACCCGGCTGATGCCGGGGCTACCCTCCTGAGCCCGACGGGCGGGCAGAAGTCAGTGTTTCACGCGAGGGCAAGAGTCTGCCGGGCGTTTCAGGCGCGGGTGAGCGCCGCTTTCTTGACACGCGCAACATGTGCAATCAGATCGAGAATGCGGTTCGAGTAGCCCCATTCGTTGTCGTACCACGCGAGGATCTTGTGCATGTGTGCATCGACGCTGCGCGTGTACGTCGTGTCGACGATCGACGAGTTAGGGTTGTGGTTGAAGTCGATCGAGACCAGTTGCTCGTCCGAATAGGCGAGGATGCCGTTCAATGCTCCGTCAGCCTCTTCCCGGATCGCTTTGTTGATCTCGTCGGCGTTCGTCGGCTTTTCCGTGTGGAACGTCAGATCGACGAGGGAGACATTCGGTGTCGGCACCCGGACCGAGATGCCATCGAACTTTCCTTTCAACTCCGGCAGCACCAGACCGACCGCCTTCGCGGCTCCGGTGGTCGTCGGAATCATCGACAGTGCAGCGGCGCGACCGCGGCGCAGATCCTTGTGCGGGAGGTCGAGAATCACCTGGTCGTTCGTGTACGAGTGAACCGTGGTCATGATTCCGGAGGTGATCACGAACCGATCGTGCAGCACCTTTGCGACCGGGGCGAGGCAGTTCGTCGTACAGGAGGCATTCGAGATGATGCGGTGCTGCGAGGGATCGTAATCATTCTCGTTGACGCCCATGCAGAACGTTGCGTCGGCATCCTTCGATGGAGCCGAGATGATCACGGTCTCGACGCTCTTCTTCAGGTGGCGACTTGCCTTCTCTTTCGTTGTGAAGCGCCCCGAGCTCTCGATTACGATCTCGATCCCGAGATCCTCCCAGGGAATCTCCGCGGGATCGGGATTCGAAAACACCTTCAGGCGTTTTCCGTCGACCGTGATCCCGGTTTCGTCGTGGCTGACCTCATTCGGAATCGTTTTGTGGACAGAGTCGTACTTGAGCAGATACGCGAGTGT
>DASVLC010000405.1:0-9702 GCA_036385045.1 Thermoanaerobaculia bacterium | reverse complement strand
CGCGTCCGCTACAGCTACAAGGACAACGGCCGCGGTCCGGAGATCGAGGAGCGCCTGCGGCTGGCGCCCGACGGGACGATCGTCGAGTATCAGTCGAAGGGAACGACCACCTTCGGCTCGGTGGTCGACGAGCGCTTTACCCGCAAGGGGTCACGCGCCGAATGGAAGTCGACCTCGGAGTCGGGACGCACGACGGTGAACGGACCTGCGTTCTATGTCCCGATCAACAGCTCGCTCGTGCCGATGTCGGCGTCGATCGCAGCGCTGGCGCGCCGGCCGGACGGAAAACTCCCCTTACTTCCCGGAGGTACGCTGACCCAGCGGGCCGTCGACACCATCACCATCACGCACGAAGGGGAGAGCCGCGATCTCCAGCTCCTCGCCCAGACAGGCATCGGCCTCAGGCCGGCTCTCGCCTGGAGCACGACCGGAGAGCAACCTCACCTTTTCGCCTTCATCGTCCCCGGGTGGTTCTCGGCGATCGAGGAAGGGTGGGATGCGAAGATTCCGGAGCTCCGGGAGCGCCAGGTCGCCGCCGAGGCGCGGCTTCTCGAGCAGCTCGCATCGTCGGTACGCCAGCCGCTCGAAGGTCTGACCCTGATTCGCAACGCTCGCGTGTTCGACAGCGAGAAAGCGATTCTGGGCGGGCCATCGGACGTCTACGTTCTCCGTGGCCGGATCAGCGCAGTCCTGCCGGCCGGCTCACCGGACGCAGGCGCCGACCGCGTGATCGAGGCAGGTGGGCGAGTGATGCTTCCCGGCCTCTTCGACATGCACGGCCACGCCGGACTCTGGGATGGCGGCCTGAACCTCGCGGCAGGTGTGACCACCGTCCGCGACCTCGGCAACAACAACGCCACGCTGCAAAGGATGATCGACCAGACGAACGGGGGCACGATCCTCGGGCCGCGCATCGTTCCGACAGGATTCCTCGAAGGGAAGAGCGAGAACTCGGCCCAGGCCGACTTCGTCGTCGACTCACTCGATGACGCGAAGCGGGCGATCGACTGGTATGTCGCGCGCGGCTACCCGCAGCTCAAGATCTACAACTCCTTTCCGAAGGAGTTGCTGCGCGAGACCGTTGCCTACGCGCACTCACGCGGCATGCGTGTCAGCGGGCATGTTCCGGTGTTCCTCCGCGCACAGGACGTGGTCGACGCCGGTTTCGACGAGATTCAGCACATCAACCAGGTGATGCTGAACTTCTATGTCACGCCGCAGACGGACACACGGACGCTGGAGCGTTTCTATTTGCCGGCCGAAAAGACGGCGGCGCTCGACCTCGACTCGCAGCCGGTGCAGGACTTCATCCGCCTGCTCGCCGAGAAGCAGATCGTCATCGATCCGACGCTTGCGACATTCGACTTCCTCAAGCAACGCGACGGCGACGTGCCCGTGCCGTTCGCCGCCGTCTTCGATCACTGGCCGCCCGACGTCCAGCGGCAGTTCCGCTCTGGGGCGATGAAGATCCCGGACGAGAAGACGCTGCGGAGATACGAGGCTTCCTACGCGAAGATGATCGACTTCGTCGGACGGCTGGAGCGCGCCGGCGTGCCGATCGTGGCCGGCACGGATCATATCGCCGGCTTCACGCTTCATAGTGAGCTCGAGCTCTACACGATGGCGGGGATCGCGCCTGCGCGCGTCCTGCAGATCGCCACGCGCGACGCTGCTCGAGTCTCCCGCACGCCCGACCGCGGGGTGATTGCCCCAGGCATGCTCGCCGACATCATCCTCGTCGAGGGCGACCCGACGAAAAACATCGGCGACATCCGTCGAGTCGCGATGGTCATCACGCAGGGCGGCGCCTACTATCCGGCCGACATCCACCGCAGCATCGGCGTACGCCCCTTCGTGGAAGAAAGGATTCCGATCGCGTCGCGCTGATGAGGACGTGTACTGTCGCAGGATATACGTATTATGAAAACGAAGCTCACGATCACGGTCGATGAGGAGCTGCTCCCTCGAGCAAAGAACGTGGCGAGGCGGCGAGGCTTCGCTTTCGAGCGTGATCGAGGAGAGCCTGCGGCGTCTCGCCACCGAAGAGACTGATTTCGTTTCACGCTGGCGAGGTAAGTTCAAAGAAGTCGAGACGGACGATTCGCGGATGACCTACCTGAAAGAAAAATATCTTGCGGATCCTGATTGACACGGACGTGCTGCTTGACCTGGCGCTCGGAAAACCGCACGCGGACGGAGCTGCGCGTGTCATCGAGGCTGTGCAGCGAGGGAGCGTGAGCGGGATCGTCTCCTGGCACACGATGTCGAACCTCTACTACATGCTCACGTCATTCTCGGACCGGAAGCGCGCCTTAGGCTTCGTCCGCGAACTTGCTGCCATCGTTGAAGTGGCACCCGCCGATTCGGCGCACTCGCAATCGCCCTCTCACTCGACATGCGGGATTTTGAGGATGCAATGCAGGTTTCGGCGGCACTGGCCGGGAACGCCGAGAAGATCGTCACCAGGAACCTGCGTGACTTTCGCAACTCCCCGATGGCGGTGGTAACGCCAGAAAAGCTGGGGGCTCCGGGCTGACGGCATGCCAATTCAACTACAAAAGTTTTTCTAGAAGCGGCTTCTTGCTTCGAGACGCAGTTCGGCCGTGACCTCTTCCGGTCCGCGGGCGTTGCCGAGACGCGTGGCCGCAAGGTTGATCTGCGGTGTGTGGTACCGCTCGCCGTTCGGCAGGAACGCCGTGAAGTGGAAGTGCGGGGGGATGCTGCCGCCTGGGTATGCGCCGGGACGGATGGTCTCGAACGTAAACCGGCCGTCTCGATCCGTGCGTGCCCAACCGCGCAGCCGCCAGGAGTGCGGCCCGCGAGACCGATCATCGTAGAGACCCCCGCGGTCCGTCTGATACGCGAACACGATCGTGCCCGCGGCCGCCGCACCGTCGACGTTCCGCAGCCGGCCCCGGACGATCACCGGATCGCCCGGCTCCGAGGTAGGCGCGATGCGCGCGTTCGCTCCGAGGCGGGAAGGGCGGTCCTTCTGCGCGCGATCCATGGCGCGCGCGTACTGGACATCCTGGGCCGAGAGAGTCGAGCCACCGCTGCGCAGTACGAATCCAGCCGCTGCCATCATCCAGAGAAACATGCGCCTTGTCATACGGCCCCCTTTGATGCGATTGCGACGGGGTGGATGCGCACCGAGCGACCGGTGCCTCCAACGATCTCGCAATCTATACGATCCACTTCGGCTGTGGTTTCGAAGTCCTGCGAGCGAAGCGATCGCGGTGGACTTCTGGTCTTAGGACGCCGCGCGAGGGGCAACCGTTAACGTCGAGGGTAGGGCATCGAGGTTTGGTACTCTCCGGCACGCCACAGTTGAGCATCGGAATCACCTGCGCAAGAATCGCAAAACCGATCGCGCCGCGCAGAGCGACACCGATCTCATCGCGTCAGGAGACGGTCACGGCGATTGCATGGATCGTCTCGCCTTGAGAAAGCTTCCGGTTCTTCTGCTTTTCATCCTTCTCGGATGTGCATCGACGGCCCCCGATCCGGCGGCGATCGCCTCGACGACGGAGGCGGCACATCTGATCGCAGGTCAACCAACCGATTACGACGCGCTACTCGCCTCGATTGGCGATTCGACCCTCGTATTCCTCGGCGAGTCCACTCATGGCACCCGTGAGTTCTACAACGAGCGCGCCCGCATCACCCGCCGGCTCATCGCCGAAAAACAATTCAGCGCGGTCGTGCTCGAGGGCGACTGGGCCGACGTGACGAGGGTCGATGCTTACATCCGTGGCGTTTCCGACGACAGAACGGCTTACGAATCCCTCGGCAGTTTCGAGCGATTTCCACGCTGGATGTGGCGCAACGAAGAATTCTCCCGTTTCATTGAGGAACTCAGAAAGCATAACGACTCGCTGCCTCCTGACGCTCCCAAGGTCCGCATCTACGGAATGGATCTGTTCGGAGAGGAGAAATCAGCGCGGTTTCTCGCCGATTCACCGCCCGACGAGTCGGAGGAAGGTCGTTTTGCCGTCGAGCAGAACAGGCGTGTCGTGAATAACGCCGCGGAATACAACCGGGAGCTCGTGCGCCGGCAGAAGTCGACGTGGAACATCCGCGATCGTCACATGGTCGAGATACTCGCGGCGATACGGCGTCATCTCCAATCCTCGGGCGCCGGAAGAATTGTCGTCTGGGCTCACAACACACATGTGGGAGACGCCCGGGCAACCGCGCGCGGCGACATCGGTGAATGGAGTGTGGGACAGCTCGCTCGCCATTACTGGCCGGAGGAGACGTACCTGGTCGGCTTCATCACCGATCGCGGGACCGTGCTGGCCGCGGACGCATGGGGCGCGGAAGCGAGAGTGAGATCGCTGCGGCCGTCCATGCGGGGCAGCAACGGCGCAGTGCTCCACGCGTTCGGGCTGCCTGCGTTCTACCTGCTTCGCGAGGAGAGCGGAATGTCACGATTCGGGAGTCCGCGTCCGCAGCGTGCAGTCGGAGTCGTCTATCTCCCCTGGAGAGAGTTTGAAGCGCACTATATCGCTTCCACTCTCGCTGCGCAGTTCGACGCCGTGGTGCACCTCGATGAGACCACCGCACTGACTCCTCTGGACGACTGATCCGCGACCACATGCACGGGACTTGACTGGTCATGTCAATAAGACCATATTGGTCACATGGCAAGAGTGTCCATCTCTGAATTGAAAGCGAATCTCTCACGCTATCTGCGCGAGGTGCGCCGGGGAGGGGAGGTCGAGATCGTCGACCGCGGGTTTCCTGTTGCGCGACTCGTGGCGGTCGAGTCGCGCCTTGATTCCGATGAGCGTCATGAGCGGCTCGTTCAAGCCGGAGTTCTCCGAAGGGGGATGGGCGATGCATCGAAGATCCTCGCTAGCCCTCCGATCGTTCTGAGAACCAGCATTCTGGAGGCTCTCGAGGAAGAGCGGGCTGACCGCCTGTGATGTACTGGGATGCATCGGCACTCGTGCCTCTGGTGGTTGCAGAGGAGTCGAGCTCTCTGGTGAGAACCTGGGTCGAGCAGGATTCCCTGATTGTCACCTGGGCCTGGACACGTGTTGAGATCATCAGTGCTCTTGAACGGAGATCACGTCAGGGTGAGCTGACGCGCGAAGAACGTCGCGCCTGTCTGCGCCGGCTCGACCTTCTCGCCGGCACATGGGACGAGGTGACCGATCTTTTCAGTGTCCGAACCCGGGCGATACCTCTTCTTGCGCGGCATGCCCTGCGTGCTGCTGACGCGGCACAGCTTGCTGCTGCGCTCCTGATCGCCGAAGACAATCCGTCGTCCCTTCGTTTCGCCTGTCTCGATGACAAGCTGGCCAACATCGCAGAACTGGAAGGGCTGCAACTGCCTGGCAGACAATCGTGAGGCACGCAGCTGGACGTTGGTCACTGACGCGGAATGTCGAGAAGAGTAGTCGCGATCTCGCCAGACACCTGATCGCGGACGGCGACCGACAGCCGGCGTGTGTCGCGTCGGACTCTCACGTCGAACGAGTATGTGATCGGTGCGTGTTCTGTGAAGTTCGTCTGCAGCTCAACGTCCTGCTTCATCTCGGCGATCTTGCTGGCATCACCGACTTCCGTTCCGGCTGCGACGAGGACCGAGAACGAGGCCCGTCTCGTCTCGTCATCCGTACGGAGAAAGGTAAGGTCAGCCGCACGGATGGACAGCTCGACACGGACGCGAAGTAGACTGCTTTCGCGTTTGATGCTGTCGATTTTCGCCTCGAACGCCGGCCTTGCTGCGCCCGTCGATTCCGGGACGTAGAGATTCGTGATGACTCGATCGCGCAAGCGCGTCGCCTCGGAAAGGCGTACGACGGACGTGCGGGCACGAACGCGGAAGCTCCTGTTCTTCGTCTTCACCTCGATCGGACGCGGGTGATCTTCCCTCCCGGGTGCGAGCCGGTAGCCGATCGAGTAATACGTATCGAGCTCGGCGGCGATTCTCGTCAATAGACGAGCGCTGTCGACCGGACCCGAGCCGATGACACCCCCGGTTCGCCGTGCGAGCAGAAAGAGTCCGCCTGACTCGTCGAATGATCGCGGCGCCTCGACCGCGGCAGGCGCAGAATCGCTGGCGCGCGGCAGGAAGCCTCCCCGTTCCGGCCCGATGACTACCCGATTCCGCGCGCCCGGCGGATGAAACGTGTGCACTGTCACGCCATACGCATTCGCGGTTTCGGCGAGCTCACTGATCTCACGAATGGTCGGGCAATCGCGGGCCGGGCTGAGCGAGAGATCATCGCTCGCGAAGATCAGCACGTTCTGCATCTCGATGCGGGCCACGGACAGAAGCAGGTTCCGTATAGCGTTCGCCTTTCGCCTGATCGTGGCGCATCGAACCTCTCCCCGGACCCACTCCAGAAAAGCCTTCTCGTCTGCCGCGTCCCAGTGAGACTGAAACCCCAGAGCCGCAGCCATCGCCGCATCTCGCTCGGCCTCGAGCGTGGCAATCTCTCCGGCCCGCTTCGTGATCTCAGTCTCACTCCATCGGGTTTGCTTCGAGAAGAGGCCGATCGCGGCATTGATCTGCTGCCGGTTTGAGGTCGGCGAGATGATGACGCGAAGTCTTCGAGACCAGGTGAGGACGGTGACGAAATCGTCCTCCCGGAGCGCCGCGTCGAGAAAGCGTCTGATGCCGTCAAAGAGCTGCGCACGCGCCTCTGGGTCGATATCGTCGATATCAACATACAGAACGATCAGGCGTGGCCGAACGTTCGGCGGGTCGCTGACAGCGGCCGCTCGCTGCGCGAGCGGCTTCTCGTCAGTCGTGGCGTCGGGTACGGCGACATCGATCGCCGAGAAATTCGTGATCGTCTGCAAACGGCCGTCTTCGAAGATCTCGAAATCATCCTTCGCAAGGCCACGCACCGGGTTTCCAGCGCGGTCCGTTACAACGACCTCGATGTTCGCGATCTGGATGTCGATACGCTCCGTGTACTGGGCAGCAACGGGTAGTGCGACGGAGACGGCGCATCCGAGGATCGCAAGGAGAAGCGCTCGCGCAGGTATCATGACCGGCCGGACTCCTTTAGTCGCGGGCGTCGCCGAACTATCGCGGAGGGTTGCTGCTGTTCGGGTCGATGCTCCGTGCGGAGCTCTCAGGCTGAATCGTCCGGGCTGTGCTGTGCGGCTCGATGGACGTCGCGCCACTCGCGGGCTCGATGATACGCACACTGCTCGTTGGTTCTATGGTGCGCACGCTACTCGTTGGTTCGATGGGACGGGCGGAGCTCTGGGGCTCGCTGCTCCGAACGGTGCTCGTCGAGTTCTGGGAGGCGGCTTGCGCTGCGGCAGCATCGGGACTGGCACTGCCGACAGCCTCGCGTTGTGCGGTCGCTGGCCGGGACGAGGGCTTTGCCGTAACCGGGGGTGCCGGCAACGGCTCCGGTGTCTCGCTCGCCGCCATCGAAAGCCGCCCTGTGCTTCTGGCGACGGTTTCGTTGGTGATCACCGGCGTGGTCGACGCTTTCCGGTTCGAACGCTTCGCCAGCTCTACGAGCGGCGAGTCCTGCGCCGAAACCGTCGCCGAGACAAGCAGAATCGGAATGATTCTCTTAAACACGAGCAGATGGTAGCAGATAGAGTTGTGGCGTTCCATACTGAGCGCAATTCGTTCGTGGCACAGACGTCCGCCGGTGAACCGCTGAGTCGGGCTGGATATAGGCGTTACTGCGAGGCGATCCACGATCAGAAGTGAAACCTGGCGACCACTGGTTCGTGGTCGCTCGCGGCTTCACGCGCTGGAAGGTCGACGTTGACGTGAATGATGTCAATCTCGGGCGGCGTACGCTCTACCAGCGCGCGCGAGGCGAAGATGTGATCGAGGACCTGGCTGTTGCCCTCGAAGTTGTAGGTGTACCTCCGAGCGGGCGGGATCTCGAGGAGCAGCGGTACGAGAGGAGTCTCTTCGAGAGCTTTCATTGGTGCGCGGAACTCGTGCTCGTTCATGTCGCCGAGAACGATGATGCTGGCGTGGGGGTCGATGGCGAGCAGGGAACGGGTGAAGTCGCGGAGGATCTCAGCCTGGCAGAGACGCTGCGGCTCTGAGCCGCGCCGCGGAGGCTGAATCGTGCCGAAGATGCGGTCGTCCCCGGTCTTCGAGGTGAGGTGGTTGTTGACCATGAAGATCGTCTCGTCGCGGAAGCGGAATTCCACGGCCAGCGGTTTCCGCGAGCCTTCGCGTCCGGTTCCCCCGTCGTCGATGCAGTGATGCCGCGGCTCGATTCTTCCCGGGCTGAGCGTGAGCGCCAGACGTCCGCCGATCGTTGTAGCTGCGGTCGGATCGAGCGGACCTGCCAAACCGCGAGTCACCAGAGTGACTCGATCCGGCCGGTACATCCAGACGACGCGGATGTTGCCACCCGGCTGCCCGCCGTCGCGATCGAGCTCGGGATCGATCTGGCTCCAGGAATAGCGAGCCCCTCCCGCTGCCGCGATGGCATCGACGAGTCTCGACATCGTCCGCTCCGCGGAGACCACTCCGTCGGGCTCGCGATTCGCGCCGGTGTCGTCCTGAATTTCCTGCAGGCCGATCACGTCCGGACTTCGGAGGTTCACTGCGATCGTCCGCGCCACGTCGATGAAGCGTTGCTCGGAATTGACGAATGAGAGATTGAGAACGTTGTAGGAAGTGACCGTCAGCGCTCTTTCGCTCGCGACGAGGGACGTCACTTCAGGCTTCCTTGCACCTCGTGACAGCTGCGGCCACTCGATCGGCAGCACGCGATAGGCCGCGAAGTCGTAGTGGACGACTCCCGCGACGGCGGCGTCGAAGCGATCGCCGACTCTCGCTGCCGGGGGAGGAGTAATGCGGGCGTCGAGGACGACGCGATCGAGATTCAGGTCGTTCTCGCCGAGGAGTACTCCGCCGGCAACGGTTGAACGAGCAGCGTTCGGGCCTCCATCGCCGATCACGACGAGGTCGGCGTACGAAGATGTCGGTCCGGTCACAATCGGCTCACGAACCTCGACCAGCATCCCTTCGAGCGACTCCCAGAAATCGATCGCATGGCGCTCCGGCGCGTAGGTCTTCATTGCTTCGCTCGACACGCTTCCGCGAGGGAACGGCCGGCCTTCTTTTCCGAGCACTACGGGAGTCGGAAGAGCATCACCCCTGCGAATCGTCCGGACAACAGGGTTGGCGAGAAGGGTCACGGTCAGCTGGTTCTCACGGTCGCGCTCCTCGACGGTTCCGATCACTTCGACGAAGTCACCGAGAGACGGAAGCTCGATGGGGTCCCTGCCGGACATGTCGACGAAGACTGCGTCCGAGGTTCGGGGGTTGTCATCGCCCCGCGGATCCTGCATGAAGAAGCCTGCATCGCGCTCGCGTCGAACCACCGCGGTGACGACACCGGCGGCAATGACCTCGGTTCCGGCGAATCTGGACGCATGACCTTCGCCCTGGATCTCGAAGATCGGAGTGATCGGGCGCGAAGCGGCCGAAGGCGTCTGCGTCGCCTGAGAACAGGCGAGGAGAGAGAGCAAGAGAAGCGAGAGGGCGGTGTGGCGAGTCATCGGGGGTACACCTCCGTGTGTATGAAGAGTCTATCGTGTCGCGCGATCGTCGATCGGGCGAGCTCGCGTGAGGCGTCGCGACGGCGAGCACGAAAGGCGAAGCAGCAGCATCGTCTGGCTGTGGCGTTACGGAGTTCGCAGCTTGCGAGGTCCGTCGCATGCCCGCCCACCCACCCGCTCGGGGTGACA
>DASVLC010000404.1:0-4962 GCA_036385045.1 Thermoanaerobaculia bacterium | reverse complement strand
CGAGGGCTTCGTCGTATGGGTTCGATCCGGTCACTGAGCGGTTGCGGCGGAAGGTGCGGGAGCTGTTCGAGTGCGATCTCGAGATCTTTCCGCTTGCAACCGGCACCGCGGCGAACTCGCTGGCGATTGCGGTGATGACGCCGCCGTGGGGTGGGGTGTTCTGTCACGAGGATGCGCACATTCAGCGTGACGAGCTGGGGGCGCCGGAGTTCTTTTCGGCCGGTGCGAAGCTGATCCCGTTGCCTGGTGCGATGGGGAGGCTGGATCGCGGGCTGCTCGCGGCGTCGATCGACGAGATCGATGCGAGCCGGCGGACGGCGATTCCGGCGTCGATCAGTCTGACGCAGGCCACCGAGGCCGGGACTCTCTATCGGCTCGATGAAATGCAGGCCATCGGTGAGCTTGCGCGTCGTCATTCGCTCGGGGTTCACGTCGACGGCGCGAGATTCGCGAACGCAGTGGCTGCGCTTTCGGTATCGCCCGCGGAATTGACGTGGAAAGCGGGCGTCGATGTTCTCGGGTTTGGTGCGACGAAGAACGGAGCGCTTGCGGCGGAGTTGCTCGTCGTGTTCCGAAAAGAGCTCGCGCAGGAGTTGACGCTTCGCATTCATCGCAGCGGACATCGCTTCTCGAAGATGCGGTTTCTCTCCGCGCAGTTCGAAGCGTATCTCGAAGGGGATCTCTGGCTGCGGAACGCGCGGCATGCGAACGCGATGGCAAAGAAGCTCGGAGGGGAGTTGCAGGCCGCGGGTGTCGAGCTGCTTCGCCCGGTCGAAGCGAACGTCGTCTTCGCACGCTTCACGCCGGCCCAGAACGAAAGATTGAACGCGGCCGGATTTCTCTATCACGAGTGGCCGATCTTCGGTCCCGGCGCGGTACGACTCGTGACCGGCTTCAGTACGCAGGTCGAGGATGTCGATACGTTTTGTCGTACGTCGGAGGCGACGTGCGCCGGGTAGGTCTTTCTGGCTGGCACGGCGCCCGCATGTCCTGCTCTGATCCATTCGAAAGTGAACCCGCCCCAAACGCCGTCCGGCCGTTCTCAACATCAACTGACAACCACTGAAGGAAGGAAGCAGATGGCTACAGCCGAGACCCTGATAACAATTCTGCAGAAGCAGCAGCGCGAGATGCTCGAGGAGTGGTTCGAGGAGCTCTCGAACATGGGAGGGCGCCGCGACGATCTCGTGTCGGCCGATGAGATCAAGCAACATATGCAGGATTTCATGGGCCGGCTGAGCGCAGCCCTCTCGGGAGGCGCACTCGATCCGAACTCGAATGCATGGGAGCCGGTACGTGATCAGCTCGCCGCCATGTCGCGGACCCGCGCTCGTCAAGGGTTCTCGCCGCGTGAAACCGCGCTTATCGTCTTCTCTCTCAAGCGGACGGTATTCAATCGTCTGCGCACCGCCGTCGGCAAGGACCCGGCCGAACTTGCTGATGCGATCTGGGAAACCTCGGTGCTGTTCGACAGTCTCGGCCTGTTCACGGTCGAGGCGACGCTGCGGTCGCGTGAGGAGATCATCGCGCGCCAGCAGCAGGAACTGCTCGAGCTGTCGACGCCGGTCGTCGAGTTGTGGGATGGGATCCTCGCACTGCCGATGATCGGAACGCTCGACAGCGCGCGGACGCAGATCGTCATGGAGTCGCTGCTGCAGAGGATCGTGGAGACCGGATCGACGATCGCCATTCTCGACATAACGGGCGTCCCGACTGTCGACACGCTCGTCGCGCAGCATCTGCTGAAGACGGTGGCTGCCGCGCGTCTGATGGGCGCCGAATGCATCATCAGCGGGATACGCCCTCAGATCGCACAGACGATCGTGCACCTCGGGGTCGATCTCAGTGATGTCATCACCAAGGGGACCCTGGCCGACGCGTTCCGCGTTGCGCTTTCCAAGACGCGCACACAGATCGGCGAGCGGAGGTAGCCGGTGGAACGAATCCCGATCCTCCGCATGGGAGATTCCCTGCTGGTGACGATTCAGGTCGATATGCACGATCGCCTTGCGATGACGCTGCAGGACGATCTGACGACTGCGATCTCGCGGAATCGCTCGAAAGGCGTTCTCATCGATATTTCGGCTCTCGAGATCGTCGACTCCTTCATCGGGCGCGTTCTCGCGAACATTGCCGCGATGTCGCGCGTGCTCGACGCCGAGACGGTGGTCGTCGGCATGCAGCCGGCGGTAGCGATCACACTCGTCGAGCTCGGACTGTCGCTGCCCGGAGTCCGCACCGCGCTGAATGTCGAGCGCGGCATCGCGATGCTCTCCGCCCTCAGCACTCCCGTGATGCCCGAGAACCTGCTCGATGACGAATGAGACTCTGCCGATCCGCTCGGACAATGACGTCGTCATGGTCCGGCAGCGCGTTCGCGCGCGGACGGTGGAGCTCGGCTTTTCACTGGTCGACCAGACCAAGATGGTTACGGCTGCCAGCGAGCTGGCTCGCAACACGCTTCGGTACGGCGGCGGCGGCGACCTGCGGGTGGAGCTCGTCGACAGCGGAATCCGCCGCGGACTTCGATTGAGCTTCATCGATCAAGGGCCGGGTATTGCAGATATCGATCTCGCACTGACCGATGGTTTCACCAGCGGTAACGGACTGGGCCTCGGATTGTCGGGAGCGCGCCGGCTCGTCAATGAATTCGAGCTCGAGTCGAAACCGGGTGCTGGTACGCGGGTCACGATCACCCGCTGGAAATAGACATGTCGACTCTACGCACCCGCCTCTCCTCGAACGCTCCCTGGATGGTGCTGGAGATCGATCACGCTTCCGCCGCTGTCGAAGCGCGGAGCTTTGCGTCGAAGATTGCGTCGCGGCTCGGGCTGGGCGAACAGCTCTCTGCCAACGCGGCCATCATCATCAACGAGCTGACGACCAACATTCTCAAGCATGCCACCGGGGGCTCGTTGCTGATTCATGGTGGGGGAGAGGACCTCGACATCTGCGCCACCGACTCCGGCCCCGGCGCGGCGGACATGAGCGCCTGGATGCGGGACGGCTTCTCGAGCGCCGGGACGTCGGGGACTGGGCTCGGTGCAGTCCGCCGGCTCGCCTCGCAGTTTGACGTCCACAGTGTGCCCCGTCGTGGCACTGTCGTCTTCGCACGGTTGTCAGCGCCCCGAGACGTTGCGACGCCGGGCGCGACGCCAGCCGTCGATCTATCGCGTGCCGGAGCGGCGTGGCGGCCGATGAATCTCGATGACCTCTGCGGGGATGCCTGCGGCGTCTTCGAGAAAGGGGACGAGATCGTATGTGTGGTCGCGGACGGACTCGGCCACGGCGTGGCCGCTGGTGAAGCGTCTCGGACCGCGGTAGCGACGATTGCGCAGGCGGGCCTGGTCGAGCCGGTCAGGCTGCTCGAGCGAGCGCATGTCGCTCTGAAGCCGACGCGAGGCGCGGCCGTGGCGGTTGCGGTCATTCGCCCCCGCGATCGCGAGCTGCGCTTTGCCGGGATCGGCAACATCTCCGCATCCATCAAGACCGGGAGCGACTCGAAGAGCCTGGTCTCGGTGAGCGGCATCGTCGGGCACCAGGTGCGTGCCTACCAGGAGTTCCGCTACGAGTGGCAGCCGGATTCGATGCTGATCATGCACAGCGATGGGTTGACCTCGCGCTGGACCTTCGATCAGTTGGGTGGTCTCGCAACGAGACATCCCGCGACGATCGCCGCGGCGCTCGGCCGCGACTTCGCGCGTGAGCGTGACGACCGTTGCGTACTCGTCGTGCGCGAGGAGCGCGCATGAACGAGTGGAGGCTCCTCACCCATCAGCTGCGCCGCGAGGAAGACGTCGTGACGGCGCGCCAGCGTGCACGGCAGGTCGCGGCGCTGATCGGTTTCGATCTGCATGAGCAGACGCGGATCGGAACGGCTGTCTCAGAGATTGCCCGCAACGCGTTCCGTTATGCCGGCGGAGGGGATGTCTCCTTCGAGATCGCCGGACAGCCGCAGCATCTGGTGGCAGTCGTCGCAGATCGCGGTCCCGGCATCGCCGATACCGAGCTCGTATTCTCCGGCGATTACGTCTCGACCAGCGGAATGGGAATCGGTCTGGCCGGCGCGCGAAGACTGATGGACAGGCTCGACCTGGAAACGGGCATCGACGGGACGACGGTCACGCTCAGCAAGCGAATCCCTCCTCACCGTACCCTTGGGAACGACGAGGTCAACCGCCTCGTCGCTGGCTTGCAGCGTGACACCACGCACTCTCCTCTCGACGAGCTCCTGCGACAGAATCAGGAGCTATTGGGAGCGATCGACGAAGTTCAGCTCCGGCAGCTCGAGATCCAGCGGCTCAACCATGAGCTCGAGGAGACCAATCGCGGCGTGCTCGCCCTGAACGCAGAGCTTGAAGACAAGGCCGACTCCCTTCGGCAGGCCTCGGAGACGAAGTCGAGGTTTCTGTCGCACATGAGCCACGAGTTTCGCACTCCGCTGAACTCCATCCGCAGTCTCGCGTCGATGCTGGCTTCGCATCTCGACGGTCCCCTCTCGGCCGAGCAGCAACGCCAGGTCGAGTACATCCGGCGGGGTGCGGATGGGCTCCTCGAGATGGTCGACGATCTGCTCGATCTCGCGAAGATCGAAGCAGGCAAGGTCGAGGTTCATCCGGCGGAGCTGACCGTGGCGGAGTTGTTCTCGACCCTGCGTGGCATGTTCCGGCCGCTGATCACCAGCGATGCCGTCGTGCTCCGCTTCGGGGATGCATCCGGCCTCCCGGCTCTCTGCACCGACGAGTCGAGACTCTCCCAGATTCTGCGGAATCTGATTTCGAATGCCCTCAAGTTCACTGAGCGTGGCGAGGTCGAAGTCACGGCCGAGTCTCTTCCGGGCGATCGGATTCGCATTGCGGTCCGCGATACCGGCATCGGGATTCCCTCCGAGCATCTGAGCTCGCTCTTCAGGGAGTTCGTCCAGATCATGAACCCGCTCCAGAAATCGGCGAAGGGGACGGG
>DASVLC010000403.1:0-1781 GCA_036385045.1 Thermoanaerobaculia bacterium | reverse complement strand
GCAGAGTCTTGAAGGTGGGGAAAATGAAGGCAACGGGAACGAGCCTTCATGCGCCCAGGCCGTCGCGCGAAACGCTTTGGAGTGCGGGGGCCGCAGCCGCCGCTTTCCATCGTGTACGATTCGTCCCGGCCCGCCTCACATCTTGTACTTGCCGAGCTCCTCGGGGGTGAGGTTGTCGAACCACTTCTTCATCTTCTCTTCCGAGTCCTCTCCCTCCGGCGAGAGGGTCTGCGCCTGCTCGAGCACGGACTGTGCGACGAAGATGGGGGCTTCCGTGCGAAGTGCCAGAGCGATTGCGTCGCTCGGCCTGGCGTCGATCTCCAGCATCTGGTTCGAACCGTCACGTGGCACCAGAATCCGGATCTGAGCGAAGAAGGTCGAGTCCTTCAGATCGTTGATCACGATTCTCGAGACCGTTCCGTCGAACTGCGAGATCAGGTTTCGCAGCAGATCATGCGTCATCGGGCGCGGAGTCGCGATGTTCTCGAGCTGCAACGCGATCGCGTTCGCCTCGAAGATCCCTACCCAGATCGGCAGGAAGAACTTCTCTTCATCGTCCTTGAGTACGACGATCGGAGAATTCGAGACCGGATCGAGCATGAGTCCCTTGATCGACATCGGTACCAGTGGTGCTGTTTTGTTCGTCATGCGACGGCCTCCCCTCTCAGCGTGTGGTGTCTCGCTGATTCGATCCGTACCCCTAGGATACTCCCCGGTGGCGTGGAAGGGTCGCCATGAAAGTTCACCACCCAGTAGTCGTCGGTCCGCCCCGAGAGCATCGAGGGATCGTTCCTGCTGGGACCCTCGACGAGCACCGGCAGGATCCGCCCGCGATACGACTCGAGCCGTTCGCGCTTCATTCGTTCGTGGAGATCGAACAGCCGCTGGAGTCTCTCGGAGGCCACCGCGTCTTCGACCGGCTCCCCCATCCGCAGAGCGGGTGTCCCGGGCCGCGGTGAATACTTGAACGCGAACAGCGATCCGTACGCCACTTCTTCGATCAGGGAGAGCGTCTGCTGGAAGTCTTCCTCGGTCTCGCCGGGGAAGCCGACGATGATGTCAGTCGAGAAGTGAACCTCCGGAACGGCGCTTCGGATGCGTTCGATCGTCTCGAGGTAGCGCTCCCGGGTGTAGAGCCGTTTCATCCGCCTGAGAATCCGCGATGAACCGGATTGCACCGGCAGGTGAAGGAAGCGCGAGATGTTCTCGTGCTCGCGCATTGCGGCAATCATCGAATCCGACACCTCCGACGGATGCGACGTCATGAAGCGGAGCCGCAGCACACCGGCGATCCGCGCGACACTCGTCAGCAGGTCGCTGAAGTCACGTCCCGTCTGAGGGCAGCGATAGGCATTGACCGTCTGACCCAGCAGCTCGATCTCCACCCGGCCACTCGCCACGGCCGTACGCACCTCGGAGAGTATGTCGTCGAACGGACGGGAGATCTCACGACCGCGTGTCGTCGGGACGATGCAGAACGTGCAGTTCTTGTTGCAGCCCTCAATGATCGTCACCCAGGCCTTCGTCTTCGAGCTCCGGTCGATCGCCTCGTAGTCGTAGATTCGATCTTCCGGAAAGTCGATCGCGATTCTCCGGCCGCTCTCGAGCACCTCGTCGAGCTGCCCGACGTTTCCGGGGCCCATGACGAAGTCGACCCAGGGAGCGCGTCGCAGGATTCGCTCCCCTTCCTGCTGCGCTACGCAGCCGCAGACTCCGATCCTGGCGCCCGTCGTACTCTGCAGCTCTCGCAGTTCACCGAGACGCGAGAACACCTTGTTCTC
>DASVLC010000402.1:0-2633 GCA_036385045.1 Thermoanaerobaculia bacterium | reverse complement strand
CGCGACGTTCGGTCGGGTGAAGGTACGCGTCGACGCAACGAAGGGCGCAATTCGTCCGGGAGACCTGCTTGTCACCTCCGACGAGCCCGGCACCGCGATGCGCTCCCAGGAGATCGACCTCGGCGGAATGAAGATCCATCGTCCGGGCACGATCATCGGCAAGGCGCTGGAGCCGCTCGAGGGCGGGAGGGGCGAGATCCTCGTGCTCCTGTCGTTGCAGTGAGTTCCTGACAGCGTACGCTCGACGTCGAACGACTAGAGATGCGTGCGGTCCCGTCTCTGCGACGAAACGCCGCGAACGGTCGCATTCACGAGAGCCACAAGAATGGAGGATTCTGCGATGTGTCGTTCCGCAAGACAAGTCGTCGCCACGCTCTCGATCGGCGTGCTCGCCATGCTGTTCGGTGTGCAAAGTGCACTCGGTCAGGTTCCACAGGGAACCCAAACCTCGATCCTCCCGAGTCTGACTGAAGCGGGCGAAGGACTGCGCATTGTCGCGACGGATGGCCCGGGACTTCGTCCTACCTTCACGGTAGCCGCGAAAGAGGGAATCCTGCTGCCAATCGAGGCTTCGGCCCCGGCTACGGAAAGGGCGTTGGCATTCGTCGAGCACTACGGGGCCGCCTACGGATTGAGGGACCGCGCGCAGGTGCGATTCCTGCGTCACCCTGAACGCGACGCGCTGAGCTTCGAGCACGTCCGCCTGCAGCAGATGCATCAGGGCGTGCCAGTCCGAGGAGCGGAATTCATCGTCCACCTGAAAGGAGCGAGAGTCGTCGCAGCCAACGGCCACGTGCTGGACGATCTCCCGGACGATGTGACACCGAGCATCCTGCCAGAACATGCTGTCGCCACGGCAGAGCGGGTGATCGAAAAGAACCTGCCGGACGAGGCGCGGGGTGCGATCTATTCCGAACCGAGGCTCGAAATCTTCAATCGCCGCCTCTTCTCCGAACCCGGCGATCATGAGACGCGCCTGGCCTGGTTCGTGGAGGCCAGCGGGTCCGCCCTGCGTCAGTTCATCTGGATCGATGCGAGATCTGGCGTCCTTCTGCTGAGCTTCAGTCAACTGCCGCACGCGAAAGTGCGGTCCATCCACAATGGGAACTACACGAAGAACCTCCCCGGAACGCTCATGCGGTCGGAAGGGGGGCTGGCGACCGGCGACACAGACGCAGACCTTGCGTATGCCTATTCGGGGGATTCGTACGATTACTTTCTGAGTCAGCATGGACGGGATGGCATCAACGGCGCTGGCGGCCCGATCATCTCGACGGTCCACCATTGCCCGGAAGGTTTCACTCAGGGATCTCCATGCCCGTCCTACCTCAATGCGTTCTGGAATGGAACGCAGCTCGTCTATGCAGATGGGTTTTCCCGCGCAGATGATGTGGTGGCGCACGAGTATGTCCACGGAGTCACGCAGTACACTGCGGACCTCTTTTACTACATGCAGTCGGGCGCCCTGAACGAATCGTTCTCGGACATCTTTGGTGAGACGATCGATCTGCTGAACGGTGCCGGCACCGACACGTCAGGAGTTCGCTGGCGGCTGGGAGAGGATCTGCCGACCGGAGCCATACGGCACATGATGTCACCAAACCTGTTTGGGCAGCCTGCAAAGATGTCGGATGCGGGATATTTTTACTGCAACAACAGCGGTTGGACCGACCCCAATGGTGACAGTGGCGGTGTACACATCAACAGCGGAATCCCCAATCATGCCTTCGCGCTCATGGCCGATGGCGGAACATACAATTCGACGACCATAGCGGGGATTGGGCTGATCAAGGCGGGCCGAGTTCAATACCGAGCGCTGTCGGTTTACCTGACCTCGGGCGCCACCTTCACCGACAACTACTACGCTCTCGTGCAGTCGTGCTCGGACCTCGCGGGAACCGACGGAATCACGGCGCAGGATTGTGAACAGGTTTCGCGCGCGCTTCAGTCGGTGGAGATGTTCTATCCATGGGCCTGCACGGGTTACACTCAGGCGCCTCCCTTGTGCTCTACGGGTACGCCGCGAATCTTGTTCCGTGAAACGTTCGAAACTCCCAATGACGAATGGACGATCACCGGGAGTGGGACCGGTGCGTGGTGGTATCCGGTCGGCGGTTACGCGAAGGGTGGCAGATACACAGCGTACGGCGCCGACAATTCCGGTGTCTCTGACCACAGGCTTACGCAACTGGCAGCGGTGAGTGTTCCTCCGAGGGGACGTCTCCATTTCGATCACTCCTACGAGTTCGAGAATGGGCTTTCGGCCTGGGATGGCGGCGTACTGGAGTATTCGAGTAATGGAGGAACGACGTGGTTGGACGCCGGAGGGCTGATCGACGCAGGGCAGACCTACAATGGAACGATCTCAAACCTGTGGGGAAATCCGCTCGGCGGTCGCTCAGCCTTCGTGAGGGCCAGCCACGGCTACACCGGCACTCGCCTGAATCTCGCTCCTCTCGCTGGCCAGAGCGTCATGTTTCGATTTCGGATCGGCACCGATCTGACTGCGGGCTCTCTAGGCTGGGATGTGGACAACATCACGATTTACGATTGTGAAGCGACGCCTACTGGACCGTTTTGGATCAACGACGCTCTGGGCGGTTTCGGAACGCTCAATATCGGGACGGAGACGG
>DASVLC010000401.1:0-9935 GCA_036385045.1 Thermoanaerobaculia bacterium | reverse complement strand
GGAAATACCCGTTCCCATTCCGAACACGGCAGTCAAGCTCTGCATCGCCGATGATACTGCGTGGGCAACTGCGTGGGAAAGTAGGACGCCGCCGGGGATTTTTTTGAAACGCCGCTGAGAAATCAGCGGCGTTTCGCTTTTCTGGGCGGAAACGAAAACCCCCGCTTCCCTGGCCAGGAGAAGCGGGGGAACGTCGCGCACGAGCGCGACGACTGGGTCGCTGCAGGTTCTCTCATCGCAGCGATAGAAACAATGTAAGTCCTGAACCGCGCGACGTCAGTATGATCCTGGAAAGCTGACGCGATTCATCGAACCCGAGTGCCGGCCGGTACGCCCGGATCGACAGCCACGAGGCTCGGCTCGCCATCGATCGAGGCCGCCAGAACCATTCCCTTCGACTCCACCCCCATCAGTTTCGCCGGCTGCAGGTTGGCGACAACGACGACCTTGCGCCCGACGAGCTCTTCGGGCGTGTACCTGGTTCCGATCCCCGCCACTACCGTCCGCTCGCCATCACCATCGAACAGCGTGAGCCGGATCAGCTTCTTCGACTTCGGGACCCTCTCGGCCTCGCGGACATCAGCCACTCGGAGCTCGATTGCCATGAACTGATCGATCGAGACGAGCGCTACTCCGGGAGGGGCGGCCTGGGTTGTCTCGACAGGGGGAGTCGCACCGGGCGTCTCAGCGGGAACAGCCGGCTCTGACGGCTTCTCGGCGTGCGGCTCAACAGGCATTTCTGGTTTGTCCATGTTCTTCGATGCTCCGATGTAGGCAGGGATGTCGACGCGAGGGAAGATCGGATCGGTCGCCATTACGGCGCTCTCCGTTGGAAGCAGGCCCCACTCGAGCGCTCCGGCGTCGATTGGCGCTGCGTTTCCGGCGCCCAGGCGACTCAAAGCCTCTCGTGACGAGCCGGGGATGAATGGCGCCATCATGACCCAGACGATCCGAAGCGCCTCGAGCGAGTTCCAGATAATCCGGGAGAGCGCGGCGTCGGGTCCTTTTTCCTTGAAATGCTTCCACGGCTCTTTCGTCACGATGTAGCCATTGATGGCCGTGAGCAGGTCCCACGCCTCGTCGAGCGCCCTCTGCAGCGCGAGCTCGTCCATCTGCCGGAGGTAGCGCGGAACGACTTCGAGGGCGCGGGTCCTCAGATCATTCGAATCGCACGGGGTCGGCGGCGTTTTTCCGGCGAAGTAGCTGTCCGACATCTTGATTGCGCGCGACAGCGTGTTGCCGAGGTCATTGGCGAGATCGGAGTTGTAGCGGTTGAGCAGTGCCTCGTCTGAGTAGTCCTGGTCCTGACCGAACACCATCTCGCGTGTGACGTAGTAGCGCAGCGCGTCCGGGCCGAAGTCGTCGAGGATGTTGTACGGCCGCACGACATTGCCGAGAGACTTCGAGATCTTCTGCTGGTCTCGAAGCCAGAATCCATGACCTACGACTCTCTTCGGGAGCTCGATCCCGGCCGCCATCAGGAACGCAGGCCAGTAGACGGTATGAAAGCGGACGATGTCCTTGCCGATCAGGTGCATGTCGGCCGGCCAGTAGCGCTGGAACTGCGCATCGTCTTCGCTTCCGAATCCGAGAGCGGCGATGTAGTTCGTCAGGGCGTCCATCCAGACGTAGATGACGTGATCCGGGTCTCCGGGGAACGGGATGCCCCACTTCAACGAGCTGCGAGAAATCGAAAGGTCGCGGAGTCCCTGCTCCACGAAGGAGACTACCTCGTTGAGACGGGTGGCCGGCCAGATGAAGTCGGGGTGCTCGCGATAGTGGGCCAGCAGCCGGTCGGTGTAGGCGGAGAGGCGGAAGAAGTAGTTCCGTTCGGTCGTCCACTCCACTTTGTGGCCGTCTTCGTCCAGCCCGTCGCGGACCTGGTTTTCAGGAATGAATGTCTCCTCGTTCTGGCAATACCATCCCGAGTGCTCGCCAAGGTAGATGTCCTCGGGGCTTCGCTCCCGTATCCGCCGGATCAGCTCGAGGACGGCGGTCTTGTGCCGCGCCTCGGTCGTCCGGATGAAATCGTCGTGGCTGATTTGCAGCCGCCGCCAGAGATCGTGGTGCGTTCTGACGACCCGGTCGGCCAGCTCGATGGGAGAAATCCCTTCCTTCGCCGCAGCACGCTCGATTTTCAAGCCGTGCTCGTCGGTACCGGTGAGAAAGCGGACATCATCGCCCATCCTCCTCCGGTGGCGCGCGAGGACATCGGCAACGATGTTCTCGTACATATGGCCGATGTGAGGATCGTCGTTGACGTAGTGAATGGCAGTGGTGATGTAGAACTTGCTCATCGCGGAAGGAGGCCGGATTGTACAGCACCGCTTCCCATCAGTCGTGTCGAGAGACCGTGACCTGCTCCTCCGCGTGCGGATCGTCGCACATGCCTTGCATAAGCTCACAGCAAAGATTCCTCAGGGAGGGCGGGCGTGATGGCGGAACCGAATCTCAGGATACTCGTGGCCGAAGACGATCGTTGCATTCAGCGGCTGCTGAGGAGGGTCCTGACGCGTGAGGGATACTCGGTCGAGTGCGCGAATGACGGGATGGAGGCGATGCTGTGTCTCCGAGCGGAGCGCTTCGACGTCGTGCTCCTCGACTTCATGATGCCCGGTCTCACCGGTGGTGAGGTCGTCGGAATTCTGGAGGCGGAGCAGGACGAGGCGCTTGCTGGCGTCATCATGGTGACGGCGAGCGCATTGAAGGCGGGCGCCGCGAATGCAAGACTTCCGATCGTTCGGAAACCGTTCGAGATTTCTGATCTGCTGAAGACCGTCCGGCGAGTCGCCGCAGAGCGCCTCCCGTCGCGGACTCCCGATTCGGTCAGGAGACGATCTGCCGTCTGAGGGTCGCCCAATCCGGTCGGTGTGAATCTATTGATCCGACTCGACCTGCGACTCGATGCAGTCGGCCGCCTCGGCGATGAAGCGTTCGATATCGAACGGCTTTTCGATGAACCGCACGGCCGGAGGGCAGACCTGAGGGAGCGCGGAGGATCCGAACGCGGTCATGACGATCACGTTCGGCAGTTTCTCAGGCAGATGAGTCGCCACGTATCGGACGACGGCGAAGCCATCGATGCGCGGCATCATCAGGTCGAGGGCGATGATCGAGTAGTCGTGCTTCAGGAGTTGCTCGATCGCCTCCGCGCCGTCGCGTGCCGAGTCGACGAGAAATCCGTTCCGACTGAGAATCCGCGTGACGAGAATGCGGATTCCTGCATCATCATCGACGACCAGTGCCCGGCGGGGGGAGCTCATACGAGGACCTCCGCAACGAGGCTTTCTGGTTTACATCGAACGGATGGCCAGGACATTCCAGATGGTCGAGCAGCAGTGCACCCACACGCAGGCGAGGGTGCACCGCCGCGAAGACGCGATCTTCAGCTCAGGGAATTGTCAAGCAACGAAAGGGCCAGATTGCACACCTTCGCGGGCAGTCGGCGGTTGTTGCGGTAGCGCCCGGCAGGAATGAAAACGCCGCCTCGCGGCGGCGGAATCAGTGACTTATTGGCGGGGCCGACGGGACTCGAACCCGCGACCTCCGGCGTGACAGGCCGGCATTCTAACCAACTGAACTACGACCCCGCATGGATCACCTTCAACCTGCGATCGGGGGAGTGCATTCCCCGGCGCGGCGGCGCATCGTAACCGGGCACCAACTCTGAGTCAAGACTCGAAAATCTCGGCGTTTCGCAAGGGTCGACCGGCGGCATCCTTCTCTGAGAGCGTGGGTGCCTCGATACCCCAGTCAATCGCGAGGTCGGGATCGTTCCAGAGCAGAATCCGGTCGCTGGCGGCATGCCAGAGGGTCGTGCACTTGTAGAGAACTTCGGCCTCCTTCGAGAGCGTCCGAAAGCCGTGAGCGAAGCGCGGCGGGATCCAGAGCATGAGCCGGTTCTCGGCCGAGAGTTCGACTGCAACGCTTCGGCCGAAAGTGGGAGAAGAGCGGCGGATATCGACCGCGACATCGAGGATCGAGCCACGGATGCAGCGGACGAGTTTGCCCTGCGGCCGTTCGAGTTGATAGTGGAGTCCGCGAACCACGTCACGTTTCGACAGCGACTGGTTGTCCTGCGCGAACTCCACGGGCAAACCATGCGCCGCGAAAGTCGAGGCGTTGAAGAACTCCATGAACCAGCCCCGCGCGTCGGTGAGGAGAGACGGTTCGACGATCAACACCCCGGGGATTTCTGTTTCGCGAACGTTCAAAACGGCGCGGATGATACACGAGGCAGACGTCAGTTCGTCACAGGTCTCGCGTTCGCCCGACACTACAGGTATCGTTCCGGACGTCAGCCGACAGAAGGAGGGACACGTGGTCCAACCAGGCGAGGCTCTCGAGGCAAACATCGAACGGCGGCCGCAATGGCGGCTGGCCGGCGTCATCTTTTTCGGGCTGATGTCCCTTCTTCTGCTTTACGCAGCCTTTCGGATCATCTGGCCGTTCCTAACGGCGATCCTTCTCGGCGCGATTCTCGTGATCCTGACCTTTGGGATTTTTCAGCGGGTCCGCGGGTGGATGAAGGGGAGCTCGCATTCCGCTGCGCTCGTCATGCTTCTCGGCATCACCGTCGTGCTGGTCATTCCGACGCTCATCCTCGCGATCCTGCTGGTCCAGCAGGCCAATCTCGTCGTCGACAAACTCCAGTCAGGCGACGCGCAGGCGATGATCAGCAGGATCGATACCGAGCGATACCTCAGCTGGGTCCAGAGGATCGCCCCGACGTTCGATCCGGCGACGCTGAGTCCCGAGAGGCTACTGCTTCCCGCCATCCGCGAGATTCCCGGGTGGGTAGCTCGTCACGGGGGGGCAGTCATTGGAGGCCTCGCAGGTCTGCTCCTCGGTTTCGCCCTCGTCCTGCTCTCGACGTACTTTTTCTACGTGGAAGGGGAGTCCATCCTCACGCAGCTCTCGATTCTTTCTCCGTTGCCCCAACGATATGACCTGGAGTTTCGCACCCGGTTCAAGGATGTGGTCGATGCCACGTTCCGCGGCCAGGTGTTCACCGGGATTGCTCAGGGAGTCACAGCGGCGATCGGGATGCTGATCGCCGGGGTGCCGGGTGCGGGTTTCTGGGGTGCCGTCGCGGCCCTTCTGTCGCTGATTCCGATGGTTGGCGCCGCGGCCGTATGGGTCCCGGCGACGATCTATCTGTCGATCTCCGCATCGATGGGGGAGCGGCCGTGGTGGCAGGCGATCTTCATGCTCATCTGGGGCCTCGTCCCTGTTTCGCTGATCGACAACATCGTCCGCCCATGGGCGATGAAGGGGAAGGCGCAGTTGCCGGCAATCCCGCTGCTTTTCGCGGTGCTGGGTGGTCTTCAGGCATTTGGAGTGGTAGGGCTCGTGATCGGGCCGCTGGTTTTTTCACTGCTGATGGCGATCATCGACATCTACAAGAAGTCGTTCTCGATCAAAACGGTTGACGGGGAGCTGGCCTGAGATTCAGAAGGTGACGGAATGCCCGGCGTCGCGCAGCCGGTCGAGAGCGCGGTTGAAGGAGCTCTCCTGCAGCAGCAGGTAGTCAGTGTCGTACGTCGCTATCAGGAAGACGCTTATGTTCGCATCCGCCAGAGGCTGAATCAGGGCCGCGGCAACGCCGGTAGTCTCGAACGCGATCGGGCCGCTGACCTTGAGGAGGCGCCAGCCACGGGAAGCTTGTACGTCGTGCGGCACGCACTGCTGGTCGCATACGATCGAGACTTCTTCCGGCGTCCGAGTGATGGACGTGAACGTACCGCTGACCCATGATGGAATCGCGGATTCTGCGGGCAGCCGGCAGACTGCGAGCTGACAGGGCAGCACCTCGAGTCCCAGATGCATCAGGAGTTCCCGATCCGCTCTTTCACCGCGGCCATGAGCTCTTCCGCCGTGAAGGGCTTGTGGACTACCGGTAACTCATCCCCGGAGAAGGCTTTCAGAACGGAGTCGGGCGAAGCGGTGACCAGGATGACCCGCTCGAGCAGGTCGGGACGCTCTTCACGCAGGTGACGGATTACTGTCATCGCCCCGTCGGTCGGCGTCATGATGTCGAGCAGGAGAGCGACGTATTCGCGACGCTCCATCTTCTCGAGTGCTTCGGAGCCTCCCGCGACGGTATCGACGTTATAACCCTCGCGACGGAGCAACACAGAGACCAGACGCTGCATGGCTGTGTCGTCGTCGAGCACGAGAATCCGGGGTCGTCGCCTCAGCACCGAAAGCATGGATCGTGGGGAGTCTATCGCAGGGCGTCGAGGCGGCATCTGGTCGTTGCTTCCAGCAGGACTGCTGATGCAAGTCCTTCTCCCACCGACGGGAAGGAGGAAGTGCCGCTGCCATGTTATTCTCGGATACCACGTCGAGCCCCTTAGCTCAGTTGGGAGAGCGCCTGCCTTACAAGCAGGAGGTCACCGGATCGAGACCGGTAGGGGCTACCAACCACGTGACCTCGCGAGCGCCGAAAAGCTGGCGCTCTTTTTTTTACGATGGCACCGAGGAGGCCTCTGGCACGACCATGACGGGCACCGCTGCGTGGCGGATGATCTCGATCTCGCTCTGGCTCGTGGCGACGGCCGACGGAGCGTTGAGGAAGATCGCGTCGGCATCGACGCTGTTCGCGTAGCGGATGATCTCTTCCTGCGGGTGTTTTCCGCGGGTGACGAGTGTCCGTGCGCCGGGGGTAGCGGCGGCCAGTCGCTGGACCAGATTGCCGGTTTCGACGTGATCAGCCTCGGAACAGACCGCGACGATATGAACCTCCGTTCCCACTTCATACGCCAGGTCGATCGCGGGGCGGGAGGTCTGTGTGAGATCCACCGGCACGACGATGCGTGAGAGCGCGGTTCGCTTGGGTATTCCGTAGCGGATCGAAAGAACGGGAGCGGGAGGGTCGTGGATGACCGACATCGTCGTCGATCCGACGAATAGATGGGTCACGAGATGGCGGGCATGCGTCGCGATGACGATGAGATCCGCCTTTTCCTCTCGCGCCGTCCGGCAGATCTCCGCGGCGGGGTTGGGGGCCTGTCGAACGATGAGCCGTGTACTGAGAGCGGCATTGGCGCGGATGACGCGATCGCGCAGCAGATCGAGCTCGTGCTGTTCCACGTAGTCGTACAGGGAAGGATCGGCCGGGAAACGAAGCTTGTCGGGTTTCGATGCCCAGGTCATCCGGACATGAAGGATCAGGAGTTCCCCTCCGGAAGAACCTGCGATGCGCACGGCGTCGTCGAAGACCCACTCGGAAGCGGTCGAGAAGTCGGTCGGAATCAGGATACGTCGGAACGCCATACTCGTAATGCGACAGGCTTCGATCAACCGCAACGGTCAGCGTGGAATCTGCGCTGAGTCCGGCTCCGCCGAGGCCGTCGCGACCGGCGCCGGCAGAGAGGGTGTCACGATATACCGGATCACGGTTCGCGGCCTGTTTTCCGTCTCTACGATCTGGAGAATCACGTGACGACCTTCGGGGTCGAGAGCCAGACCAGGAACGAACGGATCCTGCATGGCCTCGTTGAGATTGACTTCTCTGGTGCGCCACGTTTCGTTCTGCCGGGGGTAAGGAGTCTGGGCTGGAAAGGCCCGGAACTGCGCCAGATACGTCATGTAGTAGTGGTAGACCTGCGGGTACGAATCGTCTGTGCCGAGGGTGAAGACTTCGGCATCGCCGCCATACTGGTTGCGAATCATCGCCTCGTCGCGTCTGGTGAGATCCGCCTGATACTCGGCACCCTGATAGATGGGGATGGCGTTGCTGATGGCCGCCAGTTCCTGGCGCGGATCAGGCGGTCTCGTCTGTTCGGCTGCCGCTTCTTCTGCTGCCTGCTGATCCACGGCCGCGCTCGCCCCCCTGTCCCCGGTACAGCCGGACAGGGAGAAAACCAGCACGATCATCGTGAAGGTGACGGCTTTCAAAGTAGATAGCATTATCAATGAATAGAGCAATGGCTATGCCGCGCTGCTTGCAATCTGCCAGGCCACTCTCCCTGGACCAGACCCCGCTCCGAGCGCTCGATCGCAACGCGCCGGTGCGGACGTCGAAGGGCCTGCATCAGTTGTTCTGTGCCGAGTGAGCAGCGACTGACCGCTGCCGTTTCGCGTTCGTGCGAAGGCAGTCGAGAGCCGTCGCTCCTCCGTACATCGCCACGATCTTCTCGTCATACAGGTCGGAGATGCTGGCGACGCTGTCGAGTGACGCGATCAGCTGCTCCGGGCGCAGCCGGCGTCCGAGGAACGAATGCGAGTAGAAGATGTCGCGGTCGACCATGCTGAAAGCGCCGAGCGGAACTTCCACGTTGAGCCTGAGCAGTTCCTGCATCAGCTCGAAGCTCGGTTCGACGCCCTGGACGCAGAAGGCGAGGATCTCGATGACCGCGTCGTCTTCCTCATAGGGATCGATCGACACCTCCAGAACAGTCGACCCGTACTTGAGGTAGAAGTCGCAGTGACTGGCGTCGTCGAAGTGTTCATCGACCAGTTCGTCCAGGTACGACTTTACCTGCCGGTAGACTTCTTCCTGACACTCGGTGTGGAACTCCCTGATGCGTGCGACAGTCATCGTGAAGGGATTATAGTCTCTCGAGAGAGTTGAAACGATGATTGATGAGACCTTCACGAAACGGCGTACGCTCGTACTGAAGCGGGGAAAAGAGCGTGTGGTGTCGAACCGTCATCCCTGGATCTTTGCCGGGGCCATCCATTCCGAGCACGGACCGGAGCAGGCCGCCTTCGCCGAGCTCGCCGATGAGAGCGGCTCGCGGATCGCGACCGGTCTCTATTCGCTGCATTCGCAGATCAGGATGCGGGCACTCACCTTCGGACATGAGGAGCTGACCGCGGAGTTGATTGAGTCACGCCTGACGGCAGCGATCCAGCGGAGGAAGGCCGTTCTCGATACGACCAACACGGCTGCGCGACTCGTTAACTCGGAAGGTGACGATCTGAGCAGTCTGGTGATCGATCGTTTCGGCGACGTGGTCGTCGTGGAGATCACGAACCGCGGCGCGGAGCAGTTGAAACCGCTGATTGTTTCCGTTCTCCAGCGTGAAGTCGCTCCGCGACTCATCTACTTCAAGAACGACCTTCCTTCTCGCGAGATCGAGCGGCTGTCGATGACTGAAGAAAGCGTGGGGGAGGGGGAACCGCAGACGACGATTCAGGAGAGTGGGCTCACCTTTCACGTCGACCCGAGGGGAGGCCAGAAGACGGGGTTCTTCCTCGATCAGCGCGAGAACAGACGACTCGCGCGGGGGCTCGCGAGGGAAGGGCGCGTGCTGAACCTGTTCTCCTACACCGGTGCTTTCGGAGTCTACGCCGCGGCAGGCGGAGCGACCGCCGTGACGAACGTCGACGTGTCGACCCCTGCCCTCGCGTTGGCGGCCGAGAACCACCGGCTGAACGGAAGCGAGGCGGAGAATGTGGTTGGTGATGCATTCGAGTTCGTCCGCAGGCAACGCGCGACCTACGATCTCGTTGTCTGTGATCCGCCGGCGTTCGCGAAGAGCCGCTCGGAGATCGATCGTGCTGCCCGCGGCTACAAGGACGTCAATCTTCACGCCTTGAAGCGCGTTGCGCCCGGAGGGATGATGCTGACGTTCTCCTGCTCGGGCCATATCTCGCTCGATCTCTTTCAGAAGATCATCTTCGCGGCCGCTCTCGACGCCGGCAGGCAGGTCACCTTCGTCCGTCGCCTCGGCGCCGGTCCCGATCACCCGGTGAGCCTCTTCTGCCCTGAAGGGGAGTATCTGAAGGGATTCCTGCTCGAGGTGCGATAGGCCGAAGTAGGTTTTCCAAAGTACGAAAGGCGAAGTAGCCCCACTCGCTATGCGCTACGGGTTACGGAGTACGCAGCTTGCCAGGCCCCTCGCATGCCCGCCCACCCGCCCGCTCGGGGTGACATCTGGCAGAGTTTCGAAGGTAATGGGCCTTTCATGCGCGCGGCAGTGACT
>DASVLC010000400.1:0-4112 GCA_036385045.1 Thermoanaerobaculia bacterium | reverse complement strand
TTGTGGTAGGAGTCGACACTTCGGGCGCCCTTCGCATTGAGCAGCCGGTTCACGCTCTGCCTCACGTCGCTCTCGACGCTCGCAAACGCCGCATGAGTGACCGGAATCTTCTTTCCGAACTGAGTCGCAAGGTAGTCGCCGATGCTGACAGGCAGAACGAAATAGCCGTCGGCAAGACCCTGCATCAGGGCGCTCGCTCCGAGACGGTTCGCACCGTGATCCGAGAAATTTGCCTCGCCGATGACGAAGAGTCCCGGCACGTTGGACATCAGGTCGTAGTCGACCCATAGGCCGCCCATGGAGTAGTGCGGCGCCGGGTAAATGCGCATCGGCTGGTGATAGGGATCCTCGGCCGTGATGTCGTGATACATCTCGAAGAGGTTGCCGTAACGTTCGTCGATCGCCTTCTTGCCGAGGCGCTTGATCGCGTCGGCGAAGTCGAGGTAGACGCCGCGTCCCGACGAGCCAATGCCTCGCCCGTCGTCGCACACTTCTTTTGCGGCACGGGAGGCGATGTCGCGTGGGGCGAGATTTCCGAAGCTCGGATACTTGCGCTCCAGAAAATAGTCTCTCTCCCCTTCGGGGATGTCGTGGGCTGCTCTCTTGTCCGCCTGCTGCTTCGGAACCCAGATACGCCCGTCATTGCGAAGCGATTCCGACATGAGCGTCAGCTTCGACTGGTAGTCGCCGGTCTGCGGGATGCAGGTCGGATGGATCTGCGTGTAGCAGGGGTTGGCGAACGCCGCACCGCGCCGGTGCGCGCGCCAGATCGCGGTCGCATTCGAAGCCTTCGCATTCGTCGACAGATAGAAGACGTTGACGTATCCGCCGGTACCGAGGACGACTGCATCGGCCGCGTGAGCTTCAATCTTCCCTGTGACGAGATTCCTGGTGATGATCCCCTTCGCGTGGCCGTCGACCACCACGAGGTCGAGCATGTCGTGACGGTTGTACTGCTTGACGGTACCGAGGGCGATCTGCCGCTCGAGCGCCTGGAAGGCTCCCAGCAGAAGCTGCTGGCCCGTCTGACCACGCGCATAGAAGGTCCGGGAGACCTGCACGCCGCCGAACGAGCGGTTCTCGAGCGTGCCGCCATATTCACGCGCGAAGGGAACTCCCTGCGCGACCGCCTGATCAATGATGCTCACGGAAAGCTCAGCGAGACGGTGAACGTTCGCTTCGCGAGCGCGGTAGTCGCCGCCCTTGATCGTGTCGTAGAAGAGGCGATAGATGCTGTCGCCGTCGTTCTGGTAGTTCTTCGCGGCGTTGATTCCACCCTGGGCTGCGATCGAGTGAGCACGGCGCGGCGAGTCGTGATAGACGAAACACTTGACGTTGTAGCCCAGCTCGCCGAGGGTCGCCGCGGCGGAAGCGCCGGCGAGTCCCGCGCCGACGACGATGATGTCGTACTTGCGTTTGTTCGCCGGGTTCACAAGCTTGTAGTGGGCCTTGGCGTACTCCCACTTCTGAGAGAGAGGTCCGGGAGGAATCTTGGAGTCGAGCTGCATTGTCATTCAGCCTCTCGCGCCGGCAGTTTCGAGCGTCAGAGACATCTCGACCGGCCTCGCGTTCATCGTCGTCATCGCACGATTCCCGTCAGAACTGCAAGCGGGAAGGAGACGTTTCCAGCGGTGATGATCAGGGCGAAAGCGGCGGCGAAGTTCCGCCGCCAGGACTCGAATCGCCGGTTCGTCAGACCGAGCGAGCCGAACATGCTCCAGAGGCCGTGAAACAGATGCAGGCCCAGCGCGAGGTTCGCGACGATGTAGATCGCCGAGACCCACCACACTCTGAAGCCGGTGACCAGATTGCGATACGCATCGCCCTCCACGAACTCCGGATGCGCGTGTCCAGTGGTGAAGTGAAGGATGTGGTAAATGATGAAGAAGAGAACGATCACGCCCCCCCATCGCATCGTTCGCGATGCGTAGGAGGCCTTCACGATCGTTCGCTGGCCGTAGTCAACCGGCCTCGCCTGCCGATTCATCATCGTGAGCGCATAGGCCGAGTGGATGTGGAGCACCACGGCCGCAAGCAGAACGATGCGCGCGACCCACAGCAGCCCCGTCTCAGGCACGGCCGGAGCGCCGACCACCCTCAGCCAGTGAGCATACTCGTTGAAGTGAGCGGCCCCGAGATACATCTTCAGGTTGCCGACCATGTGCACGAAAACGAAGCCGAAGAGCATCACGCCCGTCAGGGCCATGACCGCCTTCTTGCCGATCGCCGAGTCGTAGAAATTCCCGAACCACGTCATTCGGAGGTCACCTCGAGTGGGGTACTGCAAGTCTGTGGATACCGCGGTGTGTGAAGCGCCTGTGCGCTGCATTGGGGCGAATCATATCGAGGAACCGTTCAGGGTCAAGCGTCGAGAGACACAGAACCGTGTGAAGTGATTGCGGTCCCGTCGACCACGTCTGACATTCGTCACGACATTCTGATGACAACGATCGGTGGTGGATGATCGGGAAACATCCGATGCTGCTCTCATGCAATACGCACCGGCGCAATTCACGTCCGTCTCGAAAACCTACGGATCGATCAAAGCCCTCAACGATTTCGATCTGACGATCCAGCGGGGAGAGCTCGTTGCCCTCCTCGGCTCCAATGGCGCGGGAAAAACCACCGCCGTACGCATTCTTCTCGGACTGAGCCGCCCGACCGCCGGTCAGATCGCCCTCTTCGGCTCCGACCCTCGCGAGGCGGCCAGCCGCTCCCGCCTCGGCGCCGTTCTTCAGAGCGCGCGCGTCCCCGAGACACTGCGGGTACGCGAGCACATCCACCTGTTCTCGAGTTACTACCCCGCCCCGCTCCCGATGGCGCAGATCCTGGAGATCGCCGGCCTGGAGGGAATCGAACGGAGAAAGTACGGCGAGTTGTCGGGCGGGCAGCAGAAGCGCGTCCTCTTCGCCCTTGCGATCTGTGGAAACCCGGACCTGCTCGTCCTCGACGAGCCGACCGTAGGGCTCGATGTCACCGCAAGGCGGGGGCTGTGGAAGCAGATCCGTGCGTTCGTCGAGCTGGGACGCTCGGTCCTTCTCACGACTCATTACCTGGCGGAGGCAGAGGCGCTTGCCGACCGAGTCGTGGTGATCGATCGTGGACGGGCCGTTGCCACCGGAACTCCAGCCGAGATACGCGGCGATGCCGCGTCGCTCGAAGATGCCTTCGTCGAACTGATCGCTGTCTGAAGAGAAGGAGCTGTCATGAATCCGCTGATCCGAACTCACCTGCTCGAAATACGCTACGAGCTCCTGAAGGCGCTCCGTCTGCCGGCCTACTCCCTCCCCACGCTGCTCTTTCCCGTCGTTTTTTACCTCCTGTTTGGCGTGATGCTCGGAGCGAAGAGCGTCGGTCCGGTTCAGATGTCGGAATACCTTCTCGCGACTTACGGAGCGTTCGGTGTGATCGGCGCCGCGCTTTTCGGCTTCGGAGTCTCTGTTGCCGTGGAGAGGGGCCAGGGCTGGCTCGAGGTGAAGCGGACGAGCCCGATGCCGATCAGCGCCTACTTCGTCGCGAAGCTGGCGATGGCGATGACGTTCAGCGTAGCGATCGTCATTCTGCTGTTCACGACAGGGATCCTTATGGGAGGCGCCACGATCAGCCTCGGCAATGCAGCGGCCCTGATGGGCATTCTCGTCACCGGCTCGCTGACTTTCTGTGCCCTCGGCCTGGCACTCGGTTTCCTCACCGGACCCAATTCGGCCGCACCAATCGCGAACCTCATCTATCTTCCGATGGGCTTCCTCTCGGGGCTGTGGATCCCGCTTCGTTTTCTTCCCGACACCGTCAAAGACATCGCGCTATGGCTGCCGCCCTATCACTTTTCAGAACTTGCCCTCGGCGCGATCGGCGCCTCGAGCGGGGAACCGGTGCTCTGGCACGTCGGAGCACTGGTCGTCGCGACCATCCTTTTCCTGACGATTGCATGGGTCGGTTACCGGCGCGATGAGGGAAAAACCTATGGGTGAGCCCAAGCCTCCCGGCGTCGCCTGCAGCCCCCGCAATCCACCGTCGCACTGACGCAGTACACTCGACACCTTGCATACGAGCGGAAGATCGATGACGCGCCTCATCCCGTACGACCGTGAGTACGGATGGACGCCATTCGC
>DASVLC010000399.1:0-1991 GCA_036385045.1 Thermoanaerobaculia bacterium | reverse complement strand
GGGGTGACCTCCGCAGGGCAATGAACGAATTCAATCGCGACGAGCAGGCGGGCGGAGGAATTGAGAATTGAGAATTGGGAATTGAGAATTGAGGGGTGCTAGGCTCTTTGCATGACGGCGATTCATACTCTTGGCGAACTGCGCGGTTCCGGCTATCGGGTTCGGACGGTCAAGGACGAGATGCGGGCGAATCTGCTCGCGGCGATCCGGCGAGGCGAGACGACCTTCCCCGGAATCCACGGCTACGAACGGACGGTCGTTCCGGCCATTCACAACGCCATTCTCTCGAAGCACGACATCATCCTCCTCGGCCTGCGTGGTCAGGCGAAAACACGGATACTCAGGTCGCTCACTCTTCTGCTCGACGAGAAGATCCCGATCATCGACGGCTGCGAGATCAATGACTCTCCCTTCCAGCCGGTCTGCAAACGCTGCCGGCGGCTTTCGACCGAGCAGGGCGACGATCTCCGCATCGCCTGGATCGGACGCGACGAGCGTTACCGCGAGAAGCTGGCGACGCCGGACGTCACGGTCGCAGATCTGATCGGCGATATTGATCCGATCAAGGCGGCCAACCAGCGGCTGACCTATGCCGACGAGGAAGTGATTCACTACGGGATCATTCCGCGCACCAACCGCGGCATCTTCGCGATCAACGAGCTGCCGGACCTCGCGCCGCGCATCCAGGTCGCACTGCTGAATATTCTCGAGGAGCGCGACCTGCAGATCCGTGGCTTTCCGGTTCGGATTCCGATGGATGTCGTCCTGGTCTTCAGCGCAAATCCGGAGGACTACACGAGCCGCGGCAACATCATCACGCCTCTCAAGGATCGGATCGACTCACAGATCCTCACGCACTACCCGCAGGAGGTCGCGACAGCCCGACGCATCACCGAGCAGGAGGCCTGGCTGGTGCGCGAAGAAGCTCCGGCAGTCGAGATTCCTCTCCATGTACGTGATCTCATCGAAACGATTGCCTTCGTCGCGCGTGAATCAGAACTGGTCGATCAGTCGTCGGGTGTATCGGCCCGGCTCACGATTGCAGCGATCGAACTGCTGCAGTCGAACCTCGAGCGACGGGCTGCTGCCACCGGCGACAGCCCGGTCCTCCCGCGGCTCGCGGATCTCTCGATGATTCTTCCGGCGATCACCGGGAAGGTCGAGATGGTGTACGAAGGCGAACAGCAGGGAGCCGAGGTGGTGGCGCGCAAGCTGATCGGCGATGCGGTTGCGAAACTCTTCGCAGCGACATTCCCGCCGATCAAGCGTGCGGGGGTTGCGCAGCGTCAGGAGCGCGAACGCCGCGGATACGGTGAGATCGAAACCGAAGAGGACGATCCATTTGTCGGACGTCGCGGCAAGCGGAAGGAAACGAAGAGGGAAGAAGAGACTCCAGCGAAGCCGTCCGAGCCGGCGTACGACGAGATCCTCGCCTGGTTCGCCGCCGGCAACCAGCTCACCGTTTCCGACGAGCAGCCTTTCGCCGAATACTTCGCAGAGCTCAACCGCGTGCCGGCACTCGCCGATCTCGCCCGCAGAGACTCAGGGGCGAAATCGGACGGAGAGCTCGCGTTCTGGATGGAGCTCGTACTCGAAGGGCTGCACCAGGCCCTCCGTCTCTCACGCGAAGACCTCGACTCGACCATCACGTTTCAGGAGCTGATGAAGTTCAACGTGCTCCGGAAGGTGTAGTGAGGCACTTTCGCTGCGTCGATTTTCCAGATACGAAGGCGAAGTAACAGTGTCTTCATCGCCCATCACGTCGCGCGAAGCGCTTTGGAGTGCGGCGGCCGCAGCCGCCGCTTTCCAGCGCGCGCGATTCGTCGGAGGAGAAACTCGAGCGACATGGGGGGCGGCCACGAGTTTCTCAGCGACGCGACGATCTCGAGATGAGCGGTACGAAAGGCGAAGTCGCCGCACTCTCGATGCCCTACGAGTTACGGAGTACGCAGCTTGCGAGGCCCCTCGCATGCCCCCCCCCCCCCCCCCCC
>DASVLC010000398.1:0-2689 GCA_036385045.1 Thermoanaerobaculia bacterium | reverse complement strand
GAAAGGCGCAGCAGCCGCCCTCGCTCTGCATGGAGCGTTACGGAGTACGCAGCCTGCCGGGCCCCTCGCATGCCCGCTCGGGGTGACATCTCAATGGCCTTAACTTTAGGCAAAGCCCCACACTCACACCTTGACGTTTCGGCCGCCTCCCGGCGAGCCACCCCACCACAGTGTGCGTCGCGTCAAGGCCCTGTCATCCCGAGCGTAGCGAGGGATCTGGGGGATGGGCGGTGCCAGACACGAGCATCGCACCGCCCGCCCACCCGGATCCTCACGCTACGCTCAGGATGACAGCCTTGTGGGCTTAAAGTTAAGGCCATTGGGATGACATGCTCGTTCTTCTCATCATCTCAGTCGCGGCGCCAAAGCCGGCACCTGGCGCGGGATGTCCTCGGCACTCAATCCTTCGGGGTTACGTCCTTCCAGCGGAGGCCTTCCTTCGCGAAGAGCACCAGCCCGGTGACGAGGACCGGGAGAGTTCCGATCAGGTGAAAGAGCACCGCAACCGCCACCGAGGCGTCGACGGTGAAGCCGTAGAATCGGGTGAGGACGAGCTGACATGCCTTGTGAAAGCCTCCGATCCCTCCCGGCGTGGGGATCGCGAGCCCCACCGCCGTCACTCCGGTGACGAAGAAGCTCGAGTCGAAGGGAAGAAAATGATGGACCGAGCGCGCAGCGAACCAGAACTGCGACGTAAGGCACGTCCAGATCCCCACCGTGCAGAGCAGGACTCTGATGAGTGCTCTGCGGTTGCGCGCGATCCGGAGTGACTCGGCGAACGTATCGAAGAAGTGCATCCAGGCGTTCCGGAAGCGGAGAGGCAGAAGGCGGCCTAACCATTCGTGCATGCGGCGGATCGTCGGCCGGAACAGGTAGAACCCCGCAATGAAGAACGCGAGAGTCGCCAGGATCACGCTGGCGGCGATCGCACCGGCACGCACGATGTAGAACCAGGCGGCCACACGCGGATTGTCCGAAAACTCATTCCACCTCAGAAAGACGAAGAACGAGAAGAGCAGAAGAATGCTCGTCAGGTCGAGAACGCGCTCGGTGAGCACGGTACCGAGAGCACCGGAGAATCGATGAGAGGTTCGCCTCGACAACAACGCCGGCCGGGCAACGTCGGCAGCACGGATCGGCAGTATTGTCGACAGCATGTAGCCAACCGTGTTCGCAAAGTACGTCGCGTAGAACGGAGGCGGGTCGTCAGGATCGAGGATCGTCCGCCAGCGGACCGTCCGGAGAAGCAGAGCCGTGGCGTTGGCCGCGAAGCCAGCGAAGACCCAGCCGACAGAGGTCGTCGCGAGGATCCGACCCACCTCACGCAGATCGGCGTTCCGCAGAAAGAGCCAGAGAAAGAATATCGTCAGCGCCGCGATGGCAACGATCTGTAGAATGCGCTTCAATCGCGCGTCATAGTCTCACAGTCCCGAATGGCACCGTCTCGCAGACTCAGCCGTGCGAGAGGGAGGGACTGAGAATTGACAATGTAACGGTCTGGTTCTCGACACTTCCGAATGTTGAAGCTCTATACCACTTCAGTCTCCCACCGGCATGACACCGGTCCGGAACATCCGGAGCGCGCGTCGCGCCTCGAGGCGGCCATGGAAGGTGTCCGGCGTGCCGGCCTTTCCGACCAGGTCGTCCACGACGCGGATATCCATCCCGAGACCGGCCGGATCATTCACAAGGTTCACTCGAGCGAGTACGAACGAGACCTCGAGAATGCCGTTCGCGCGGGCTTCCGCTTTTTCCACTCGATCGACAACCCGATCTCCTCTGCCACCTTCGCCGCGGCACGCGCGGCGGTCGCCTCGAGCCTCGCCGCCGCCGAGGACATCTGGAGGCGCGGCCAGTCGGATCGTGCGTTCGTGATCGCGCGCCCCCCGGGACATCACGCCGAAAGGCGCGAGGCGATGGGATTCTGCTTCTTCAATACGATCGCCTGCGTCGCCGAGTGGCTGCGCGAACAGCCTGGAATCGACCGCGTCTTCATCTACGACTTCGATGTGCACCATGGCAATGGAACCCAGCACCTCTTCGAAGAGAGAGACGATGTCTTTTACGCATCCGTTCATCGCTTCCCCTTCTATCCTGGAACGGGTGCGTCCTCCGAGAGCGGAGAAGGCAAAGGGAGAGGCTTCACGATGAACGTCCCGCTCGATGCGGGCGAGGGGGACGCGGCGCTTCTCCGCGCCACCGAAGACGAGATCGTTCGCGCGATCGATGACTATCGCCCGAACGCGATCCTGCTTTCTTCCGGTTTCGACGGGCACATGCGCGACCCGCTGGGAGGCATGCGCGTCACCGAAGAGGCCTACGGCGAGCTGACCCGCCGGATCGTCGAAGCCGCCGATCGCTGGTGCGACGGAAAGTTGCTGTCGCTGCTCGAGGGGGGGTACGACCTCGAGGGGCTCGCAACAAGCGTCGAACAACACCTCATCGCACTGAGCCGGAACGGCTCGAGGGCTTGACGTACACGGCGCATCTCATCGTCGAGAGGCGTTGCTCTCGATGATCGAGCGATAGAGCGACTCGAGTCGGTCGATCCTCAGTTCTTTCGAAAAGCCGCTGACCACGAGAGACCGCGCGCGACGGCCCGTCGCTTCCGCCGCCTCTCGATCTTCGATCACAGCGAGCAGCGCCGACGTCAGCGCTGCGCGCTCTTTCATCGGAATCAGCCAGCCGA
>DASVLC010000397.1:0-11051 GCA_036385045.1 Thermoanaerobaculia bacterium | reverse complement strand
CCGAGCCCTCCGGAATCGCACCGCGGCCTGGCGCGGTTCGCATCGCGCCCACCCTGGCGATCTGCGCGTGAGCACGCCACTGGTCGGTCTCGATGCCGCTGTTGAGCGTCCACTGTTGCTCAGGAATGTACGGGACCGCGTCGCCGGCGATTACGCGTGGGGCCCAGTCTGCAAAACTGGTTTCGAAACTGTTCCGGAATTGCGCCTCGGTGTGCGTGAAGGCCAGGCGGAGAGGAATTCGAACCTGACGGAAGCTGAAGGGCCGACCGATCGCCAGTTCGACACCCTGGACGTCGACAGCTCCACCGTTGTAGAGGTCTCCTGATCCGGTGCCGCCGGTCGAGAGCGTGTCGCGTCCGAGCAGGTTGTCGTAGTCGCTGAGAAAGCCGACCATCTCGACGAAAAGAGGCTGTCCGAGCCAACGTATGCCTGCCTCGTAATTGACACTCTCCTCGGAGCGCGTCTCGGCAGTCGCACCGGCTCCCGGAGGAGCGAAGCCCTTGTGGGCACCAGCGAAAAGAGTCAGCGAGTCGGATGCCGCATAGGCGAGACCCATCCCGGGGACGAAGGCATTCACCGAATTCGTGCGCCGGGACATCTGCAGCCCTTCACGAAGAGGATCGGTACGGCCGTAGTCGCGGATCTCGTAGTCGATCGATTCGACGCGGAAGCCGGGAGTGACCGACCAGCGACCGAGGCGGATTCGATCCTGAACGAAGAAGGCGATGGCGTTCGCATTGGTGATTCGGTTCGCGTTGCTTCCGGGCGTCCCCTGCTTCACGAACGTCAGCTGCCCGGCCAGCATGGCGTACTGGTCATCTTCCTGAAAGCGGTCTTCTCCATCTTCGTGATAGCGGAATCCGACTTCCATCTCATGCGAAAGACCACCGGTATCGAAGCGCGTTGCGAGGACCGACTGGAGACCCTGGCCGTAGTACTCACGGCGATTATTGCGGAGGCGGAGTGAGCCGGCGTCGTCGGCTTCTCCGCGAAGAACCGCGAGAAGTGAAGCGTGACTCGCCGGATCGTCGAGCACGCGCGCGATCGCCACGCCTCCGACGGAGTCGAGTTTGAACCAGTTACGGCGAAAGTCATTTCGATAGGCGGTGGTCGTGACATCGAAGCTGGACGACAGCGCGATCAGATGCGTGAGCTGGAGCTGTTCGTGCCTGGTGTCTATGACATCACCTGCCGAGGCGGCGTAACGACGGAACGGATCGGCTGTGTAGTCGTGGGAGGTGAGGCCGAGATAGGTCTCGTCGCCGTCCTGAGTCGTATGCCCGAGCTTGAGCTCGAAATGCTGATGAAAGCGGGAGCCGCTCGCGGAGCTCCACCGCAGTTTGCCAACGTAGTCGTTGAGAGTGAAGCCGGTCGCGCCCCCACCATCGAGACTCTTGAAACCATCGGTGGTGTGCTGGAACGTCTCGAGCAACCAGCCGAAGCGCTCGCCGGAATTGCCGAGCACTGCGTGGCCGCGAAGGGTCGAGTCGCTCCCGGTGGCGAGGTTGAGCCGGCCGCCGAACTCTGATGGGATGCTCGTGGAGATCAGGTTGAGCGCGCCGCCGGTCGTGTAGGGACCCTGTCGGATCGACGTCGATCCCTTGCGGACTTCCACCGCCTCCATTCGCCCGACGGTTGGGAAGTAGTACGCCGCTGGTGCTGTGTAGGGCGCGGGTGCGATCAGGATACCGTCCTCCATGATCGTGATTTTCTCGCTGCGCTCGACGCCGGTGCCGCGCATTCCGATGTTCGGACGCAAGCCGTAGCCGTCTTCCTCCTGGATATTCACTCCGGGGATCTGACGAAGCACGCGGTGGATGTCGGTCTGTCCCTGCTGTCGAAGCTCCTCCGACGGCACGTAAGTGGCGGAACCAGGAACCTCTTTGACGCGATCCGGGCCACCCGTGACGGTGAGGCGATCGAAGACAACAGGAGGTTGAGGGTGGGCATCAGCGACAGTCGCGACCGCCGGGGCCGGTGTCTCCTGAGCTGAGGTCAGGCATGGCCAGATCGCAACGATGAGAATCAGGACTGAAGCGCGGAAATCTCGAGACATGGAGGGGTGGTCACCTTTCGATCCTCAGTTGAGATTAATTCTCAACTGAAGAGATTCTCATTGGCATCGACCCCGCTGTCAAGTCGAAATTAGAATCCGCTGATTGAGGTCGGATAAGCGAAGAGGAGGAATGCGTGGAGGAAACAACCATCGGGCAGCGGAGGGCGCTCGTCGCACCGACGACGATCCTGATTCTGCTGGTGAACTCGATGCTGCAGGCGGTCCTGATCTGGTGGCCCGAGGTTATCGGGCGGGCGCACGGATTCCTGGCGGGATTTACGTTCGCGATCGCCCTTGGATTCGGGGTCCTCGGCTATTTCGCTGCGCGCCATCAAACCAAGTGAACCGGCGCGACGACACGGGGCTCACCGCGCCGCAGGGACAGTGGTGAGCCCCGAAGCTTACAGGGACTGCCGAAGACTAACGCGCGACGTTGATCGTAACCTCTTCACCTTTTTCACGGTGATCGAGCATCGGGCAATACATGACGTAGGAGCCTTCCGCCAGGGTCGCATCCAGACTCGTGGTCTCGTTGGGGGCCACCGACCGGTCGGCCGCACGCTGAACGCCCGGGCCTTCGAGGAAGATGTTGTGTACCTCGGTCCCGCGATTCTCGATCGTGAAGACGATCGGGCCCGGAGGCACCGCTTCCTCACGTACGGCGATCGCTCCGTCCTGCAGCATGACGATGATCGTCGTTCCGGCCGCGACGTCCGGTTGCGTGCCGGTTGGCGCGGTCTCTGTGCTTTGCCCGAGCCAGGTCTCTCCTTCGGGCTTCTCACGTCCTCCACACGAGACGACGAGCAGTACGGCCGAGATCAGAACAAGAACGAAAAGCAGACTTCGGTTTTTCATATCCGCCTCATGCAAGAACCATGGGCCAGACGTCAAGCTGGATCACGCAATCGTGGCAGGCAGAACAGCTGTGATCGTCAGTCATCCTTGCCAATCTTCACGTCATCGCCGACGACGTCGCGCACGTACAGAATCTTGGTGGCGACCATCGCGGCGGCGAGCAGCGGTTCGGCGACGAGCACTCCAATGATGCCGAAGACCAGTCCGAGAGCCGAGACCACCAGCAGTGTCAGCACTGGAGGGATGTCAAGCCGGCTCTTGAGCAGCAGCGGAGAAATGAGGTTCGACTCAATCTGCTGCACGAGGACGTAGAAAGCCGTCACCCACAGAGCCTTCTCCGGTGAGTCGACCAGCGCGATGCCGATGCCTGGGATTGCGCTGACGATCGGGCCGAAGAACGGAACGAATTCCATCAGCCCGGCGAACAGTCCGAGCGCGGCCGCACCTGGCACCTGCAACAGCGCGAGTCCGACACCGGTGATGATTCCGACGAGAACCATCGCAATGACGCGGGCCATGAGCCAACGACGAAGCGTATCTCCGACACTGCTGAGAACTTCCTCAGCGCGTGCACGGGATTGATGCGGGACCAGGTGCAGGACGCCCTTCTTGTAGACATCAGGAGCGATCGCCATGTAGACGGCAATGAAGATCACGAGCAGAAGGCCAGCGATTGCTCCGAAGGTCGTCGAGAGCACGGGAAAAAGCAGCCTCGTTGCGCCGCGCAACTCCTTACCGAGCTGTGCTTTCAGGCCACTCGAGGCAGTTTCGCCAGTGCCTTCGACAGGCTCCCCTGGAGTCGCCGGGGGCGAGGCGTCCGGTCGCGCAACCTCTCCGCCGCTCGCTGCATCTGGCGGGACATCGGGGGCCGGCGTCGCGTCCAGCAGCGGAACGGGGGAGCGGTTGATGAACGACTCGATGCGGTCGATTGCTTTAGGTAGTTGCTCGGCGAGATCCTCCGTCTGGTCCCGGACCATTGGGGCCATCGCCATCCCTGATGCCACGACAATCCCGATTGCGACGAGGAGGACAACCGGAACCGAAAGCGCGCGCGGAACGCGGATCTTCTCCAGATGATCGGCGGCACGCCCGAGCGCCAGTCCGATGAGAATACCGAGAAAAGCCACCAGGATGATGGGATGAGCGATCCAGAGGAAGCGCAGCGCGACAGCCAGGCCAAAGACGACTGCCGCGACCTTGAGCGCCGCCGAAGCTGAGACTTGCCGGATGTCCACGAGAGCCGGGGCGGAGCAGATGTCGTGCCTGTCACTCGCGGCGCTGGATCACCCCGTTCATGACGAGGTAGAGAGAAGCCAGCCGCTCGTGAACCGTCGGATCGTTGGCGGCGATCTGTCCCAGGAAGGCGTCACGGTTGCTGGCGTAGGCGCCGATCGCCCCTTTCGTCCGCGGGCGATCATCGAGAGCTCCAGACTCGGCCAGAGCTGCGCAGTCTCTGAAGAACTGCATGGCGGCGATTCCGGTCTCGGGGTAATCACCGCGCGCCGCGTGGTGACTCGCGACCCCGAGCTTTCGGTGAGCGGTGGCTAGACGCAGGTCGAGCTCGGCAATCTGCAACGTGGTTTCGACGCGGCGCAGTTTCCGCTCATTGGGAAGCCAGGCAAGCAGAAAGACGGCGACGAGAACGGCTGCACCGGCAGCGATCAGGCGAAGGTGAGATTCTCGGCGAGGCTCTGGCACCGGTTTGTTATCCATGTCAGCAATGTACGTCAATCGGCCAAGTCTGGCGAGTGAGTGTGCGGATACTCGAACCTCGCCGCGGGCTTTTCAGCGTGATTGCCTGCTGCTCTTCGCGGATGCAGCAAGTTCTCGCAGCGCGCACGCGTTCGAGTCGTTATAATCGCCGCCGTCTTGCGCGACGTCAAAATTTTCTCCGGCCGGGCACACCCGGCACTCACCGACGAAATCTGTTCACAGCTCGGCGTTCCTCCTGGTCACGTGAGTCTCTACAGCTTCTCTGACGGAGAGCATTACGTGCAGATCGACGAGAACGTCCGCGGTGCGGACGTATTCATCATCCAGCCGACCTGCCCTCCCGCGGTGAACGATCACCTGATGGAGCTCTTGATCATGCTCGACGCATTCAAGCGCTCGTCGGCACGCCGCATCACGGCCGTCCTGCCGTACTACGGTTACGCGCGGCAGGACCGGAAAGACAAGCCTCGCGTACCGATCACGGCGAAGCTCGCCGCCGATCTGATCAGCGCCGCGGGGGCGGACCGGGTTCTGACACTCGACCTGCATGCCGCACAGATTCAGGGCTTTTTCAACATTCCCGTCGACCATCTCTTCGCTGCGCCGGTGATCGTCGGCCATCTCAAATCGCTCGGTCTGAGTGATCTGACGATCGTCTCACCTGACGCCGGCGGAGTCGAGCGGGCGCGCGCGTACGCGAAACGGCTTGGCGCCTCTCTCGCGATCATCGACAAGCGCCGGGTCGCGAAGAACCAGACTGAAGTCATGAATATCATCGGTGAAGTTGAGGGTCGTAACGTCTTCATCGTCGACGACATCATCGACACGGCGGGAACGCTGATTCACTCAGTTCAGGCTCTGTTCGATCAAGGTGCGCGCTCCATTTCGGCCGCCTGCACGCACGCCGTACTCTCCGGTCCTGCAATCCAGAGAATCAACACTTCCCGGCTCGATCAGGTGATCATCACCAACAGCATCCCGACACAGGACAAGGAAGCAGACTGCGCCAGACTCAAGACGCTCTCGATCGGCAATCTTCTGGCTGAGGCGATCAAGAGAATTCACCGCGAGGATTCCGTCTCCAGCCTTTTCGAGATGTGATTCAACCTGCCTCCACTACGCGAGGCGGGCCGGCGAGCGGCCGCCCTCGGGAATATGAGAGGGTTTTCAATGATTTACCGCCTTCTGTTCCACCTGGGATTTCCCGGGAGGGGTGCGGAGCGGCCGAGACGAGTCGGAACAACCTGGCGGAGAAGGGTCCGCCGAGTCGTGTCGCCCGCGCAGCACGCTGCATGAAACGTTCGGGCTAATCAGTTCAAAGGAGTCAGCACATGGCTGAAGTCACGTTGGAAGTCACACGGCGCGAAAGCACCGGCAAAGAACAGGCAAAGAAGCTGCGGCGCGACGGAAAGGTTCCAGCGGTCGTCTATGGTGGTCATCGCGAGCCGGTGGCGATCACAGTGGATCGCAAGGCGGTCGCGGAACTGATTCAGAAGAGCGAGCACGGCATCCGCTCGGTGTTCCTGCTGAAGATGTCGGGGAGTGACCAGCAGCGGCACGCGATGATCAAGGACGTCACGATCAACCCGATCTCGCGCAAGATGACGCACATCGATTTCGTTCGTGTCGTCATGGACGAGAAGCTGAAAGTCATGGTTCCCGTTCAGTTGACGGGCACAGCGCTCGGGGTCAAGGAAGGCGGGATGATCGACTTCCAGCTCCGCGAGGTTCAGGTGGAGTGTCTTCCGAACGCAATTCCTGACGCGATCGAGATCGACGTCACGCCGCTGGAGGGGCACGACTACTATCGCGTAAAGGATCTGCAGATGCCCGAAGGCGTGAAGGTGCTCGAGGATCCCGAGCGTGTTGTCGTCGGTGTGACGCATGCGCGCGCCGAAGTATCCGAGGCCGCTGCCGAGGTAGAGGCCGAGCCGGAAGTCCTCAAGAAGGGCAAGACCGAGTCCGAGTAAGCTTTTGCTTCGATCAACCCTTCTCACGCCCCGCACACGTGCGGGGCGTTTTAGTTTTGAAGGACAGCTCGCTGGTACAGAATGTTGACCGCCGGCTCCTCGTGAGCTCGGAAGAAAGGTTGCGATTAAAGGATGAAGAAGACGCTCGTACTCCTGTCCATCCTCGTGTTGACCGCGGGGTGCCGTAAAGACGAACAGGCAGCTCCCGCGGGCTCGGCGCAGGTTCCTGCCGCGGTGGAAACGAACGCGAGGGCAACCGGTACTGAGGTTGGTTCCGTGATGCCGGAGTACAGTTCGACCTCGCTCGACGGAACGCGATTCGCGCTCGAGGATCGACGCGACAGAGTCGTCCTGTTGAATCTCTGGGCTACCTGGTGCGGCCCGTGCCGCTATGAAATCCCCGAGTTGCAGGCGCTCCACGATCGCTACGCCGCTCGTGGCTTCGAAGTTCTCGGCGTCAGCCTCGACGAGAGCGGACCGGAGGCGGTGCGTGAGTTCGTCGACGAATTCAAGATTACCTATCCGATCTCGCTCGATCCCGAGGGACAGATCGCCAACATCATGCAGACTTCCGTGCTGCCGACTTCCGTGATCATCGACCGCCAGGGAGTCATCGTCTGGAAGAAGTTCGGGGCAGTGATGCCTGACGATCAGGAGCTGATTCAGGCGATCGAGAAGTCGCTCTGACGCCTCAAAGATCCGCTCTTCGCCTGAACAGGCGCCGGATGCCGGATACCGCCCGACGAAGATAGAGAACCGGGCGTATGACCGGACTGTGCACCCCGTACGTCTGGGTCATGTACGCGGCCGGAGGGAAGGCGAGCTGTCGCAAACGTACCACCCGGGCGGGCCAGGGAAGCGCACGGAGATTCGCGGCGATCACGCTGCCGTAACTGATCGACCGATTGAGGAGTTGCCGGGAAGGCTCGTCGCGAGAGAGTTCTTCTTCCGTGAGCCACGCGGCGGGCCCTGGTACCGGCCGGCGCAGAAACCAATGACACGCCAGGTCGATCGATCGTGCGCAGACACCCACCGTTCGGCCTGCTGCGGCCAGCCGCCAGAACGTTGCGAGCTCCGCGGAGCTCATGTTGTCGAGAAGCTTCACGATGTCGGCCAGCCAGATCAGCCGGTCGCTGTCCTGATGATGAGCGACGCGGTGGATGCATGCGAGCAGGAGCGCATCTACGGGCGCGAGCGTCCTGGCGTGGGGACCGAGCGCCGGGATCGCCACCGAGCGCTCGCGTATCCGTTCACTCTCGAAAGCTGACGAGAAGATTGCGCTATTGGTCAGGCTCCAGTGAATGTCGTAGCTGTGGCGAACGCCCATCGCGCCCTGGCGAGTAAAAAACATCTGCCGGACGCCATGCTCATCGCCACTCGTAACCTGCTCCGTAAACCCTGCAGCACGCATGGCGTCACGTGCGCCGCTGGCTTCTTCGGATCGTATGAGCAGGTCGGTATCGCCTCGGGGACGCAGTTCCGGGGCGTCGTAGATTGAATAGGCGAGTGCGCTTCCCTTAATCAACAGCGGAGCGATTCCGCGGGCGGTGAGGAGCTCGAGTACCTGACGCAGGTCGGACTCGCGAAGGGTTTCGTGGGCAGCGGCATGAATCGCCGCAGCCCGAAGAGCGGGAAGCTTCGTCGCCCGATAGACGAGAGGGGCTATGCCGTGATCGAGGAGCGTGCGAACGTCCGAGGCGTCGAGGCGAGGCCACTCGCCGTTCGTCTCGGACAGGACGAGGGCGTCGTTGGCGAGCGCACATCGCAATGGCTCGACCAGCGCAGCCCTGATTTGCGGCGTTCGGACAGACCCCACTGCTCACCTCAACGCGACGGCTGGCCGGATGTTCCCGTGAGCCGGACTGAGCTGGAACGCGCAGCTCTGTTCTTCGGCAGGCGGCTTGCTATCTGAATCAGTCAGATGTCTGGATTGACAACGTTACTGGTCCTCGCTGTTGCCCTGATTGCAGGAATTCTGCTCGCGCTCGCTCTCGCATACGTTCCAATGCGACTACTGGTGGGCCAGATGGCAAAGAACTTCAGGCAGTTCATTCAGCGCCAGCGGGAGCGGCGCCGATCCGATCGAGAAACGCCGGATCGCAGGCGCCTGTGAGAGGCGACCATCATCAGGTGCCTCAATCGGCGGTCAGGTCGGCTTCCTCGCACTCTTTCACGTGCGATATGAGCTGCCGGATATCAAAGGGCTTGGGAATCACTCGAACCACTGGGCGAGCGGAAGCGGCGTCCCGGGCACCATGGATATTCGCCGTCATCACGATCACGCGCGGGACGGCCTGGTTTTCAGTTTCGAGAAATCGGAGCACGCCATGACCGTCGACCCGAGGCATCATCAGATCGAGCAGGATGGTGCCATAGTCATTCCTCGTCAGCTTCTCGATGGCTTCAAACCCGTCGCGCGCACTTTCGACCTGGTATTGCTCGCGACGCAGTACCCGCTCGATCATCGTTCGAATCGCGTCGTCATCGTCGACAATCAGAACTCGTTTTCGGGAACCAGACGCGGCCACAGAGAACCTCCGATGGATGAATTAGCAAAGTGGCTGCCACAGCGGTCCCGGAACTGGCAGATCGGTGACGGGGTGTCGTTGGATAATCGAGGTTGGAAGGAGGCGCGCATGAGCAGCTTATCCCGGGAGTCTTGTGTCCCGTGTCGAGGAGGCGTACCGCCGCTGGATGAAAGCGGGATCGCGCCGCTACTGCAAGAGCTCGGCAACGGCTGGCGCGTAATCGACAATCACCATCTGGAGAAGTCGTACGAGTTTCCCGACTTTGTCACCGCCCTTGATTTCACCAATCGGGTTGGGGCGATCGCCGAGGAACAGGGGCACCACCCCGACATCCGCCTTTCGTGGGGCGGTGTGGTCCTGACGATCTGGACTCACAAGGCTGAAGGACTGACGCGCAGCGACTTCGTACTCGCGGCGAAGGTCGACGAGCTCTGAGCGACCGTTTGGACGGTCACGCAATATCGCTGCTCGTCAGCTGTTACGAATTGCCAGCCACCGCGGAGCGTGGCATCATGACAACAGGTTCCCAAATGAGATTCAGTCTGCCTTCAGAGCGGCAGAGCATATTCAGGCATTCGGAAAACGTCGTCTGTCGGAACGTCGGCGGCGAAGCCATTCTGGTTCCGATCAGGAACAACGTCGGCAATCTCGATTTCGTTTACACGCTGTCCCCGGTGGCGGCACGCATCTGGTCGCTGCTGGATGGGGAGCGGAACGTCAATGCAGTCATCGAGGCGATTCTCGAAGAGTACGAGACCGACCGTGAGACTGCAGTTGCGGATGTAGAAGAGCTCCTGGTGGATCTCGCCGGAGCAGAACTGATTATCGCGAAGGGTGAATGATCGAAACGCAGACATACTCCGAATTCAGCCGAGTGGTTCACGAAGAAGTGAACCCTCTCCGGATTCCGGTCAACGGTACCATCGAGATCACCAATCGGTGTCCACTCGAGTGCGTTCATTGCTACAACAATCTTCCGATGAGCGACGGCGGGGCACGACGCCGTGAGCTGACGACGGAAGAGCACTTCCGGCTGCTCGACGAGCTGGCAGAACTCGGCTGTTTCTGGCTGCTTTACACGGGCGGCGAGATCTTCGCCCGGGCCGACTTTCTCGACATCTACCGCTACGCGAAAGAGAAGGGCTTCATCCTGACGCTCTTCACGAATGCGACGCTCATCACCGAGCGGATCGCCGACTTGCTGGCCGAGTATCCACCGTTCAGCATCGAGGTGACTCTCTACGGACGGACCAAGGCGACCTACGAGACGCTCACGGGCATTCCGGGTTCGTTCGAAAAGTGTCTTCGCGGAATCGAACTGCTGCGCGAGCGTGGGCTTCCGCTGAAACTCAAGACCGTGGCGCTGACCATCAACAAACACGAGCTGGTCGGGATGCGCCGTTTCGCGGAAGAGCTCGGCCTCGAGTTCAAGTTCGACCCGATGATCAATCCCAGGATCGATTGTTCGTCGAGCCCTCTCGCCGTCCGTCTGACGCCGCCCGATATCGTTGCTCTCGACCTCCAGGACCCGACGCGTGTCTCCGAGTGGCGGCGGCTGGCGACCGATTTCGTGCCGAAGGTCCCCGCGGACCTCGCCGAGCGCCAGGTGTACGACTGCGGAGGTGGAGTGAACTCCTTCGCCATCGATCCCTACGGCGACTTGACGATCTGCGTCCTCTCGCACGTCGATCGCTACAACGTCCGCGAAGGGCGTATTCGGGAGGGATGGGAGAAGTATCTGCTGTCCGTCCGCACGCGACGCATTACGCGCGTTACGAAGTGCACGACCTGTCAGATCAAGTCGATGTGCGGACAGTGCGCCGCGAACGGCGAGCTCGAGAATGGTGATCCCGAGGCTCCGGTCGAGTTTCTCTGCCAGACGGCCCACCTGCGTGCAGAAGTGTTCGGTCACCCGGTTCCGGAGCATGG
>DASVLC010000396.1:0-25057 GCA_036385045.1 Thermoanaerobaculia bacterium | reverse complement strand
CGCGACTGAGGGAAAGAAACGCGAGTCGGTCGTGCGCGAAGGCGCACGGGGTTTTGTAGCGCAGGCGTCCTCGCCTGCCGTATCGCGGACGTCCTCGTCCGCACGGGGCGTCTCGCCCCCCGCACCCGCAACTTGCACGTGTGTGGCCGATGGCACAGCCCCTCACCCGGCCCTTCGGCTTCGCTCAGGCCCACCCTCTCCCCGCTAGAATCGCGGGGAGAGGGGCGACAAGTCGGGTGATGGAATCCCCGACGCTGTGAGCGCCGCGGAGGAATGCGCGTCAGGTTGGCCTGCGCACGTGGCTCATGCGTGTACGCTGAAACCCGCATAAACACTGGGAGTTTCGTGGAAGCGTAGCGAGGGATCTGGGTGGATGGGTGGTGCCAAACACGAGTATCGCACCGCCCGCCCACCCAGATCCTCACGCTACGCTCAGGATGACAGGGTGGATGACAGGCGCGTTCTTGCCATCATTCTCAACCGGGCGCCGCGCCGTCACTGCTCAGGATGACGGCAGAGAACGCCACGCGCCAGCATTCTCAATTCTCAATTCCCAATTCTCAATTCGCAAAGCGCAGCCCTACGATTCGTAGTCGGGCGAGTAGCTGACGAGCTCGCGCAGGAATGTGGCGCGGGCTCGCTGCTGCTGGTCGTCGACTTCGAGCAGGTCGCGGATCGAGATCATTCCGACGAGCTTCCCTTCGTCGATGACCGGCAGATGACGCGAGCCGATCGAATGCATCTTCTGAAGTGCGCTGTCGACGTTCTCGCGAGGACCGGCTCCGACGACGTCGCGCGACATCACGAGGCCGACCGCCGTCTCGTCCGGATCGAGCCCCTGCGCTACGACGCGCGACATGATGTCCCTCTCGGAGAAGACTCCCGCGAGCGTGCCTGCCTCGACGACCGCAACGGCACCGATATTCCGATCCGTCATCTGTCGCGCCGCCATCCGTACACTGAGCGTCGGGGCAATGACCGTGAGCGTCTGTCCCTCGATGAGCTCTCCGATCTGCTTCATGGCATCTCCTCCCTCTTCGTCAGTAACGGATCAATGAGTGAATCGAAATGTTCGACAGCAGCTTCTCTCGTGCTCCGAGAAACTCGAGCTCGATGACCATCGCCGCTCCGACCAGCGTGGCTTCGAAACCGCGCACCAGATGAGCGGCCGCTGCAATCGTTCCGCCAGTTGCGAGCAGGTCGTCGACCAGAAGCACGCGGTCGTCAGGTGTCAGTGCATCATCGTGAATCTCGAGAGCGTCGCTTCCATACTCGAGCACGTATTCGTGCCGGCGCGTGATCCAGGGAAGCTTGCCCGGCTTGCGGATCGGCACGAAGCCGACGCCGAGGGCTCCTGCTACCAGGCTTCCGAAGATGAAGCCGCGCGACTCGATCCCCGCGACGACGGTTACACCGCTGTCCCGGAACGGCTGAGTAAGCATGCTCGACGCATGCATGAGCGCGTCGGGTGAGCGAAGCAGGGGAGTGATGTCCTTGAACACGATCCCCGGTTTGGGGAAATCGGGAACATCCCGGATGAAAGCCCCGAGCTCTTGCGCGTTCATTAGAATTTCACGTCGAAATCGGCGAGCCTGCCGCTGAAGTCCTTCGACTCCTGGTCGATCTTCGTTACTTCCGCGTAGCGTGGGCCTTCACGGATCTCCTCGATCCACTCGTCGATCGCGGCGGCCTCCCCTTCGATCATCGCTTCGACCGAACTGTCGCGCATGTTCTGAATCCATCCCTTGAGGCCGAGGCGGCGTGCGACGCGCGTCGCGAAGAAGCGGTAGCCGACCCCCTGGACCTTGCCGTGGATGCGTATGTGCCGCTGTTCCTTCATAGTCTGGATTGTATCCTTTGCCGTCGTTTGACTGCAGGGAGCGTTACCTGGCAGCCGGATGCAGGCCTCGGCCGGCCGCTACTTTCGTTTCTTCGTCGTTGTCTTCTTTGTAGTTTTCTTTGGTGTCGTTTTCTTCGTGGTGGTTTTCTTTGCAGGTGCTTTTTTCGCCGCCGGGGGAGGTGCAGCCGCGGCCGGTGGAGGCGTCACGCGGGCAGTTCGCAAGTCCTGGATGCCCTTCTGGAGCGTCGCGATCGTCTCCTGCTGCTGCTCGCTCTGCCTGCGGAGGTACGCGAGGATCTTTCCCTGCTCCTCCCTCTCGCGATGATCGAGCGAGAGAAGTGCGACGGTGGCTGCCGCCGCGGCATCGGTTCGCGGATATTTTTCCACGATCGTGGTGAGCGACTCGCGCGCACGCTCGAGGCTCCCCTCGGTCATGTCGGTTCGAGCCTGTTTGAGCAGTGCATCGGCACGGAGGTCGTTCGGCACCGACATCGCGAGGTAGACGACGCCCGCTCCCAGGAGGGACGAGAGGATCGCGGTGACCATGAGGAGCGGCCTGAATCTCATCGGCGCGACTCCCGAAGGGGCGGTGCGAGGTTTACTCGCGCCAGCCGAAGCGGCCAACCAGAGGAACGAACTCCGCGGTGCCGCAGTCTTCGATCTTGATGCCCGTTCCAGCGCGCAGGATTCGCGCGAGCCGCTGATTGCCGGGAGGGCCGATCGGGATGACCATTCTGCCGGTACGCGCAAGCTGCTGGACCAGCGGCTCGGGAACTTCGGGTGCCGCCGCGGCGACGATGATCCTGTCGAACGGAGCCTGGTCCGACCAGCCATACGTGCCGTCGAACACCTTGACGGAGGCGTTGTGGATTCCGAGCTCGCGGAACGTTGCCGAAGCACGAAGTGCCAGCTCGTTGACCCGTTCGATGGTGAAGACTCTCGCGCACAGTCTTGAAAGTACCGCTGCCTGATATCCCGTTCCCGTGCCAACCTCGAGCACTTTCTCGGTTCCGCGGAGCTCCAGCAGCTCGATCATCCGGGCGACGATCCACGGCTGGGAGATCGTCTGCTTCGCTCCAATCGGCAGCGCGCCCGGGCCATAGGCCTTCTCCGCGACGAGCTGCGGAACGAAGCGATGGCGTGGCACGTCGCGCATCGCCTGCAGAATCCTCGGGTCGGTGATTCCGCGCGCGGCGACGTAGCGCTCGACCATCAGTGCCCGCTGGTGCGCGAGCTCTCGTTCCGTGTCAGGCTTCCTTGGCGTAATCGGCAAGCAGATCCTCGAGCGGCTGGAGCCGGCTCAGTGACTCGTGGTGAGTCAGGTCGAGATGCAGCGGGGTGATCGACACATAGCCGTTCTGAACCGCTTCGAAGTCGGTGTTCTCTTCGGGATGCCAGACCGGCGGCTCGCCACCGATCCAGTAGTACTTCCTGCCCCGCGGGTCGAGCCTCTCGATCACTCCTTCATAGTAAATGCGTCTGCCGAGCCTCACGATCCTGACGCCATTGAACTCGCCGACAGGGAAGTTCACGTTCAGGACGATGCGCGGGTCGCGGTGGCGCTCCAGTGCGACCCGCGCCATGTTGCCCGCGAACGCTGCGCAGCGGTCGAACGAAAAGTGCTCGCCGACGACGGCCGAAAAGGCGATCGACGGGACATTGAGTAACGCCCCCTCGAACGCCGCTGAGATCGTTCCGGAGTACGTGACGTCGTCGCCGAGATTCGGCCCGAAGTTGATTCCGGACACGATCAGGTCGGGCCGCTCGTTCTTCATCAGTTTGAGGACCGCCAGATTCACGCAGTCGGTAGGGGTCCCGTCGACGATCCACTCGTCCTTCTGGATCTGCAGCAGACGAAGAGGCCGGTTGAGCGTGAGCGCGTGAGAGGCGGCGCTCTGCTCGCGATCCGGCGCCACGATCAGCACCTCGCCGATCTCACGACAGACATCCGCCAGCTTCCGAAGCCCTTCACTGTAGATACCGTCGTCGTTGGTGACCAGAATCCGAGGCATGGGTGGAGAGATGCTAGCGCATGTCATCGTGGGTGTAGCGAGGGATGTGGGTCGCTCACGCGAATTGAGAATTGGGAATTGAGGATTGACTGCGTGCAGCATCTGCCTGTCATCCTGAGCCAGGGACGGCGGTGCGCCGCGACTGAGAGTGAGAAACCCGGGCCCGAGCCCGCGCCCGGGCCCGGCTTTTCGGGATTGCGATTCGGGCCCGGGCTCGGGCTCGGGTCCGGGCTCGGGAAACCCGCATGAACACTGGGAGTTTCTTGGAAGCCGCCCGGAGCCCCGGGGGGTGTGTGGGTCGGGTGTGAGGGGCGGAGGACGGAGAGGGATCCATTGCCGACGACCCACAAGGGCGCACGCGCCTGTGTCATTGGAGGCCAGGTGACGGCGCGCGGCGCCGCGACTGAGAGAAGAAACGCGAGTCGGTCGTGCGCGCAAGCGCACGGGGGTTCGTAGCGCAGGCGTCCTCGCCTGCCGTATCGCGGACGTCCTCGTCCGCAGGGGGCGTCTCGCCCCCCGCACCCGCAACTCGCTCACTTCTCCCCCCGCGCGTTTCGCGGGGGGAGAAGGTGCCTCTTAGTTGTTGATCTGGGGCTGCGGAAGAGTCTTGTCCTTGATCCCCTTCTCCGGGGAGAAGGAGATGTCGAAACCGCGAGCCTTGTTGTTCTTCGCCTTGATGTTATTGCCCCAATAGCCGAAGCCGATGTCGTACGTTCCGTCGGGGCCCGATTCGAACGCCTTGTTGTTCTCTACCGTCACGTTATTGCTATAGATGTAGAACCCGACGTCCGCGTTGCCTGCATTCATGATGTTGTTTCGGACGATGGAGGGAGCGGTATCGATGAGCAGGACCGCGGTGGCAACGTAATCGGTGCAGCACCATGAGTTTCCACCGACGTTGTTGTTCTCGATCGTGCCTGCCGCGCCGTATGCCATCTGAATCCCGTTCGCCGCGAGATTCGCCTGAGTCGCCGATGGCGTGACGGTGTTGCCTCGGATCGTCACCTTCAGGTCGCCATTTGCGAGGATGCCGGTCTTCTGCCAGGCGGAGACCTGGTTACTCAGCACGGAGACGTTCTTCGTAGCCGGATGTGTGCCGTCGAACGGCGCGTTCCGAATCTCTATTGCATTCCCTTCCTGGCAACCACTCGCCCCCTTGTTGATGTTCTGCACGAAGTTGTCGGTCACCGACCCAGAGGCCCCTTCCAGCATGATTCCGCGAAGGCGATCGTCGCCGGCTTTGCAACCGTTTTTCAAATTGAATGTAGTGACGATGCACTGCGTCACATGAGCTTCGGCTCCGCCATTCCGGACAACCGCTCCGAGGAACGAGCCTCCTGGCGGGTCGACGGCGGTGATCGTGTTGTACGCGCAGTCGAGGGTCATCCCGTGAGGGACCACGATGGATGTCTCGGTCGTGCAGTCTTCGTCGAGGAACATCTTGTCGCCCGAGAAGGTGAACGAACAGTCGCCATGAGCGGAAAGGGGGAAGAGGACGAGCAGTACGAGCGGGAGCAGTTTGTTCAAGAGATCCTCCATGGACGGTTGAGTCGAAAGCTGCGCGCCTCAGACGCCGGATCGGATTCCTGCGCCTCATCATCAGCGAGTTGCGAAGTTCGACTGTTGTTTTGCAGGTGATTGCGGCAGCGCGAGCACCCGCAGAATCACCAACCGGACCCGACTCCCCCCGATGGACAGTCTGTGGCGTTAACGACCACGGCCTTCCGTCGGTAAGGAGAACCTGAAGAATGATTGATTGCGGTCCCACACGTTCAGGGTGCGTAGCATCACCATTCAGAGTGAGCGATGGGCAGTGTCGCGCCGGGCGCGGAGCCGCCGTAGGTCCGAACGCGGGGCCATGACCGTGTGGATCAGGGTGGCAACGGATCGGACTCGCGCCGAAGCACCGTGGTAAACTCACCTCGCACCGCATTCGATTGCGGCGCAATCGTCAGCACCCCTCGAGCGGGCGTAGCTCAGTTGGTAGAGTAGGAGCTTCCCAAGCTCTTGGTCGCGAGTTCGAATCTCGTCGCCCGCTCCAATCCTGAAAGCCTGGCCCACGTGCTACCGTTGCTGGGAGGCGGTGGGTGCGGTACATTCGCGATTCGCGAATAGCGAATGTACAATGCAGCCATGGAAAGCCTGAAACCGCAGGATGTGGTCGTTGTCCTGAAGCTGTGCGCCGACGCCAGCCGTGGGGATCCCAGGGAATCCGGCATGCTTCCCCGCTCGATGGCGGTGCTGGGGATCGAGGTGGGCCTGAGTTCATCTGAGGTGCATGCCGCCATCCGGCGGTCCCGCGCGTCTGGCTTGCTCCGGCCGGACTTGACCGGTCGTGACGTGCCAAGTGTCGACCAGGGACGAGCGGACCTCCATTCCAGGGTGAGATCGGGTTCAAGGCAGCGTCCGAACAGCACCGCTGTTCTCGAGTTCCTCGTGCATGGCCTGAAGTACGTGTTTCCAGCGAAACGCGGCGAACTGACCCGCGGAGTTCCAACCTCGTATGCCGCGCCGCCGCTCAACGCGCTGTTCGCCAAAGGCCAGGAGCCCATCCCGGTGTGGCCGTTTGCGGAGGGAACGGAACGAGGCGTGTCCTTCGAGCCGCTCTACCGGACCGTTCCATCGGTCGCGTTGCGAGATCCTGCCTTGTACGAGCTCCTTGCGATCGCAGATGCGTTGCGCGAGGGACGGGCGCGCGAGCGAAAGATCGCGGAAGAGCAGCTCCGCGAACGCCTCGGGAGAATCGATGTGGGATGAGAACCGGGAGCTGTTGATCCGCGGTGCCCGTGCACTCGGAGAGCTGCGAGACGAAGTCGTTTTCGTAGGTGGGTGTTCGACCGGTCTGCTCATCACCGACCCGGGCGCCGGTGATATCCGTCCCACGCGGGACGTGGATGTCATCGTCGCAACTGCAACGCGTGCCGAGTACCGCGAGCTCGAGCGCCGGCTACGTGCAATCGGATTTCGCGACGACATGAAGATCATCTGCAGATGGCACTGCGAGGACCTCACGCTGGATGTCATGCCCACGGACCCGGAGATACTCGGCTTTTCAAACGCCTGGTATCCGGGCGCGATCGCTCACGCCGTCGATCACGTCCTCGAGCCAGGTCTCGCGATTCACGTTGTCTCACCGACGTACTTCTGCGCGACCAAGATCGCGGCGTTTCACGGACGAGGAAAAGGTGACTTCGCCGGAAGCCACGACCTCGAAGACTTCCTTGCGGTTGTCGACGGTCGACTGGAACTCGTCGCCGAAGTTCGCGCGGCAGCAGATGACGTTCGAACTTTTCTCGCTGCGGAAGCGAGGGCCTTTCTCAATCTTCAGGAGTTCCTGGACGTGCTGCCGGGGAGCCTCGCGCCCGATCCTGCGAGTCAGGCGAGACTGCCGCTGCTTGTATCGCGCCTGCAGGCAATCGCTTCACTCCGATAAGACAGGGGGCAGCCTTGAGCAAAGCCAGTCCCGGGCTCTCTGCCCGGTCCGGCCGCCGCTTTAGGTGATTCAGTCGTGAACGGCAGCCGACGTAGATGGGGACAGGCCGACGTAAATGGGGACAGGGCTTCGAACACCTCACGCGATCCAGCAGGTCACCGTCCGATTGAGCCCACGCGTACCAAGGAGAGCTTCCAAGACATCTACTCGTCTCGGAGTGTGGCCGAGGCCGACGCCAAGTTTGCTGACTGAGCAGGTAGGCGCGATAGAGCGGGCGATTGGTCTGTTGGATGCCGGAGAGCTTTTAGTTCTCCTTGCGTGTCAGATTCCAGGCATAGAATCCATGGCATGCACGCACGTGTGATGCTCCTCGGAGTCGTTGTGCTCGCCGCCTGCGCGACGTCGCCGCGCCCGCTCGACCTTCGCACGGCCGATCTCATCGATCTCACCTGGGCGTTCGACGAGCGCACGCTCTACTGGCCGTCGTCACCATCCGGCTTTCGGATCGAGCAGCTCGCATATGGGCAGACGTCCGGCGGGTACTTCTACTCCGCGCATTCGCTCTGCACGGCGGAGCATGGAGGGACGCACCTCGACGCGCCGATTCATTTCGCCGAGCGCGGGACGACTGCCGCGGACATCGACCTGCGGCAGCTGATCGCGCCGGCGGTCGTCATCGACGTTGCCACGCAGGCCGCGGCGGATCCTGATTACCGGCTGACCACTGCCGACGTGCGCGCGTGGGAAGTCCGTCACGGACGCATCGCGCCCGGGACGATCGTCCTGCTGCGAACCGGCTGGGCCGCGCGATGGCCGGATCGGAAGGCGTACTTTGGCGACGACACGCCCGGCGCGACGGAGAACCTGCACTTCCCGTCGTTCGGCGAGGAGGCCGCGCGGCTGCTCGTGACGGAACGGCGCATCGCGGCGCTCGGCGTCGACACGGCGAGCATTGATCACGGCCAGTCGCGCGACTTCATGGTGCACCGCGTTACGGCAGGCGCGAACGTTCCCGGATTCGAGAACCTGGCGAGTCTCGAACGGCTCCCTCCACGCGGCGCCTGGGTCTTCGCTCTGCCGATGAAGATCGCCGGCGGCTCCGGCGGCCCGCTGCGGATCGTCGCCGCCGTGCCGCGCTGACCGCGTGGGAGCGAGGCTGTCGGCGGTGACCGCCTCCGGTGCATTCCGTATCTCGAACCGGTGAACGTCCTGCCCCCGGTCCTGGATCACGAGGTTCTCGAATCGACGAAGCCGGAGGACTGCGTCGGCGCCGTGACTGGCGGCCACTCTACCGGCGCGGTCGCGACGACGCCCATCGGTCCAGAGAAGAATCGAATCGCTGTCTACATTCTCCCCGCCGGTGCGTAGATGACCGGCATGCGACGAATGCCTGCCCTTCTTCTCTCGCTTCTCCTGACCTTTGCTGCCGCTGCCGATGACTCGCTCAAGCGGGCAAGGATCGAGGCGAATCTCGTTACGACTGTCGCGATCGAAGGGGTCGCCGGCCCATCTCTCCTCGAGCAGATGCGCGAGCTCGGTGTTCCGGCTGTGAGTTACGCGATCATCGAGAACGGCAGAGTGGTGACGGCCGTTGCGCACGGCGTTGCCGATCTGCAGTCCGGCAGGCCTGCGACCCCCGACACGCTGTTCCAGGCGGCATCGATCAGCAAGCCGGTCACGGCGATGGCGGTGCTCGACCTCGTCGAGGAGGGGAAGTTGCGGCTCGACGACCCGGTCAACTCGATGCTTCGTTCCTGGCGTCTGCCGGAGAACGAGCTGACCGCCGCGACGCCCGTCACGCTCCGGCTGCTGTTGAGTCACTCAGCCGGAACGACGGTTCACGGGTTTCCCGGGTACGCGATCGACGCACCACGGCCGACGCTCGCGCAGATCCTCTCGGGCGAGCCTCCAGCGAATACCGTTGCCGTGCAAGTCGACCTGGCTCCTGATACGAAGTTCCGTTACTCCGGCGGAGGGACGACGCTCGCACAGGCGGTCCTCATCGACCGTTCCGGTCTCACGTTCCCCGAGCTGATGCGACGGACGGTGCTCGGGCCGCTCGGGATGCGTTCGAGCGTACGAGCAGCCGCTTCCAGCAGCACGGCGGCATGAAGCCGCGACCGGATACGAGATGAGCGGGCGCGAAGTCGAGGGGAAGTGGCACGTCTATCCGGAGATGGCGGCCGCAGGTCTCTGGACGACTCCCCGTGATCTCGCGAGAGTCGTTCTCGAAATGCAGGCCGCGCTCGCAGGTCGCGACACGCGCGTTCTGACGATCGATGCCGCGCGCCACATGCTGCGGCCCCGCTTCGAGACGGCACCAGGTGAAGGCATGGGCCTCGGCTTCGGCGTCCAGCAGCGCGGCGGCTCCGGCTACTTCGTCCACAGCGGATCGAATCAGGGATTTCGAGCGACTCTCATCGGATCGATGGAAGGAGGACGCGGCGCCGTCGTGATGGTGAATTCCGACCAGGGTGCCCGCCTCGGTATGCAACTCCTGATGACCATCGCGACCGAATACGAATGGCCCGGCTACGCACAGACTTCGCTGCGCCGAGGAACCATCGACGACGCGGACGCCACTCGAATCGCCGGCAGGCATCGTCTGCCATCCGGCGAAATTGTCAACATCCGCCGTGACGGCGACACGATCGAAGTGCTCGACCTCACGTCAGGCTGGCAGAGGCTCTATCCGGTCGCCGGAGGTACGCTCGCGCGAACGGACCGCGCGACGCAGTATCGACTGACGACTGAAGGACTCACCGTCATCGATAACCCGTCATCGCCGAAGCCGGCGGAACTGGCTGCCACCCGCATCGCCTCCGAGGAGCCGCCGTCAGCGGTTGAACTGCTGGCAGAGGGAAGGATCGAAGATGCGAAGCGCGCGTTTCGCGAGCAGTTCGCGGCCGATCCGAAGCCATTCGCCCAGGCAATGCTCACCCGCCGCGGCTACAACTACCTCGCGAATCGGCGTCCGGCGGAGGGACTCGCGCTGCTCGAGCTCAGCACGGAGTTCCATCCCACGTCCGCGACCGCCTGGGACGACCTTGCCGAGGCGCGATTTCTGACCGGCGATACGAAGGGAATGATCGCCGCTTACGAAACGCTACTGCAGTACCTCGACGCCGATGCCTCGGTAACGCCCGAGCAGAAAGACAAGGTTCGGCGGAATGCCGAGAAAAGGATTCGCATGATGGCGGATGAAAGGCGATGAGTTGTCAGGGTTCGGGAACGCCTACCCAAGTACGCGCGCGCGGGCCATCCCCGGAAGCTCGAGAGGGCATAGTCCTCCGTCTGTTGAGTGGAGCTGGGACGTCTCGCTTCAACGTCCCGAGGATCTACTTCACCGCGTTGCGCAACTCTGTGATGTGCACCGCCCGGACTGGCATCCCGAACGCAACGGCCGGATCGGTAAACAGAACTGACGGCACCCCGAGGCCGCGACGCAGCTCCGTGATCTGCTCGCGCAGTTCGGTAATGTCCGATCCGCGGATCAGACTGCCCTGTGGGACTTGAGCGGTGGCAGCGGGAATGTCGACATTCGCTCCAAACCACTGCAGGGAGGTTGCTGCGAGCCTGAGCTCGTAGATGTGTTGCGCGCGTATCGGCGTCACCTGCGGAATGATCGGGTCCTCGGTGAACATCATCGCGACTGCGAGATCGGGCGATCCGTAGGCGATTGTCTGACCTGCGGCGTCTTTGGCAACGACCGTGTACAGGTACGCTTTGTATGCCGAGACCGTGTTATCGACGAGCGAAGTGCCCGTGGTTGAACCAACCGTTGTCCAGTTGGACCGGTTGATGGTGCGAACCACGTCATAGTGATGAGCACCGTTGGCCGTCCACGTGACCGAGATTGAAGTCGGAGCGTTCGCCGTCGCCTGCACGGCCAGCGGTCCGCAGGTCACGGTCTGAAAGTGTTGCCCGCCGGAGGACTGCGCAAACGTTGAGGTCGGGATGTAGCGGATGCTGATGTAGCCATCGCCCGTGGTAAACGCGCGGTGCAGAATCGCACGCGACTGGCCGTCTATTCCAGTCGGTGTCAGCGGCAGCGTTGCCGCGACTGTTGCACCGACCGTCACCTCGACCGAACCGGTGGGTGCATCTTTCGTCGCCGTGGTGGTGATCGTGATTGGGAGTTCCTGGGTAACGCCCGCGCAGATGAGTGGCGGAATGGTGTAACTGATCGTCGTCGGCCAGTTGCTCACGATGACGGCCGCCGGCGCTCCCGCAAGCGGATTGAAGTTTGAATCACCCTCGTAGCGGAGGTTGTAGGTCGTGGTACCAGGCGGCAGGCTGGTGCGCGTGAATGCAGCCGACGCATTGCCGTCGAGCGACTGTTGCACAAGAACCTCTCCCGAGCTGGTGAGCAGCGTCATGATTCCGGTGGGCAGCGTTCCATCGTGGCGTCGCGCGGAGACGCGGGCCGTCACCGTCGCAGGCTGTCCGTAGATCACGTTCGCTCCTCCGGCGACGATCGCCACGTCAAGTTTGGGCGTCGCCCCCGGCGCAACGACTGGGATCACGAGCGGGTACTCCCAGCCACCGACAACGCGCGCCGTCAGCTTTACCGGTCCGGTCTGCGCACCTGCGTTCAGCGTGAACTCTGCCTCCATGGCGCCGGGAGGCAGCAAGATGGATTCCGGGCTGATGGCGACATTCGGCGTCGAAGAGGTGATCGACGTACTGACAGGAGATGAGAGAACGGTTGGAAGCCGGACAGTCGCCGTTGCGGCCTGGCCGGCGATGAGAAACGGCGGCAATACGAATGTCCCCTGGCCGTTGAGCATACGACTGACGATATTGTTCGACGGGTTGGTGTCCAGTTCGGCCGCGGTGACGCTCATCGTCGTTGTTAGCCCGGGAGGGGCATCCGGGTTCACGTAATGACTGAAGCCCAGCGATCGGTAGACCGACACGTGGCGCGTCTCGCCCGGCGCCAGCGGCTCGAGACGGCAAACGGCGGGATTGGCCGACCACGGCGCACATGACTGCACGTCTCCCGGCGATTCGGAGAACTTCACGTCGACCTCCGACGCGGTGGACGGTCCTGCGTTAGTGATCAGGTATGAGCGTGAAGTGCTGTTCGAAGAGCCCGAGTTGTTCATGAACTCGATCGAGACCTCCGCGCGACGATCGTCGTCCTCGATGATTCCGGTGCCGAAGCTCTTGCCGAGCATCGCTCCGGACGGAGCGAAGAGCCTGACAAAGAACGCCTCGTTGGTTTCGATGTGGGTGTCGCCGTTCACGACGACGTCGATCGATTGCGAGATCTGACCCGGGGCAAAGGATAGCGTTCCGTTGTGTTCGACGTAATCCGCATCTTCCGTCGTCGCAGTCCCGTCCACGGTCGAGAACTGCACGGTTGAGGCAGTACTTGTGCTGCCGCTGCGCGAGACTGTGAAGCGCGCGAGACGCGTACCGCTGTTGCCCTCGACGATGCGAACGTCATCGATGTCGAACGCAGACGCAGCGAGATCGATCGCCCACAGCTCGCGGCCTAACGTCGTGGTTGCACTGAAGAAGAGTCGCTGTCCGGCTTGCACGAAATCGGCAGGCGACGAGGAGTCTGGACCGGGCGCGAGATCCTGCACAAGGACCGGGGCGACGCCGTTCAGCATCCACGGCTCGACTCCCGTGGTTCCGTTGTTCGCGGCAAACCAGAGGACGCCGTTTGCATAGCGCAGCGAGGTCGGATCCGAGGACGCGCTGCCCGGGCGCAGATCGGTGACCATAAACGTTCCCACCGGCGTTCCGTCGGTGCGCCACAGCTCGACGCCGTGAGTGCCGTCGTTGGCGGTGAAGTACAAGACGTCGCCGGCCGGAGTGAGATTTGCCGGCGAGCCGCTTCCGCCACCGGCGACGATGTCCTTCAGAAGAATCGTCCCGTCAGGTGTGCCGTCGGTACGCCACAGTTCCTTGCCATGGATGCCGTCGTTGGCCACGAAGAACAGGTACGTCATTGCTGACGTGAGCTGCTCCGGATTCGACGAGGCAGCTCCGGTCGCGATGTCCTTGACGATCGCGGGTGGTTCTCCGGTCTCGTCGTAACGCCAGAGCTCGGCGCCATGCACCTGCGTATTCTGGACGAAGAAGATTGCGCCGGCGGCGGCAGTGGTCTGTTCAACGCCACTCTCCGTGCGCGCCACGCGTCTGGTCGTCTCGTCGGTTCCCTGCGTCACCCAGAGGCCGGGTTGATGTGCGCGGGCGTCCAAATAGGTGCGGCCAGCGAGCTCCGTAAAGGCGTTCGGATACTCCGGTCGATCGGGATGCTGCAACTGCTTGCCGAGCGCGGCCGTTCCGCCCGCCGTGCCGTCACTGCGCCATAGGAACGGACCGCTGCCGTCGTTGGCCGACATGAGCAGCGATGTGCTCGCCGGAAAGATCGAACTGATAGTGGGCACGTTGAATCCCTGCGCGAAGTCTTTCAGCTGGCCCGTGCCGGCAACCGTTCCATCGCTGCGCCAGAGCTCGGTGTAGGCGATCTTGAAGTAAAGAGATCCTTTCCAACCTGTAAACAGATTCAGTCGGGGTGGATACTGAAGGTCGTCGAACGAGGTGAGACGGAACGTGCCGCCCGACGTGCCATCGCTTCTCCAGACGTCATTGTGGTGCGTGCCGTCGGTCGCAGAGAAGAACAGGAGGGCCCCCGCAGCTGTGAGCTTTTCGGGATTCGAAGAAGGCGGTGCATCGGGATTGACGTTAACGAGCATCCGCGTTCCGGTCGCGGTGCCGTCCTCGCAGATCCAGGGCTCGGCACCGTGTAACGGGTGTCGTGAAGAGAAGTAAATCTTTCCCCCGACAACTGAGGGAAAGGTCTGCACTGACGGTACAGACGTGATCTGCGTCTTCGTCGTCCCGTCGGTTGACCAGAGTTGTGCAGGCCCTCCGCTAAGAGAGAGTTTGAAGTAATACGCCGCGCCGAATGCGTCGACGAGACCATAGGCGGATTCCGAATCCAGCATCCACGTGCCGGCGGCAGTCCCGTCGCTCCGCCAGAGCTCGTAATCGATAGAGACGAACAGGGCACTCGCCGCAAAAGTCAGGATTGCATTTCCTGGCTTCGTCTCCCGCAGAGTCTTCACAACCTGCGTGCCGGCGGTCGTGCCGTCACTTTTCCAAAGGTCCACACGGTCTCCTTCGCCGCCGAGAAAGTAGAGCGTCGGGCCAATCGCAACCATGCTCCAATTGCCGTTGAATGAAGCTGACGGGACTCGCAGTAGCGGCTGGGTTCCTTGCGTCGTGCCGTCCGACTTCCAGAGCTCACGAACGCCGTTGGTGGTTCCGAGAAAATACTTGGTCGATCCGAGTGTTGCAAACTGACCGACCGACTGCATGGTCGCGATCTGTACGGTTCCCTCGGTGGTACCGTCGCTTAGGTACATCGCGCCTCCGCCGACGATCAGTAGCTTGTCGCCGAGAACTGAAAACGCGGTCACCGATCCCGTACCAATGTCGAACAGCCGCTTCGTCCCCTCGGCCGTCCCATCACTCACCCACGGATCCAATCCCGTCGTTGCATCGAAGCCCCGGAAGAAGAGCTTCCCTTGGAACACCACTGCAGGGTAGCCGGCGCCGTTGCCGCTCGGATTCAAATCCGCGACCATCATCGTGCCTTCGGTGGTTCCATCTGTACGCCATAGCTCAGATCCATGAATGCCATCGTTAGCGAAGAAGAGCGCCGTGCCTCCGCCCATGTCGAAGAGGCGACTCGAGAAAGAACTCTTGGTTCCGGGTGCGATGTCTTTCAGGAGCTTCGCCTGGCCGTTGCTGTACTTCCAGAGCTCCGCACCAGTCGATACAACGCTGGCGTTGAAGTACAACTCTCCGTTGAATTCATGAAAGCCCATCGGATCCGAGGAATGCGCGCCGTCGCTCCCGGTCGTATTGAGGTCGGCAACGAGATACGGGGTCTGCGCGTGAACCACCGCGCTGAGAAGGACAGCTGACACTGCAAGAAGGGAGAGATAACGCAAGGGGACCTCGTGGACGAATCTGAACGCGGAGGAATGATCGCACACATGCCGGACGCCCGGGTGGAACAATGTCACATGTTGGTGCAAGGTCATCGCGAGCAAGTGACGTCGGCCTGCGGGGCGCTTGCCCGTCGTGCGCGAACGCACTTCGCAATCAAGTCGCCCGGTTGGCTGGGGAAAGTGACCAGCGACGGGAGACCAGAAGGCGATCACCACCAGAGGCGCAGATGGCGCCGTCAGCGTTTGAAAGATCGCTGTAGCCCTTTGGGTGAGCCCTACCCCAGTACGCGCGCGAGGGACTCGATCAGTTCGGCGGGATCGATCGGCTTCCGCAGATAGGCATCGAAGCCGACTTGTTTCGCTGCGCCGGCGCCCTCAGGGAACGCCGTGAGGGCGGCGATTTTCAAGCTCGATCCGATGTCGAGGCTTCGCACCTCGCGTACGAGTTGATAGCCATCCATCGAGGGCATCGCAATGTCAGTCAGCAGGAGGTCTGGCTTGGATGCACGGATGTGTTCGAGCGCGGCGGCGGCAGAATCGGCCGCCGTTACCTCCGCACCGGCGCGGCGGAGAATGGCGCGGATCACTTCGCGAGTGTCGCGGTCGTCGTCGACGATCAGGATCTGCACTCCTGCGAGCAGGAGAGGAGTGGTGTCGCCAGCGGCCGGTTCCGTGGTTCGTGCGCCTGACTCAGGTTGCACTCCAGCGACCGGGAGTGAGATCGTAAAGGTCGATCCCTGATTGCGCCCGGGGCTCTCCGCTCGAACCGAGCCGCCGTGAGCCTCGACGAGGTAGCGAACGATCGAGAGCCCGAGTCCGAGTCCCCCGTGCGTTCTGGTCAGTGTCCCCTCCTCCTGACGGAAGGCTTCGAAAACATGAGGAAGAAACGCGGGATCGATCCCTTCGCCAGTATCCCGAATGGCGATCTCGAGGAGCGACGATTCCACCAGGCGCGCTCTCACCACGACCTGGCCCCCTTTCGGGGTGAACTTCAAGGCGTTCGTCAGCAGGTTCCAGAGCACCTGGTGCATCCGCGTAGGGTCCGCCACAATGGCGCCGAGATCCGGGGACATGTCGGTAGTGACGGAGATGTCACGTGCGTCGGCCGTCGGGTGTACCGCGTCGATGGCACCGAGGATCAACTGTGCGGTGTCGAGGGTCTCGCGCGAGAGTCGGAGCTTCCCGGCGACGATGCGGGAGACGTCGAGAACATCGTCAATGAGGTGCGCCTGGAGGCGCGCACTTCGCCCGATCGCATCCACGGCGTCGGCGAACATCGGGCTGCCGCTGGGAACCGTTGGAAGCAGACGCGCCCAGCCGAGGATCGCTGTAATCGGCGTCCGCAACTCGTGAGACAGCGTCATGAGGAACTCGTCTTTCGCCCGGTTCGTCTCGAGCGCGGCGCGATAGGCTGCTTCGGTGACGCGCTGCTCTTCCTCGGCCTGCAGACGGGCTTCGCGCTGTTCGAGCAGAGACTGGCGCACTTCATCTGCGTGCTTCCTCTCTGTCATGTCACGCGTCACCTTGGCGAAACCGCGAAGAACTCCGGTGTCGTCGAACACTGAGGTGATGACCACGTTCGCCCAGAACTGCGACCCATCCTTCCGCAGCCGCCATCCCTCATCTTCCACGTGGCCGGTTTCTCGTGCGATCTCCAGGATTCGCTCGGGCTTCGCCGCGGCGAGGTCATCCTCACGGTAGAAGGTCGAGAAGTGACGTCCGATGATCTCATCGGCCGTGTAGCCTTTGATCCGGTGCGCGCCGGCGTTCCACGTGCTGACGACGCCGTCCGGGTCGAGCATGAAGATCGCGTATTCCTGGACCGACTGAACGAGGAGGCGGAGCGCTTCTTCGCTGTGGCGGATGAGCTCATCCGCGTTGCGACGTTCGGTCAGATCGCGGGTCACCTTCGCGAAACCGATCAGCTCCGCGGAATCGGATCGCAGTGCGGTAATAACGGTGTTGCACCAGAAACGGCGGCCGTCTTTCCGGATGCGCCACCCCTCATCTTCGACGCGCCCCTCTGCGGCTGCGATCTCCAGCTCGCGCCACGGTTTCCGAGCCGCCAGATCGTCCTCGGTGTAGAACCGTGAGAAGTGCTGGCCGACGATCTCATGCGCGTCGTAGCCCATGATCCTCGCGGCGCCGCGGTTCCAGGAGCGGATCTCACCTTCCGGACTCAGCATGAAGATCGCGTAGTCCTGGACGCTGTCGACGAGGAGCGCGAACTCTTCATTCGACGACGTCACCCCCGGATGTGAATCTTGCACCGGAGACTATTTACACCCCGGTATATGGAGCGTCAATCAGGAATCGCACTGATGTCGAGTCCGCCTGGTCACCAGCTTTTAGAATGTGAAGCCATGGGCAGGAAGTACGACGCGTCCCGTATGAACTCGACTCCGGTGATCTGACCGGTCTGCCGCCCGAGGATCTGGCGACGATTCTCCGCGGCGCTCCTTCCCAGGCTCTGCGCCCGCAGGCGCTGGTGCCGCGCCGCATGTGTGCCTGTGCAGGTGCCCCTGCCGGGGCACGACTCCGGTTCCGCGAAGGGTCCCGGGGTAGCGCGCAGACGCGCAACCCCGGGCTACCGGCGACAGCGCCTCCGGCGCAGGAACCCTCTTCAGTTTGCCATCCCGACTGGACTAAGCTTCGCAGGTCGTGAACGAACGTACTGCGAACACGCACACAGGTTCGATCAGCGGACTGGTGGCCATGATCCACGTCGCCGACGTGGAAGACTCCGCGAAGTTTTACCGCCTGCTCGGTTTCGACATCGGCAACTTCGTTCCGCCTGAGGGAGCGATGCACTGGGCCTGGCTCTATGCGCCGAGTGCCCCCGACTGGAAACGCGGGCCTAACCTGATGTTGACGAGAAGTACGCGCGCGATCGACGCCGGCGCCCAGGACGTTCTGTTCTACCTGTACGCATCGGACCTCGAAGCGCTGCGCAACGATCTGCTGGCCGCAGGAATCGAAGCGAGTGCGATTTCGTATCCGGAGTACCTGCCGAAGGGTGAGTTTCGCGTGCAGGATCCCGACGGCTATACGTTGATGATCGCGCAGTCGTCGGCGGACACTCCGTGATGCGGATGCTTCCAATGGACTAACGGTGAGTTGCGGCGGCGTCGGGCAAGGGACACCTCTCCGTCGGCGGCTACTAATGACACGTCGATACGAAGCGCCGTAGGCGCGATTGACTTTAGCCCAGGACGAAGTCGTGGGAAGCGTCCGTTCATAAAGCAGTCCCGTAGGGACGATTGAAGACGGTCCTCAATCGTCCCTACGGGACTTCCACTTGGATGAATCTACCCAGGACTGGCGTCCTGGGCTAAGTCAATCGCGCCTACGGCGCTGCTCGAAACTCGTGTGCACTTGTGGGTCGTCGGCAAGAGATCCCTCTCCGTCCTCCGCCCCTCCCGCCCCCACGCCCACCCACGGGGCTCCGGCGGCTCGGGATGACAGCGCTTGTAATTTCTCTCAGTCGCGGCGCCACGCCGTCCTTGACTCTGGATGACGCTGGCTGACATTCGCTAGTACCATTCCGCCATGCTGAGTCGCCGCAACCTCATCAAGTCGAGCGCCATAGCGCTCGGAGTCGCATCGCTCGACCTGACCGCACTCGCCGGTCCCGTCGCCCGTACGAGCTCCAGCTGGATCGAGCTCGATCGGAACGAGAATCCCTACGGCCCCTCTCCCGCGGCCCGGAAGGCGATGATCGACAGGATCGAGCGAGGCAACCGGTATCTCGACGCCGACGAGCTGAACGCGTTCCGCGACAAGATCGCGAACTTCGAGGGAGTGACGCGCGATCACGTCGTCCTCGGAGCTGGGTCGAGCGAGATTCTCTGGATGGCTGCGCAGGAGTATCTCGGCGAAGGGAAGACCCTCCTTCAGGGTGATCCGACATTCGAGTTGATCGGGCGTCTCGCCGAGGCGAAAGGCTCACGTGTCGAAAGGATCGCGGTCACACCGGAGCAGGAGGATGACTTCGACGCCATCCGGAAGGCTGCTGCGCGCGCGAGTCTCGTCTACTTTAACTGGCCTAACAACCCCTGTGGCAGCATGGCGCCCGCTGCGGCGATGAAAGGAATCGCGAAAGATCTCGCGAATCGCTGCCCGGTCTTCGTCGATGAGGCGTACCTCGAGTTCGTCGATCCTTCACTCGAGAGCTCGACGGTTTCGCTGGTGAAGGAGGGAGCGAACGTAATCGTCGCCCGAACATTCTCCAAGATTCACGGTCTCGCGGGGATGCGCATGGGATACGGAGTCGCCCGGCCTGAAGTCGCAAGGCGCCTTGGTTCTTATCGCTTCAGCGTGCTGAATTCACTGGCGCTGGCCGCGTCGTCGGCCGCGCTCGACGACCAGGAGTTCATCGCCTCTTCGCACCGCCGGATCAAAGAAGGAAAGACCGCGATCTATCGACTCTTCGATGATCTGGGTGTGCGCTACATCCCGTCGTCGGCGAGCTTCGTCTGGTTCCACGAAGGGGACCGGAACTGGGCGCCTCGACTGCGCGAACGTCAGATCCTGATTCCATCCGGACGGTTCAGCGGAGGCTGGAACCGCGTCACGGTGGGAACGGCCGAGGAGATCGCGCGCTTCGGTGAGGCAGTCCGGTCGCTGGCCTGATCGGAGGAGTTCAGCTCCGAGGACTGGTGGTCCGATTTCGTCGCCAGGTTACGGGGGCGTTACTTCGTATCGGGGTCAGGAACTTTTTCTCGTTCCCGTCGTAGGTCTCTGCAAATCGGTCGCCTCAGCGGCCAATGCGAGGCGCCTCCGACACAATGCACGATGACACGCGCGAAGATGTTCTCCCTCACACCAGCACGCGAGTGCTTCTTTCCGCGACGATTCTCCTGGCCAGCCTGATCTTCCCCTCGCTCGCTGCCGCTCAGGAAAAACCGACTGGCAGCGAACGCCTCACCTATCGAGCCGAGCGCCTCACCGCAGAGATCCGGATCGACGGCCGGCTCGACGAGGATGCCTGGTCCGGGCCGCCGACCTTCGAGCTCGCCTACGAGACGCGTCCCGCCGAGAATTCGCCGGCTCCAGTTCGAACCGAGGTCTGGATCACCTATGACTCGGGGAACCTCTACGCGGCGTTCCGGGCTCATGATCCGAATCCGCGCCAGATCCGGGCGCGGTACTCCGATCGTGACAATGCATTCGGTGATGATCTGGTTGGTGTCGCCCTGGACACCTTCAACGACCAGCGTCGTGCCTTCGTGTTCTTCGTCAATCCGCTGGGCGTGCAGATCGACATGACGCAGAACGAAATGACCGGCAACGAAGACGCCTCCTGGGACGCAATCTGGGATTCCGCCGGGACAATCACAGACCACGGTTTCGAGGTCGAGATCAGGATTCCCTTCTCCTCTCTCCGCTTTCCGCCGACGGCTGGTGAGATGACCTGGGGAATCGACGCCGTCAGGCTTTACCCTCGCGATCAGGGCTACAGGCTGGCCCTGCAGCCGCTCCAGCGCGGGAACAATTGCTATCTCTGCCAGGCGTCCACGCTCGCGGGTATCGCAGGCGTCGCTCCGGCACGGTCGATCGAGATTCAGCCGACCCTCACATCCTCGATGACCGGCGTCCGCACATCCTTTCCGGATGGCGGGTTTGAAAACGGAGATCTCGACACCGAGGTCGGGGTGACCGCGCAATGGGGGATCACGCCGAACTTCACGCTCACCGGAACGGTCAATCCCGACTTCTCGCAGGTCGAGGCCGATGCCGCTCAACTTGAGGTCAACACACAGTTTGCCCTCTTCTTCCCGGAGAAGCGGCCATTCTTCCTCGAGGGCGCCGATCTGTTCGAGACCCGGTTTAACGCGATCTACAGCCGTAACATCGCCGAGCCGGAATGGGGACTCAAGCTCACCGGCAAAACCGGCAAGAATGCTCTCGGCGCGATCATCACGCTCGACCGGCGTACCAATCTTCTGATTCCTTCGAGCCAGGGAAGCCGGCTCATCTCCCTCGACGAAGAGAACCTGTCAACCATCCTCAGGTATCGGCGCGACCTGTTCGGCTCGACCACTGGAGGCGTCTTCTACACGGGGCGTGAAGGCGACGGCTACCACAACCGCGTTCTCGGAGGCGACATCCTGTTCCGCTGGCGGAGAACCGAGGCGATGCGGATCGAACTGCTCGGATCTCAAACGCAGTACCCGACAGCCGTCTCCGCGGCCACTGGTCAGAGCAGCGGCGAGATGTCGGGACATGCGATTCGCACCGTCTACCAGCACACCTCCCGCAACTGGATGTACTACGGTCTCTACCGCGAAGTGACGCCCGGATTTCGCGCCGACCTCGGGTTCGTACCGCGCGCTGATTTCCGGGAGATCGGCGCGGCCCTCGAGCGAGGCTGGTATCCGGAACGGGGAGCGTGGAGGCAATTCCGCGTCGGTACCGAGGCGGCCGACTTCGAAGACCACCAGGGACGACATCTGGAGAGACGAGTCAACGTCTTCGCCAATGCACAGGGGCCGCGGCAGTCGTTTCTTCGTCTGAACGTCAGCGCCAGCGATCTCTCCTACCGCGGCCAGATCTTCGACACCGATCGAATTCAGTTGTACGGCGAAGTGCAGGCCAACGCCAACACCCTCCTCTACGGTCAGGTGAGTACAGGCAAGCAGGTGGACTTCGCAAACGCGCGGCAGGGAGAGCAGTTCCGCTTCGATCCCGGGGTGCGGCTGAATGTGGGCCGGCATCTCCGCCTGAATCTCAACCACAGTTACGAGTCGCTCGATGTCGATGGGGGGCAACTCTTCACCGCGAACCTGACGGAGTTGCGCGCCACGTATCAACTGAACGTGAGGACGTTCGTCCGCTGGATCGGACAACATCTCGATGTCGAGCGCGATCCGTCGCTCTACACGTTCGAAACCGACGCGCGCAGTACGGACTTCTTCAACCAACTTCTTTTCTCGTACAAGATCAATCCGGTCACTGTGCTCTTCCTCGGATACTCAGACATCCACACCGGCAACGCCCAGATCGATCTGACCCAGCAGAGCCGCACGGTCTTCTTCAAGGTCGGGTACGCGTGGCAAGTGTGACGTTTTAGTTCCCTCGGCTCCTCGGAGTTCCTCGGCTCCTCGGAGTTCCTCGGAGTTTATCGAGTCGTAAGTTTCTTGGTTCTTGAGTTCCTCGGAGTTCCTCGGTTCCTCGGAGGGGCTTCATGAGTTCGGTGTGCGAGTTCCCCGAACCCCGAGGAACCGATGAACTCGAGGACCGGGAACCCCCGAGGAAGCCCCGAGGAAGTCCGAGGAACTCGAGGACCCCCCGAGGAACTCCGAGGAACTCCGAGGAAGCCCCGAGGAACTCCGAGGAACCCCGAGGAACCCGAGGAACTCCGAGGAACTCCGAGGAACTCCGAGGAACCCCCGAGGAACCCCGAGGAACCCGCCCCATGCGCTACGATCCCGCCATGCGTTTCGACGATCGCCGGGTTCAGGTCGCTGCCGCCGTTGTGCTTGTTGCCGCCGTGTGGTTGCTTTGGCCTTCGAAAATCTCGCGTGTTACGAATCTCGAGTCCGGCGGATCGAATGTCATCGCTTTCGGCGATTCGCTGACGGCGGGTGTCGGTGCGCCGGCGGGAGAGGACTACGCATCACGCGTTTCCGAGACGATCGGCGTGCCGATTCTGAACGCGGGCGTCAGTGGCGATACGACCGAGGCGGCGCTCGCTCGGCTCGAGGACGACGTGCTGTCGCAGAGTCCGCGGATCGTCGTCGTCGGTCTCGGGGGCAACGACTTCCTGCGGCGTGTGGACATCGCGACGACGGAGGCGAACCTCCGGCGGATCGTACGGGAGTCGCAGCAGGCGGGGGCGATGGTCGTGCTGCTCGGATTCCGCTTTCCCAGTTTCGGTGCGAGCTACGAATCGATGTACGAGCGGATCGCGAAGGAAGAGGGAGCGCTGCTCGTCGACGATCTGCTCGACGGCATTCTCTCGAATCCGTCGCTGCGCAGCGACGAAATTCACCCGAATGCCGCCGGCTACGCCATCATGGCGGAGAGGGTGTCCGGACCGCTGCGATCGCTGATCGAAAAGGCTGATTCGCGACGCTAGTCAGCGTGCCTCGCCGTTTCGGAAGAAGAGATCGACCACGATCTCCGGCTTTCTGTGACCGAGCGCGACTCCGTCGTAGCGCGCCTCGTACTGCATTCCGAGACGGGCGGCCACACGCTTCGACGGGACGTTTGCCGGATCGATGATTGCGACGACGCGTGGCCGGCTGAGCGTTTCGAGCACGTGTCGCATCGCTGCGTCGCCAGCCTCGGTTGCGTAGCCTTTTCCCCACGCCTCGCGAGCCAGAATCCAGCCGATCTCCAGGTCTCCGGTGGTCCCGAGCGGCTGCGTGCCTGCAATGCCCGCGACCCTTTCGCCTTCTTTCTCGATCAGCGCACCCATGCAGAGGCCGTGTTCCGCGAGCTGTCTCGCCTGGCGCGAGAGAAACTCGTCCATCTCCTCCTCACTGTATGGCTGTCCGGCATGGAGGTAGTGCATCACTTCCGGGTCGCACATGATCCTGGCGAGATCGCCACGATCGCCGGCTGTCCACGGACGGATGTAGAGACGCGGTGTGTCGAGTCGAAACATCAGATGAAGAAGGATAGCGCCACTTCGTTCGACGATGTGCAGAGCTTTTTTTGGAGGCGCCGCCGGCTCAAAACCCGTAAACTTCCTGGAACCCGGACAAAAGGAGGAAGCACGCGGATGCAGATTTGCCCGAAATGTAATCGCACGGTTCCCACGGAGATCTACTCCATCAGGTGGACGAAGACCCTGTACCGATCGGAGGCTCGACATGCGTAGAGAACTGCCGCTCGTGGGTCTGGTCCTGCTGCTCGGTGTGATGCTCGCTGGAGCGTGCGCGCAGAAAGATGCGGAGACGAAGACGGCGGCTGCGTCGATGGCGCCGGCCGCTGTGCAGACGGTGAGCGCCGAGCGCGGTGAGTACCTGGTGACGATCGGCGGCTGTCATGACTGTCACACCCCGTTCAAGATGGGCGAGCAGGGCCCGGAGCCCGATATGAGCCGCGCCTTGTCCGGTCATCCGGAGGACCTGGTGATGCCACCACCTCCCGCTCTCGGCGATGGACCGTGGGTGTGGATCGGTTCCGGCACGAACACCGCGTTCGCCGGACCGTGGGGGATCAGCTACGCTCGCAACCTCACGCCTGAGGAGCTCACCGGCATCGGCATCTGGACCGAGGAGATCTTCATCAACACGCTGCGCACCGGCAGGCACTGGGGTGTCTCGCGACCGATTCTGCCGCCGATGCCGTGGCAGAACTACGCGCTGGCGACCGATGAGGACCTGAAGTCGATCTGGGCGTATCTGAGGACGGTGAAGCCGATTAAGAACCAGACGCCGGAGGCCGTTCTCGCGCCTCCGCCTCCAGGCGCAGGGATGTGAGCGCTATCGGCATGACCCGCGTCACGATTACCGCAAGACGAGCTACATCGCCCCTCTCCCCGCGATTCCAGCGGGGAGAGGGTGGCCCTGAGCGAAGCCCGTGAACGAGCGCATGCCGGGAGCCTAACCCGCGTGTCTCCCGAGCCAGGGACGGCGCGGCGCCGCGACTGAGAGGGAGAAGCCCGAGCCCGAGCCCGGGCTCGGGTCCGGGCTCGGGAAAGCCGCATAAACACTGGGAGTTTCTTAGAAGTAGCGAAGGATCTGGGTGGGCGAGTGCCATTCACGTGCACCCCACCACCCGCCCACCCTCGCGCACGATGAGGGGGTCCTTCGACCGTCCTCCACCCCTCCCACCCGCCCACCCA
>DASVLC010000395.1:0-3079 GCA_036385045.1 Thermoanaerobaculia bacterium | reverse complement strand
GGGGGTGAGTTTCGCGATCTCCTGTTCGAGTTGTTCGACTCTCGTCATGGCTAACTCCGAAACAAGCCTGGCGGAATCTTCCTTCCGCCGTCCAACGCCTCTGCGGTTCAGCGGCGCCGGCCGCCGCGCAGAGCGTGAAGCCAGTCTAGCAGGTGAGAGGCCGGCGTCCGTTGCAACCGCGATGTTGGACGGCGGCAGTTTCACCAGAACATCCACCAAGGCTTCGCGTGACGAGCGGGGAAGACTACTGTCTCGTTGCGCGCCTGTAGCTCCCCGACGACGACGTCGTGCGTTTTGGTGAACTGCGCCTGAGACTGGGAAACATCTTCCGGGTACTCCAGCAAGGAGGGTGTCTGAGGATCGTAGGCCACGTAACCGTGCCGGGTGAATATCTTCACGATCGGCATCACCAAGTCCATGGGCGGCTGGGTTTGCGCTATCACCCGCATAGGCTTCCACCGGCACGAAGATTTCTGAACGCTGGTGCTCGAACCCATGGTCACCGCTCCGGAGCGAAGCCGATGCCTTGTTGGATGAATGCTCCCTGCCGGTGCGCTCCTCGCAGGAGGAGCGCGACCGCGAGGAAGACCGAGAGGATGACCAGCAGTGAGTTTTCCGGGCCGAACATTCCGCCGGTCAGCCAGTCGGGGCCGGCGTAACGGGTCTCGAGGGGCGACAGCGAACGCCAGTCTTCGATGCCGGAGAGCGGCGTGCCACAGAGGAGGATGGTGAAGTTCCAGGCCGCGTGGTTGGCGGCTGCGACCCAGAGGTTTCGCGTCCGGACGAAGATGCCAGCCCAGAAGATGCCGAGCAAGGTCACAGAGACGAGCATCATCACGATGTCGCTGGCCTTGCCCTTCTCGACGTTCTCGAGGTGCGCGATCGCGAATACCGCCGACTGGATCAATAGCGCCGCCACCGTTCCCCAGGCCCGCTCCAGCACGCGAAACAGCAGGCAGCGGTAGAGGAGCTCTTCCAAGGTGGCGGCGATTCCGATGATGGCCGCGACGCCGAGCAGCGACGGCGAGATGCCGCGGAATTGAATCAGTTCGTACGCGCCGAGCGCGAAGAGCACGGCGACCGGAAGCGCCACGAGGGCGGCGCCGCTCGCAGCGCCGAGGAGCAGGTGAGCCGGCCGTGGCCGCAGCTCGGACACGTCGCGCTTCTCATGCCAGTGGACATGAGCCCAGTAGCCGGCGATGGCCGACAGAAGGATGCCGGCGCGCCTGATGGCGCTGAGTGCTTCGGGACCGGGGTTGAATGCCGAATTGACGAGCGGCAGAAGGCCCTGGCGAAAGACGACGATCGCCCCGACGGTCGCAGCAGCTCCGAGCAGCAGGGAAACGAGCATTCGGAAGGCGATTCGAAGACGCCGGCGAAGCGGGTTTTCCGGCACTGTGTCGACAACGCGGGGTAAGGGCGATTCGGAGTGCAGATAGTCGATGATTGGATTGCGATCGTGCATTTCGTCCTGGTCTTACGAATCGGCGCCAAAGCGGTGTACAGCGGTTGCGACAAAGACGTCGTTGAGTGCGGGTCCCGCTTCTTTCGGTGAAAGCTCGTTGACGCTTAAAGGTCCGACGTCGACGTTTTCTCGAGGGCGACGTTCGGAAGGCGCGCAGAAAGGAGTCGCGGCAGACCTTCGATCCTCGAAGGAATGAGCATAGGCGGCCTAACGCCCTGCGGTTCAGCGGCGCCGGCCGCCGCGCAGAGCGTAAGTTCAGTCTAGCAGGGACTGCGGACGGCGTCCGCTGCAACCGCTAGTTGGGCGCCGCGTCGCCTACGGAGCCAGGATTTCAAGGTCAGGTACACCGCGGACAGCAACGCTACGCAGAATCAGAGTGCGAAGTAGCTCAGCCGACTCCCGGACCACAAGCGAAGCGTCGTCTTTAACCGGGCCGCCATGGACCGCCTTTGACCTACCTCTGTATAGCTGCTTGACGCGTGCAAAGGCGGAGCGGCGAGCGTGCTCGTCATCCGGCCACAAAAATCGCGCGATGTAGAGACTGAGGCGGAAGACAACCTCAGTGTCCACCCGAAACAGACCCTCGATTCCGGACCACAGCAGAGCGAGCTGAGCCCGCGGAAGCGAGTGCCACCGGTATGAAGCGAGAGCATGCACGGCCCCCTGAAAGGCAGACGTATCGAGCAGGTCGCGAGCAGCTCCGAAGTTTGCAGCCGTCCAATTCACTTCTTCATTGGTCATCATTCGCACCTCCACGAGGCCACGGAGGTGGTAATTCGTCACATGAAGGCGAGCCGCTGAATCGAACTGCTCGACGGGTAGATCCGACTGGAAGTTACACACAGCCTCGCAGTCGAAGAATGCGCTGAGCAGCAACAGATCCCATACCGAGTTCCAAGCGCGGATCGCTAATTCGCGACCATGTGACGCAGTAACGCGAAGTTGACTGGAGACGCGAGGTAAGAACACCGAGGCGACGGCGAAATCGAGCTGCGAGTCGCAGACGGCTTCGACGACGTCCCGGCTGGTTTTCCAGTTCGCAGGCAAGAGTTCGGTCCCCGCGGACAGAGAGATCGCGTGCGGGACGGTCAGACCATTCACGTAGAGGTACGTTTCGGTGTCACGCTCACTGACGGTCATCATCCGCATCGACCAAGTCTAGCGAAACCTAGGGCCGTGAGCTCCGGCGCCCAACGGCCCTGCCCATCAGCGGCTTCGGCCCGCCACGCGCTGAACCTGAAGAGTCATTCTAAGTTGCCGGCGGGCCGAAGTCCGCTGCATGCGCGAGTTAGCTGCGGCCGCTGAGAGCCATGTTGAAGATCACAGCTACCGGGCGGCCGTTCATGCGTGCGGGTGAAAGGCGAGCCTTGCCAAGACAGGACTTGACTGCCGAATCAACGATCGGTCCGTGCGCTCCGGCCACCACCGTCGCCTGTACTACTTTTCCGTTCTCGTCGATGACAGCCTCTACGATGGTCAGGGGTGCGTCGGGTCGAGCCTTGCACGGTAGGTGCGTGACGGTTGGCGCCTCGATCGGACCTTGGCGGTAAGCGCGTTTCACAACAGCAGCCGCATCGACGTCGAGCACGATGCGAGTCTGCGCCGAGGCTGCGA
>DASVLC010000394.1:0-3662 GCA_036385045.1 Thermoanaerobaculia bacterium | reverse complement strand
GGTGCTCGGGTATGCGTTTGGCGATATCAGCGACTCCATCTGGAAAGGCCAGAGCTGGAGTGTGACGTTCAAGCATGTCTTCGATGGCGTGATTTTCGGACTGCTGACAGGCGGCACGTTCGGCTGGCTGTGGCCGCGGTAGCAACCGAGGGGGTAGAGCTCCCGGTGTTTATCCGGGTGTTTTGCGCCGCGTAGCGGCTGCCGGATGGTAGCCGGGGGTGCCAGGCGATAGCGAAGCAGCCCAGGTAATTCTCGCAGTCGCGGCAGGCCTCCGTCATTCGATTCTAATGACACCGGCCCCACGTAGCGCCGTAGGCGCGATTGAACTTAGCCCAGGACGGAGTCCTGGGAGAACGTCCGATCAGAAACATTCCCGTAGGGACGATTGAGTGCCACCCTCAATCGTCCCTACGGGACTTTCATTCGATCGAGGCTACCCAGGACTGGCGTCCTGGGCTAAGTTCAATCGCGCCTACGGCGCTACTCGTCCGACAGACGATCCGCTTTGCCGTTCCCTTCAGGAGTGTCCTCTCCGCTTCAAACGGTGTCAATCGCCGTTCCTTTGCTAGAGGGGTGACTGCATTCGCCCCTCACCCGGAGCGCCGCTCCAGCTCTTCATTCACCTCACTCCACTCGATTCCCTCGTCGACTATCAGCAGCGAGAGATGAAAGACGAGGTCGGCGATCTCACTGATCATCCGTTCCCGTCCCTCGCCCTTCGCCGCAATCACCACCTCGGTCGCCTCTTCGCCGATCTTCTTGAGGATTCTGTCGCGTCCTTCTGTGAACAACCGTGCGCTGTACGACCCCGCCGGACGTTCGGCGTATCGCTGTCTGAGGACCGGCATCAGCCGCTCCAGGCCGACAGTAGAAGGGACGCCGTCGAAGCAGGAGCTGGCACCAGTGTGGCAGGCAGGTCCCTGCGGCTCGACCGTCACCACGAGAGCATCGCGATCGCAGTCGGGCGCGATGTGGACGAGCTTCTGGGTGTTTCCTGAGGTCTCGCCTTTGTGCCAGAGCTCGTTCCGGCTCCTGCTCCAGAACCAGGTCTCGCCGCTCTCGATCGTACGGCGCAACGACTCTTCGTTCATGTAGGCGAGCGTCAGGACGGCGCCGGTGCGTGCGTCACGCACGATCGCGGGGATCAGTCCGTCGACGAACTTCAGATCTTCAGGCATCAGAACGTTCTCCTTACCGGGATACCTTCGGCGGCCAGGTGTTGTTTCACCTGTCCGATCGTGAGCTGGCGATCGTGAAAGAGTGACGCTGCCAGCACGGCGCGTGCTCCGCCGCTCTCGATCGCTTCGCTGAAATCTTCGAGTCTGCCTGCGCCCCCCGAGGCGATCACTCCAATGTTCAACCGCGCGCTCACGGCACGCAGGAGCTCGATGTCGAAACCGCTGTTCGTGCCGTCTTTGTCAACGGAAGTCAGAAGAAGCTCGCCCGCGCCCAGCGCCTCTGCACGCATGCACCACTCGACGACATCGACGTCAGTCAACTCGCGGCCGCCTCGAACCGCCGCGACCCAGCGATCTCCGTCGCGCTTTGCGTCACAGGAGAGAACGACGGCCTGAATCCCGAACTCCTCGGCACACTCCCGGATCAACTCCGGTCTGCGAAGTGCCGCAGTGTTGATCGCGATCCGATCGGCTCCCGCGCGCAGCATGGAACGGAAGTCGTCGAGCGTCCGGACACCGCCGCCGACTGTGAGTGGAATGAACAGAGAGTCGGCAACACGGTGCACCGTATCGAGCGCGGTACCGGTGTCGCGGTCGGTCGCCGAAATGTCGAGAATCACCAGCTCATCGGCCCCTTCAGCTTCGTATCGCATAGCGCACTCGACCGGATCGCCTGCGTCGCGAATGTTGGTGAAGGACACTCCTTTGACCACCCTCCCGTCGCGCACATCGAGGCAGGGGATGATGCGCTCCGGAATGGTGCCAGGCGAGGCGATCATGGCTCGAGCTCTCTCGAGGTCGATCTTCCCTTCGAGCAACGCACGGCCGATGACGGCGCCGCTGACGTTGCCGATTCTCGAGAGGGAGATGAGATCGCTGACCGACGTGACGCCGCCAGACGCGATGACGTTGAGATCGCTGCGGCTGCGAATCTGCCTGTACAGCCCGAACGACGGGCCTTTCAACAGGCCATCGTGGGAGATGTCGGTGATCAGCACTTCGCGAATCCCCAGCGACTCGACAGCGGCGAGGATGTCGTCGACTCCTCGCGCAGATTCCCTCTCCCAGCCATCGGTGCGGACGACGCCGTCCTTCACATCGATCGCCGGAACGATCGTCTGTGGCCCGAAGGCTTCCACGAGTTGACTCAGAAGTTGCGGTGAGGTCGCGGCGACCGTGCCGACCACGAGCCGGACTGCCCCGCAATCGAGCCAGCGGCGGGCGTCTTCGATCGAGCGAATTCCCCCACCTACCTGCACGCTCAGGTCGCGCGCGGCGAGCCGGCGGACGACCTCCGTCTCGATCGGTCTACCGCTGCGCGAGCCCTCCAGATCGACGAGATGCAGACGGCTGCCGCGAGGCACCTGGAGCGACTCCAGAACCTGTGCCGGTTCGCCGTAGCTCTTTGCCGAGGCGAACTCGCCGCGAACGAGACGGACGACCTGTCCCTCGAGGATGTCGAGCGAGGGAATCACTTGCATGCGACGAAGTTCCTCAGAAGCTGAAGCCCGGCCGCGGACGACTTTTCGGGATGAAACTGAACGCCGAACACCCGTCCCTGTTGCGCCGCCGCTGTGAACGGACCGGAGTAGTCAGCCGAGGCGATCTCCGAGGCGACGCCGCTCGCGGCGTAAGAGTTCACGAAGTAAAAGGAGCTGTCGTCGGCGATGTCGTCGAAGAGAGGAGAGGAACCCGTTAGTTTCACGGTGTTCCATCCGATCTGAGGAACGGGGAGAGGCCCCGCGAGCCGGGTTACGTCTCCATGCAGCAGGCCGAGACCTTTCGTCGTCCCCATCTCGAAAGACTGTTCGAAGAGAGCTTGATGGCCGACGCAGATCCCGAGGAGCCACCCGCCACGTGCGACCGCCTCTCGGATCGCATCGTCGATGCGGTGCTGGCGGAGCCACGACCTTGCGGCTGCGAAACTTCCGACGCCGGGGAGCACGAGGCTTCTGGCCGATGCGATCGCATCCGGATCACTCGTGACGACGAGCTCGGAGCCTGTGCTGCGCAGTGCTCGTGCGATGTTGGCGACGTTAGCTACGGGTGAGTCGATCAGGGTTGTGGGCAATGTGAACTCCTCGAGCGAAGCGATGGACGTGGACGCCGCCGCCCGTCGAATCCTCGGCGAACAGCAAGAGATGTCTCGAAAGGCGAAGCCGAGGGGGGCGCGCGGCCTCGCGCGATCCCCGCCGGCCGCTGGCCGGCGGCGGGCTTTGGATGGGCCGACCGGCCCATGATTGAATCGCCCTCCCGAGACGCCCACCAAGGGTCGTCGACCTTCTCCTGAGCGCGACCGATGGCGAGCCGCCATCGGCGATCGCGCGAGGCCGCGCGACCCCCTCGGCTTGCCCCGCGAATCATCGCTCTCACGCTCAGATCACTCCCTTCGTACTCGGTACTTCCGAGCCGACGATCTGCTTCGCCTCACGCATCGCCACCGCAAACGCCTTGAAGATCGCCTCTGCGGCGTGATGCCCGTTC
>DASVLC010000393.1:0-2079 GCA_036385045.1 Thermoanaerobaculia bacterium | reverse complement strand
CAGATCCCTCGCTACGCTCGGGATGACAGGCTACTTTTGTGTCATCTTCCTCAGTCGCGGCGCCGCACGCCGTAGCCTGGCTCAGGACGACAGCCCGTTCACCTGGTTGCCTTAAGTCGTCGCCATTGCGGCGAGGGGGTGGCATGAGGGCGGGAACCGCGGCTGTTTGACGTCGGTCCATGCGGCACTACCGCAGAGAGATTTCGCCGGCCGGAATCAGACTTCCAGCCGCTTCAACACTGCGGCGCCAGCTGCGGCCGTTCCGAGCGAGCCGCCGAGATCCTTCGTCGTCTCCCCCGCCTGAATCGTCTGCGTCACCGCCTTCTCGATGATCGCGGCTTCTTCGGTGTGACCCAGGTACTCGAGCATCATGGCCGCCGTGAGGATGGCCCCGAGCGGATTCGCCACGTCCTTTCCGGCGTACTTCGGAGCACTTCCGTGAATCGGCTCGAACAGCGATACGCGGCCAGGATGGATGTTTCCAGAGGCTGCAACGCCAAGACCGCCTTGCAGCGCGGCCCCGAGGTCGGTCACGATGTCGCCGAACATGTTGTTCGTCACGATCACGTCGAACATCTCGGGAGCACGTACCATCTGCATCGTCAGCGCATCGACGAACATGTGGAAATGCTCGATGTCCGGATAGTCGGCGGCCACCTCCTCGAAAGTGCGGATCCAGAGATCGCCACCGAAACGCATGACGTTGTTCTTGTCCGACATGCAGACCGACTTGCGTCCTGTCCGTTTCGCAAACTCGAAAGCGTACCGGATGATCCGCTCGACCCCTTTTCGTGACGAGACGTCTTCCTGAATCGCGATCTCGTCGGGCGTCCCCTTCTTGAAGATCCCTCCCATGCCGACGTACGCACCCTCAGTGTTCTCGCGGAAGATCACGAAGTCGATCGCCGATGCCGGAGTGTCCTTGAGAGGACAGAGCCGCTCATCGAGCAGCTTGACCGGCCTGTAGTTCACATACAGATCGAGCTGGAAGCGCATGCCGAGAAGGATGTCGGCCGCATGTTTCATGTCGGGAACGCGTGGATCTCCGAACGCCCCAAGGTAGACCGCGGCGTAGTTCTCGCGGATGTCGTCCATTGCGCCCGGAGGCATCGATACCCCGGTCTTCAGGTACTCATCGGCATTCCACCCGAAATGGACGAATTTGAGCGACAGGCCTCTCGCCTCGTTGACCTTCTCGAGCACACGCATGCCCGCCGCGACGACCTCGGGTCCGATTCCGTCGCCCGGAACGACTGCAATTTTTCTCGTTTTCTTGCTCATCGAGGGGCGGATTATATGTGCGAAGGTGCGCGACAGGCGCGCTCCGCAGCTACGGCTTCCGGACGACCACGAGGAGCCCCGGACCGAACGGAACCCAGGAGAACAGCCTGTCGATTGCGAAGACGCCGCGCACCAGGCGAATCAGCGCTTTCGAACGGCCCGCCTTCGCGACGGACTGGAGCGCGGCGTCCTGCTCCACCTTTCGCCGCGCGCGTCTCTTGTTCATCGGCAGGAGAAACAGCGTGTCGTAGGTGAGCACCACCGGAAAGCCCCAGTAACTTGCCTTCTCGATCTTCAGACCCGCGCTCTCGAAGAGCGTGCGAACTCCGGCTCGCGAATAGCGTCGCCGGTGTTCGTAATAGTCGTCCGAGGCGGACCAGAGACTCTGCAATGCGGGGACGGTAGCTACACATGTCCCGTTCGAGGCAAGCACCCGCCCGATTTCAGCCGCCGCCGTGGCATCCGCGTCGAGATGCTCGAGCGTCTCGCCTGTGGTGATCCCCTGGAACGTTCCGGAGCGAAATGGCATGCGGGTCATGTCGCCTACCACGACCGGAATCGTGCTCGTTTTCCGAACGTGAAGGGCTGCGTCGAAGGAGTAGTCGATGCCGAACACTCGATGACCTTTCTGCTGCAGACGGCCGGCGAGCTGGCCAAGGCCGACTGCGCCATCGAGCACTCGCGCTGCGGGCGGGAAGGACTCAGTCTCCCGCACGATCATCGCGAGGCGGTGCTCGTGCCGTGGTCCGAACATCTCGGGCTGCGTGCCCCAGGCGTGAGTGGTGGGCATTTCGCGAG
>DASVLC010000392.1:0-15894 GCA_036385045.1 Thermoanaerobaculia bacterium | reverse complement strand
GAAAGCGTAGTCCTCACTGCGAGCAGCGGAGCTTCGTGGCAGTGGTACCGGGACGACAGCCCCATTGGCGGGGCTACGTCGCAGAACTATCACGCTTCGATCGCAGGCGAGTACATGGTCTCGGTGACCGGAGCCAACGGCTGCAGCGCCTACTCCAGCCCGCGGACGATCACCGAGGCTACCCCGACAACGCCAGCGATTTCTCACACCGATTCCACGTCCTTCTGTGATGGTGGAAGCGTTCAACTCGTCTCGAGCTCCGCACCGTCGTATCAGTGGCTGCGGAATGACATCGCGATTCCCGGCGCGACCTTCCAGACCTACGTCGCGACAACCTCGGGCAGCTACTCCGTCGCGACCCTCGACGGCTGTGCCGCCGCTTCGGCTCCGGTGGTCGTCACCGTACATCCTCTGCCTGACGCCCAGATCACTGCGCCGACGAGCATCGTTGCAGATTCGAGCGCCAACGCGAGCGTACCGGCTCAGAGCGGAGCTTCCTACGCCTGGTCGATCATCAATGGCACGATCCTCAGCAGTCCGGCCGGTTCGTCGATCAGCTTCCGGGCCGGCATCGTCGGTGAGGTCAGTCTGAGCGTCACCGTGACGCGAGAGGGATGTACTTCGAACTCCACACACCAAGTCAGCATCACCGCAACAGCCGATCTCGGCCTGAAAAAGAGTGGCCCGGCCTCGGTTTCCGCCGGTGAGATGATCGCCTTCAAGCTGATCGTCTCGAACTCCGGGCCGAATGTCGCCGCGAACGTCGTCCTTCAGGATCAACTCCCTCCCGGCACCTCGTTCGTCAGCGCTGCAGGGACGATGAGCTGCATTCACAGCAACGGCCTCGTCACATGCAGCACGCCGCAGATTGCATCTGGCGCCAGCGCGTCCGTCGATCTGTTCGTGACCTCCCCACTGGTAGCGACGCTCGTATCGAACACCGCATCAGTCGCCTCGGCCGGGAACGACCCCGCTCCAGGCGACAACAGTTCCACCGCGGAAGTCAGCGTCATCGGTACGCCGGGGGGCTGCGCGCTGGTGCCACCGGCGTTGTTGTCACCTGCAGCCGGAGCGATCTCCGCCTCTCCCGTTGCGTTCTCCTGGACGCCTGTCACCGGAGCCGTGGCCTACGAAGTCTGGGTCATCTCCGGCGGAACGTTGACTCTGGCCGGCTCGACATCATCGACGTCGCTGCAGGCCGAGCTGTCGAGCGGCGCTTCGTCATGGTTCGTAGTCGCACGGCTCGGCACCGGATGCGATCCGCTCACCACGTCCGAGAGGCCGTTCACCGTCTCGCAGCGTGAGTTCTGCCCGATCGGCGCGCTTCCTCAGATCATCAATCCACCTGCCGGTTCGCAGCTCTCTTCGCCGGTCCTGATCATGTGGACGCCCGCTTCCGAAGCGATCGGGTATCGCGTCTGGATGTCGGTGAATGGGGCTGCTCCCGAAGACGTCGGAGCGACCGGTGGAGCGACCTCGCTCATCGCCCATCTCCCGCCGGGCACGATCACTCTCTATGTCGATGCCATCTTCGGCGGCTGTCCCCCGGCACGTTCGGGGGGCGTCGTGGTCAACATTCCCGGCGAGGATCGATGCGGCAACCGCGGTTTTGCGACGCCGATGACTCCGGCGAACGACACCATTCTGTCCACGAGCGCTGCGTCATTCGCCTGGAGTCCGGCGCCGAATGCCGACGGCTACCGCGTATGGGCTTCGATTGACAACGGCATTCCGTTGGTCGTCGGTTCCACGAACGAGGGCTCGGCCGAAGCGATTCTGCCCGCCGGCGAGATCTTCTGGTGGATCGAGTCGCTCTACGACGGCTGCATGTCGACCGAGTCGCAGCAACTGCGGCTCGTGATTCCGCCGGCAACCTCGTGCGGCACAGCCCTCCCTCAGCCGCTCTTCCCCTCGGCCGGGGCGAGCGTAGCAACCGCTGATGTGACGTTCTCCTGGAGCAGCGTCGCTGACGCGCTTGCCTACGAAGTCTGGCTGGCGATGGAGAACGGCGTGCCGGTGCTGATCGGTACGACCTCCTCAACGTCTCTCACCCGTCACGTTCCCGGAGGCGTCTTCGAGTGGTTCGTGCGCGCTCTCCCGGACCGTTGCCCCGCACGCGACTCTTCGACGCGGCGCTTCACGCGCACGCTGCCGGCAGAATGTGATGCGCTCGCGCGGCCTTCGACGCTCGCGCCGGGAGACGGAGATCAGTTCGTCGCATCTGTCACGTTCAAGTGGCTGCCCGCGGAAGGCGCGAGCAGCTACGAAATTTTCGTCATCCGGACAGGGGCTCCCGCGCTCGTTCTCTCGACCACCGCAACGACGATCGAAGGCGTTCCTCTCCCCGTCGCGAAATACCGCTGGTACGTTCGTGCCCATGCCGGCGGAAGTTGCTGGCTCGACTCGGAGGAGCAGCATTTCGAAGTCACTACGGCGCCCGGACCCTGCGGCATCCTTCCCGCGCCGATGATCGCGACGCCGGCCGAGATCTCGAGCAAAGTGCCGTTCCCGATTCAGTGGACCGCCGTCGCCGGTGCTCTTGGCTATCAGCTGCAGATCGCGTCGAACGCCCTGTTCCAGGGAGCAGAGCTCATCACGACTTCTGCGACGCATCACGAAGTCGTCAAGGTCAATGACAGCGGTGCTCCGATCGTGATCTACGCCCGGGTGCGCGCGGTCGACACCCGCTGTACCCCACCGATCACGAGTCCCTACAGTCCCACCGCGGCGATCTTCATTCTTCCGCCACAGCTGCCGGGCGGTGCCGCTCCTTCGACCGGCGGAATCGTCACCTACACGATCGAGCTCGGGCCGGAGCTCGCGGGCCAGTCGTTCGTTGCAATTCCAGACAAACCGTTCCTGACCGTCTCGCCAGCTTCCGGCGTCGTCGCCGCGGGCGGAACGACGTTGACGGTCATTGCCGACACCAATGCACTGCCGCTCGGCATGACGCTCGGCGGCGTCGTCGTGACATTGAACTCTTCTTCCGCGGGACGGGCGGTCTCACACGCAACGACCTCGCTCTCGTCTCTCTTCTCGATCAACCTCGTCACCCCGATCAGCCCGACCACGAAGAACACGCCACCTCCGGACGCGCTCATCATTCCAGCCGTCGCACATGCGGACGGAATCGATTCTCATTTCCAGTCCGATGTGCGCGTCAGCAACACCTCGCCACAGCTGATGAAGTACCAGTTGACCTTCACGGCGAGCGGCGACACCGGGATCACGCAGGGGCGGCAGACGACCTTCTCGATCGAGCCGGGACAGACGATCGCTCTCGACAACATCCTCAAGACGTGGTTCGGAACGGCGAATACGAATACGACAGGATCGCTCGAGATCCGGCCTCTGACGCCCGTCGCCCGCTCGCTATCGAGTGCAACGGTCGGCTCGGTCGCAGATCTCCTTACGTTTGCGTCGTCGAAAACCTTCAACCTCACATCGGACGGAACGTTCGGCCAGTTCATCCCCGCAGTTCCCTACGCAAACTTCATTGGCAAAGCGGCCGCCGGTGCGGGGTCGCGCGTTCTGTCGCTTCAGCAGATCGCCCAGTCGGCGAAGTACCGCACCAACCTCGGTCTCGTCGAAGCCTCCGGAGACCCCGCGAGTCTTCTCGTACGCGTCTTCGGTTCGAATGGGCAGCAACTCAGCGAGTTCCCGGTGAATCTCAAAGGGGGCCAGCACGCGCAGCTCAACTCCTTCATCACCGCTCAGGGTCTCGGTACCGTCAGCGACGGCCGTGTCGAAGTGGAGGTCATCTCCTCCACCGGCAAGGTCACCGCTTACGCCTCGGTGCTCGACAACGAGACGAGCGATCCGCTGCTCGTCACTCCCGTACTGCTCACCGACAACGGAAGCACACGCTGGGTCGTCCCGGGTGTCGCTGACATCGACACCGGTGCCGCAAACTGGCAGACCGACATGCGTGTGTTCAATCCCGGCGACACCGCGGTCGATACGACGTTCTCCTTCTACTCGCAGACAGGAGAGCCGGCCCGAACGGCTTCAATCACGATTCCCCCGGGCGAGGTCCGCCAACTCGACCGCATCGTCTCTTCACTCTTCGGCGCATCGCAGGACGGCGGCGCGATCCATGTCGACACACTGCAGCCGGAGCGCCTGATCGCCACCGCCCGGACGTACAACCAGACCAGCGGCGGCACCTACGGACAATTCATCTCCGCCGTCACACCGGCCGACGCGATCGCGGCCGGTTCGCGGCCTCTCCAACTGCTGCAGATCGAGGAGTCGGATCGCTACCGCACGAACATTGGACTGGCAGAGGTGCTCGGGCAACCGGCTGTCATCGAGGTATCCGTCATTCCTCCCGATACCAAGTTCTCCGCGGTGGTCACCATTGCGATGGGTCCCAATGAGTTCAGACAGATCGGGTCGCTGCTCAGGAGCGTCGGACTCGAGAATACGCACAACGCCCGCGTGACCGTCCGTGTCATCGGGGGCGCAGGGCGTGTCACCGCATACGCATCGGTGGTCGACATGGAGACCAACGACCCGACCTACATCCCCGCCCAGTGAGGTTCTGCACGATGGCCTTCGGCGAAATGCCGAGGGCCATCGTCCGACACTCCAACGGTAGCCGAGGGGGGCGCGCGGCTCAATCTCTTGCGCGACGCTGGGCCAAACATGAGATTTGTCGCCCCTCTCCCCGCGATTCCAGCGGGAAGAGGGTGGCCCTGAGCGAAGCCGAAGGGCCGGGTGAGGGGCCGCGCAATCGGCCCCGAGCGAGCAAGTTGTGAGTGCAGGACGGTTGTTCGACCCCCCTTCATCCCCCTTCAGCACCTTCTCCCCCCGCACCGGCGCGCGAAGACATTCACACCCGGGTCCTGACGCGATACACTTCCCCCTTCCTCGTAGACACTGGGTCGTGACAATTTCGGAGGTCTGAATGCCTGCCCTGCGCCATGCGCGGCTCTTCGCCGCTGCAATCCTGATTCTGTTCTCGACATCTCTCCGAGCCGTCGAGCCTCAACCTGACGCGGAGCTCGCGAACATCATCGTGAAGGTCCAGTCCGTCATCCCCTCCACGATTGCAGTCACGCAGACGTCCGTGATCAACGTTCGGGTTCAGAATGCGGGATCCGTTCACGCGACCGGCGTCGTGCTGACGGCAGACCTGTCGCCCGAGCTCGAATTCATCTCGACATCCCTGGGTGTCTGTGCGCCGGGATCTCCAGTCGTCTGTTCGCTGCCTGACCTGCAGAACGGCCGGTCGCATTTCGTCGACCTGACGGTCAAAGGCGTCGCGGCCGGACTCGGGTCGGTCGATCTGTTCGGTACCGCCGGCAACGACGATCCTTCCGACGGCAACAACGCGGCAACGGCGAATGTGACGGTGGTCGACGCGATGGATCTCATCGTGACGAAGAGCGGTCCTGCCGTCGTCATTCCCGCGGTCTCTCCGACCGTAACCTATGACATCTCCGTTTCGAACAGCGGGCCGGTGACCGCTCACGACGTCATCTTGAGCGATCCGACTCCCGCCGGGCTCCAGTTCGCAAACACCACCGGCGTCTGCGCGACCTTCCCCTGTCAGTTAGGCTCGATTACACCGGGCCAGACGATCGACCTGACGCTGACCTACACGGTCGTCGGCGCTCCCGGCATGACCGTCACCAACATCGCGTCCGTCACCTCGTCAACGCCGGACCTCGATCCGTCGAACGACTCAGCCCAGGCATCGACACTCATCTGGGCGTGTGGACCGATCGAGATCAGCGGCCTCACCGCAATCTGCCGCGGCGGATCGGCCACGCTGACCGCTCCACCGGGCTACGTTTCTTATCTCTGGTCGACCGGAGCTACCACGCAGTCGATCACGGTCTCCCCGTCCGCTACGACTCTCTACTCGGTCACGGTCACCGACGGGCAAGGCTGCCAGGCAACCGACACGCACACCGTCTCAGTGACCGACGTCGAGGCCGCAATCAGCACGGCGTTCACGGTGAACCACTCGTCGACCGGCAACAATGCTCAGGTCGCAGCGCAGTCGGGCGCTTCGTACAGCTGGACGGTCCTGAACGGCACGATCACCGCTGGCGCGAACACCAACTCGATCACCTTCACCGCCGGCGCCTCGGGAACGGTAGACATTCGCGTCATCGTCACTCGCAACGGCTGCGAGGCCTCGGACCGTCGTCTCGTCCCGATCGAGGCGCCTCCTCCCGCGTGCCCGACGACTCTTCCGCTGCTCCTCTCCCCGGCAGACGGGGCGAGCGCCGCCTCCCCGATCACGTTCGCATGGACCTCCGTGCCGGGTGCGACCTCGTACGAGATCTGGTTCGGTGACTTCTTCGTCACCAGCACGACAGCCGCCTCGGCGACGATTCCCGTGCCGAGTGGCGATCACCAGTGGCGCGTAATCGCACGCCTCCCGAACGGCTGTCAGCCGACCGTCTCCGCCGAACGGACTCTTACGATTCTCCAGGGATCCAACTGCGGCTCCAACGGGACGCCTCAGCTCCTCGAGCCGGCGTCCGGCAGCAACGTCTCTTCACCGGTGACCTTCTCCTGGACCTCCGTCCCCGGCGCGATCGGTTATCGGCTCTGGGCCGAGATCGGTGGCACCGCCGCACAGGACATCGGAACCACATCCGGCGAGCTCTCGCTGACTGCCAATCTGCCAGCCGGCCAGGTCTTCGCCTGGGTTCAGGCGTTGTTCGGCGGCTGTCCCGGCAATGACTCGGCCGCCGTCTCTTTCGGTGTCGAGGCTCCTGACCCCTGCGCCCACCGGCGGATCGCGATGCCGATCGCACCAGCGAATGGCGCGACGTCCGGATCTGCCATCGAGTTCCGTTGGGCAGTAGCAGACGGAGCGAGCGGGTACCGCGTCTGGGCGTCCATTGATGGCGCGATCCCGGAAGTCATCGGAATTACCGCCGACACCATCTTCAACGCGATCATCGAGCACGGCACCGTCGTCTGGTGGATCGAAGCGCTGTACGACGGTTGTGCGTCGACAGAATCGCAGCCGCGCTCGCTGAACGTCCCGCTCGCCGCGAACTGTCCGCAGTCCAGCACCACGCTCGTCTCTCCGTCCGCTGACGCCGTCCTCTCGGGCGGATCGGTCACCTTCAACTGGAGCAGCGTGCCGGGTGCCCTCGCCTACGAGCTCTGGCTCGCCTACGCCAACGGCACTCCGACGCTGATGGCGACGACGAATGGTGGCGTAACGTCTGCGACGCTGACGCTTCCCGACGGCTCATTCGAATGGTTCGTGCGCACGGCCTTCGACCGCTGTCCCGGTGTGCCGTCGGCCAGCCGCCAGTTCAGCTATGAGCGGCCCGAGGGCTGCGTCGGAAACGGTCGTCCCGTGCTCGTCGCGCCACTTGCCGCCTCGACGCAGTCCGGCTACGTGCACTTCTCCTGGTCGGCGGTCCCCGGTGCCCTCGGCTATCAACTCTTCGCCGCACGGGCAAACGGACCGTTCACTCAGGTCGCTGTAACGACGAACACGCATGCCACCGTCGGCAGTCTCGCCACCGGCATCATTCGCTGGTATGTCCGCGCCACGTTCGGCGGCTGCGGAACGCTCGACAGCGGCGAGCAGCACTTCACCCTCGTCGATGAGCCATCGGCCTGCACTCTGCTTACGGCACCGGTCATTGCCGCTCCGGCGCAGATCTCCAGCGGCATCCCCTTCCAGATCCTCTGGTCACCCATTGCCGGCGCGACTTCCTATCAGCTGCAGGTCGCTCCGGCCGGCAACTTCGGTGGGGCATCGACCGTAACGACCTCCGCCACACAACACACACTGGTTCTCGAGAACGACGGCGATTCGCCGGTGGCGTTCTATGCGCGGGTTCGTGCGTTCGACCAGCGCTGCGTCCCGAATGCGACCGCCAGTGTTTACGGGCCTACCGCTGCCATCTTCGTTCTCCCCTCGAGTGATTTCGAGGCGAGCGTTCCCCTGGCATACGGCGGCCTCGTAACCTTCAGTCTTCCGATCGGCCCGGAGTTCTCCGGTCAGACCTTCACCGCCGTCCCGAGCCGCGAGTGGCTCACGGTCGAGCCCTCCGCCGGCGTAGTCCCGCCTGGCGGAATGAACCTCGAGGTGACCGCCGATACCAGCGGTCTGCCGCCGGGAACTGGAATGGGCAGCGTTGCCGTGACGCTCTCCGACGGCTCGGCGTCGCGCCGCGTCGCGTCGAACGCGACCTCTCTGTTCAGCACACCCATCAGCATCACTCTCACTTCGCCGGTGAGTCCGACGCCTAACTCGACTCCGCCGCCCGATGCGCTGATCATCCCAGCCGTCGCTCACGCGACCGGAATCAATACGGAGTTCCAGTCCGACGTCCGTCTGGCGAACACCTCGCCCCAGCTCATGTCCTATCAGATCGCCTTCATCCCGACGGGCGACACCGGCATCACCGTGGGCCAGCGTTCGAACGTCACCGTCGAGCCGGGCCGCACGATCGCCCTCGACGACGTCATCCGCACCTGGTTCGGAACCGGTGAAGGGAACCGCAGCGGCGTACTCGAGGTCCGGCCGCAGACGCCCAGTTCGAAGAGCATCTCCAGCGTGCCTATCGGGGGGCTCGCGAAGGTCGTCAGCTTCGCCGCGTCGCGCACGTTCAGCAACAGCTCGAACGGGACTTTCGGACAGTTCATCCCGGCGATCCCCTACGCTAACTTCGTCTCCGGTGCCGGGCTGAACTCCCCGGCCGGACTGCTCTCGCTGCAGCAGCTCGCCCAGTCGAACCGCTTCCGGACGAACCTCGGGCTGCTCGAGAGCTCGGGGCACCCAAGTTCGCTTCTGGTCAAGGTCTTCGGCCTCGGCGGTCAGGAGATCACGCAGTTCACGACGCAGCTCAAGGGCGGCCAGCACACCCAGCTCAACTCGTTCCTCGTAGCCAATGGTGTGAACTCGCTCGATGACGGTCGTGTCGAAGTCTCGATCGCCAGCGGCAACGGCAAGGTCACCGCCTACGCCTCGGTGCTCGACAATGAGACGAACGATCCTCTGCTCGTCACGCCGATCAACGTGAATTCCGTCGGTGACACGAAGTGGGTAGTCCCAGGAGTGGCCGACCTTCAGGGTGCTGCCGCCTGGCGCAGTGACATGCGGGTATTCAACGCGGGCACCGAGGATGTCGACGTGACCTTCTCGTACTACTCGCAGAGCGGTGGAGCTCCGAAGACGGCGGTCGTTAACGTCGCCGCGGGCAACGTCGAGCAGCTCGATCGCGTCGTACTGAACCTGTTCGGCGCGGCGAACGATGGTGGCGCGATCCACGTCGAGACCAGCGAGCCGACACGGCTCGTCACGACCGCACGAACCTACAACGAGGCCGGTGAAGGAACGTACGGCCAGTTCCTCTCGGCAGTCGCGACGCGCGACGCCGCCGGCGTCGGCTCGCGTCCGCTGCAGATCCTGCAGGTCGAGGAGAGCAATCGCTTCCGGACGAACGTCGGTCTCGCCGAGGTAACCGGGCAGGCCGTGACTCTGGAGATTGCTGTCGTGCCGCCGGACGCGAAGTTCAGCGCAATCACGCAGCTCTCGCTCGCTCCGAACGAATTCCGCCAGCTCAGTTCGCTGCTCAAGGCTGTTGGGCTGAGCGACACGCACAACGCCCGCGTCACCATCCGCGCGATCAACGGCGCGGGGCGGGTTGCGGCCTACGGGTCAGTGATCGATATGATCACCAACGATCCGACCTTCGTCCCGGCGCAGTAGCCCTTCTCCCCTGGTCCCCCGGCAGAGATTGCCGGGGGACTGGGAGCGTTGCGGCGGCGTCCGTTGTGCGCGGAGGCGCACTTCACAATCTGGCCCCCGGCTCGGCCGGGGAAAGTGGTTGCCCCCGGGGTCGTGACCGCGGAGGCGGTCACCACAGGAGGGTGCACGCGTTGTGGCGGCCGCCTTCGCAGCCGGCGCGTGTTCCTGTCATCACTCTCAGTCGCGACGCCCCGCCGTCCATCGCTCTCAGGAAGATCGTCGCGCCAGGAAGAACCTGACTGCCAGTCTTCGGCAGGGCTCCCGCCGACCGCCCAAGCAGCCGCGAGCGAAGAAAAGCGTGATCTGCGTCACACAATCAGCAAATAAGTGTTGGAAGGACGAGACGCTGCTCCTACAATTAGCGCGGTCACCAAACCCGGAGGTCTGTTTAATGCGTCATGCCATCGCCTTGGCAATACTTGTGGCTTTTCTGGCCGTAGTCCCGGTCTCTGCCGCCACGTTCGAAAAGATTCCTACCGATCGCGAGCTCCTGGAGAGCACGGATCTCGTCGTCGTCGCGACCGTGCTCGAGTCGAAGGCTCGGGAAGGTGCAGGTCGAATGATCTACACCGACTTCCAGCTCCACGTTGAAGACGTGCTGAAGGGCTCGACGGATGAGACATCGCTCACCGTCACGCAACTCGGCGGATTCCACAATGGACGAGGTGTGTGGGTGGCTGGGTCGGTTGACTACGAGCCCGGCTCACGAGTCGTGGCGTTCCTCCAGCGAGGCAGCAACGGCAGTTACTTCACTTCACACATGGGCCTTGGCAAATTCCGTTTTCAGCGGTCCATAGACGGTGTTGCGATCCTCGTCAGAGACCTCGAAGGCGTGGAGGCAGTCTCAGGAGAGGCGAATGCGCTGCGCGAGGCCTCGGCCTTCATCGAAGCGATTCGCAGCGGTTTTGTCGCTGAAGACCGGCGCGGCACGGCTTCCAACGCCTCGATCGGCGATCCGGTTCAGGATCAGATTATCGCGCCGGCGGAAGCCTACGTTCTGCGGCACCTGAACAGCATCAATCAACCGCCGCTTCGATGGAAGAATGGCGGTGCATTTTCGTATGTCGTCCATGGAAGTCAGGGAGCGCTGAACACGAGCAATGCGATCCAGGCCGCAGTGGGCGTCTGGAACAACAGCGCGCCCAGCATCAGCCTTTCGACCTCAGGTACCGGATCAAAGACTGCTCCCACGAACGATGATGTAAATGACCTGATCTTTGGCTTTACCGGAACCGTGGAGCAGGTGGACGGCATCTGTCATGCGGCGCTTGGTTGCGCAGTCGTTTATTACAACGGCCCGCCCTTCGATCACCCCTTCGATGGATCGACCTTTTGGGACATCGTCTCTACAGATCTCGTCATCTTCTCGCAGGTTTCCTCACCGACGACGTTTGAAGCAATTCTCGCCCATGAGATGGGGCACGGCCTTGGATTTAGGCACTCCAACCAGCCGTATTCCGGTACTCAGCCGTCAACGACCAATGCCCTGATGAACTCGACGGTTCCGACCGGCTCCGGCGCGACGCTGCGAGACTGGGATCTCGAAGCCGCAGCCGAGGTTTACGGCAGCGGTGCGGTCTGCACGCCGGTCAGCAATGTCACCATCGGAGGCGCGCCGGCGAACCCGGTACCTTACGGTGGCACCGTCGATCTCACTGCAAACCGGAGTGGCAAGACGCCGTTCACCTACCAGTGGTACCGCGGCATGACTGGCGACACCAGCAATCCAATCGCCGGCGCTACCGGACAGAGCTTCAACAGCGGAAACCTCACCGGCCCGGCGACTTACCAGTACTGGGTACAGGTCAAGAACTGCGGCGGTACGCAGGTGTCCAACAGCAACCACGTGACCGTGACGGTGCAGGAATGCGTCGGCGCGAGCATCGTCAACCAGCCGCAGAGCAAGCAGGTCCAGCCCGGCATGAGTACGTTCGTCAGCGTGACGCCGGGAGGTTCGGCGCCCCACACCTACCAGTGGTTCGAGGGCGTCGCTCCCGACACTTCGAAGCCGGTGGGCTTCAACTCCGACTTCTACTCGACGCCGGTGCTGAATGCGTCGACGTCGTACTGGGTCCGGATTACCAATGAGTGCGGAACCATCGACAGCCAGCCCGCATTCATCACCGTCGCCTCCGGCTGCGTCGCGGCGACGGTCACGCAGCATCCGCAGAATGCGACCGTCGCCCTCGGAGCGACGACTGTTCTGACAGTCGGCGCTGGCGGTACGGGGCCCTTCACCTATCAGTGGTTCGAGGGGGAGAAGGACGTTTTGACCACGCCGATCAACGGCGCGACTGGTTCTTCCTATCTCGTTCCGGCGACGAATACTCCGGGTACCCGCAAGTACTGGGTGCGCGTGCAGAACGTCTGCAACTTCGTCACGAACAGCGCCTCGAGCAACGCGGCCACCGTCACCGCGGGTGCCCCCTGCACGGCGGCGACGATCTCGCAGCAGCCGCAGAGTGTGAGCATCGAGCTCGGCAAGTCGGTCACGTTCTCCATCATCTCGGCCGGCACCGCCCCCATCACCTATCAGTGGTACGCGGGCGACAAGGACGACACCTCCAACCCGGTCGCCGGAGCAACCTCGTCGGTCTACACGACGCCGGCCTTCGCAACCACCGGCACCCGCAAGTACTGGGTCAAGGTCCAGAACAACTGCGGCAGCGCATCGAGCAACACCGTCACCGCGACCGTGTCGTGCTCCACCGAGACCCCGGACCTGTCGGTTCCCGCAATCGCTCACTACTCCTCCGGCTACACGGTCTCGTGGAGTGGCAGCCTGCTCTCCTTCCCGACTCATGAGCTGCAGGAAGCAACGAACGAGTCCTTCACGGAGAATCTCAAGACATTCATCGTCAACGGTGCACTGTCACACCAGATCGAGGCGAAGAACACCCTGACCGCGGACCAGCGCTTCTGGTACCGCGTCCGCGGGATTTCCTCCTGCACGTCTCTTCCAGGTCCCTACTCCGCCGCGAACTCCACCTTCGTCATGACGCCGCTTCCGGCCGACTCCGACAACTTCTCGCTGAGCCTTCCGGTCGGGACGGAAACTCCGTTCACGCAGCCGTTCTTCATCGAAGGTTTCGGCTCGAGTGCGACGGCCGGCGACTCCTACGGCATCGCCTCCGACGCGCCCTGGGTCGTGCCGACTCCCTCGTCCGGCTCTCTGCCGGCCGGCGGAGTGACGATCCAGCTCCTGATCAGCCCCGCGCCGCTCGAGGCGGGAACGACGAGTGCGACGATCTCAGTCACAAGGACGCAGCCTGATTCTCTGGTGGGCGGCCGGATCGCATCTCATGGCAGCTCAACCCTGTCTCTCCCCTTCTCGATCAGTCTCGTCTCGCCGGTGACGCCTGTCCCGCGTGACACGGCGCCGCCTCCAGGTACTCTCATCGTGCCGGCGATCGCGCATGCCGACGGCGTCGGTACGCGCTTCCAGTCCGACATCCGGATCGTGAACTCATCGGATGCACCGATTACCTACGAGCTCGGCTGGACCCCTTCGGGCACGAACGGGACACAGGTGGGCAAGAAGACCACGCTCACCATCAACGGGAAAGACTCGAAGGGTCTCGACGACATCGTGAAGAACTGGTACGGCGCTGGTGTCGGCGGACAGCCTGGAACCGGCACTCTCGAGATTCGCCCGCTCGGCAATGTCGATCCGCTGGCAACCTTCGCTTCGAGCCGTACCTACGCGGTCACCGCACTCGGCACCCTCGGGCAGTTCATCCCCGCGATCCCGCTGTCGAAGTTCATCGGAAGCATCGGCGCCAACCCGAGTGCGAAGCTGAGCCTTCAGCAGATCTCACAGAGCTCCGCGTTCCGCACCAACGTCGGATTCGTCGAGGGTTCGGGCCAGCCGGCCACTCTGCTGTTCAAGCTCCTTGGACCGAACAACACTCTGCTCCAGCAGGCGCAGAGGTCGATCGAGCCATACAGTCACCAGCAGCTCGGTCTCACACAGCTCTTCCCGAATGCCGTCGTCAGCAACGGGCGACTGGAGGTCGAGGTACTGTCGAGCGGCGGCAAGACGACCGCCTACGCGTCAGTCGTCGACAACAAGACGAGTGATCCGCTGATGGTCTTCCCGGTCCAGGCCTCGGAGCTTTCGGCACAGCGTTATGTCGTCCCCGGTGTCGCGGAATTCATCACTTCCGCATCGAACTTCCACTCCGACATGCGGATTTTCAACGCCTCCGATGTACCGGTCACCGTCGCGCTGAACTACTACCCACAGACGGGAGACAGCACGCCGCGTCCGCAGGAGGTCCCGATGCAGATCGGGCCGTTCGAGGTGAAGGCGATCGACGACGTGCTGCCAACAGTCTGGGGTCTGAATGCGACGGGTGGCGCGGTCTCGATTCACGCCCCCTCGAGTATGCCTCTGGTCGTCACGGCACGCACCTTCAGTCGTGATGCCGTCGGAGGAACGTACGGACAGTTCATCCCGGGAGTCACGGCGGAGGATGCCGTGGGGAACGGTGAGCGCGCACTGCACGTGCTCCAGCTCGAGCACAGCCAGCAGTACCGCACCAATCTCGGCCTGGTCGAAGTCACCGGGCAGGCAGTGACTCTCGAGATCATGGCGTACCAGGCCAACTCGAAAGTAACACCTGTCACGCATGTGAATCTGGCCCCCAACGAATTCCGCCAGTTCAGCGGAATCCTCCCGCAGATGGGGCTCTCGACGGTTTACAACGGTCACATCACGGTGAGAGTCGTCGGCGGTGACGGCCGCGTCTCCGCCTACGGTTCGGTCGTCGACAACCGCACGGCTGATCCGACCTACGTGCCCGCGCAGTAACGATTTCGCTCTTGTCTTTCAGGGGCCGGACTCTCAGAGTCCGGCCCTTTTTGCGTCTGGGTGATGGGGCGATCGGCCGTCGGCGTGCAGCCGCGTAGCGGCTTCGGATGGTAGCCGGGGGTCTGAGCGCGGATGCGCTCAGACCCCCGGTCAACCTTGCAAAACAGTGTGCCGCATCGCGGCACCGGACCACAACCATGCCACGGCAGCGCACGTGTGTTGTCCGGTACCGCTACGCGGCACACTGGTCGGTGCGCACAAACCGGGGGTGCTCCGCTCCGCTTCGCACCCCCGGCTACCATCCGGCTGCCGCTACGCGGCGCTCAGAACCGCATGAACACTGGGAGTTTCTTGGAGTCGTAGCGCGCGCGATTCAGCTTTCGGTCGCTTGCACGCTTTGGAAAGCGGCGGCTGCGGCCGCCGCACTCCAAAGCGCTTCGCGCGACGTCGTAGACAGCCTAACGACCCCTACCCAGCCGCTTCCCGATCGACGAACCACCACGTCTCCCCACCCTCCGTCGCGCGCACGATCGGCAGATCGGCGCCTTCGCGCACCTCGCGCAGCACAGCGGCCTTCGACGCGCCGGTGGCGAGGACGATCCGGAGAGCCGCTGCACGGATGATCGGGAAGGTGAGTGTCACGCGCCACTGATCGAGACGTGGGACGAAGACCTCGCTCGCGATCCGATCTTCGACGTCGAGGACCGGCGTCCCAGGGAAGAGCGAGGCGGTATGCCCATCTTCGCCGCAACCGAGAATGACGACGTCCAGGCGATCCAGCCGCATGCGTTGCCAGTCACTCTCGAAGGCTGAGGCCGACTGTGCGGCATCAGCGAGGGACGTATCAAATCGAAGGAAGCGATGCGACGCCGGAAGACCGCCGCCGAACAACGTCCGCCCGATCGCCGCTGCGTTCGACTGCGGATCGTCCTCGGGAACGAATCGCTCGTCGACGACGATCCAGGTGACGGCTGTCGATGCGAGCGACTTCCGCGCGTTCAGCACCTCGTACAGACGGCGCGGGGTCGAACCGCCCGAAACGCCGACGACTGCGGTCTGCCGCCCGGCAAGCCTCTGTTCGATCGTCCGCGCCGCCGCGGCGGCGAGGTCATCCGAAGAATCGAAGATGCGGAGATTCATCAGTCCTGCGATTCGTCAAGCGTCTCCGCAGCCTCTGGCGCCGGGCGCGAAGGGAGTGTCCGGAGATGGTCGACGATCAACTGCATCTGCACTGACCGCAGACCCTTGGCTGAAAATTCGTGTCTGCGGTCATCAGCGATGAACGTTACCAGAGCCCGGTTGGTCTTCTCCTGCACTCTGGCTGCAGTGAGGTCGGATCGCG
>DASVLC010000391.1:0-3434 GCA_036385045.1 Thermoanaerobaculia bacterium | reverse complement strand
GTCTTGCCAACTTGCCCGTCGACTGGCTGTGGCACAAGCCCCTCACCCGGCCTTCGGCCATCCGCTCCCCGCTAAGATCGCGGGGCGAGGGGCAACAAACCACACGGTCGGCGGGGGGAAATAGCGCTAGCACTTGGATCTGTGCCGGTACCATCCTTTTCTTCCCGATCGCGCGACTTCGAAGCGCTCCCCGCCCCAAGCGCGAGGTTAGTAGCGCGGGCGTCCTCGCCTGCCGTATCGCGGACGTCCTCGTCCGCCGGGGGGCGTCTCGCCCCCCGAGAACGGTTCGCCACCGATTACGGGCCCGGGCCCGGCATCTGGCTTGCAGTCGTCCGCCGCAACTGATGGAGAGCCAGGGAAGGGTGTTGGTAGTCGACGATGAGCCGGCGATCAGGGCTCTGGTCGCGAAGATCGTCGAGCGGTCCGGCCACGACGTTGATACGGCCGCGGACGGACAGGAAGCGATTGGCCTGCTGAACGAGCACGACTATGCGGTCATCGTGCTCGATCTGATGATGCCCCATATCGATGGGTACGAATTGATCGAGCACATCAAGTCGACGAAGGGCCAGCGTCCGGCGATCATCGTCGTCAGCGCCGGAGAATCGGCGCAACTGCGCAAGCTCGACGGCTCGGTGGTGCATTCGGTCGTCCGGAAGCCGTTCGACATCGAAGTGCTGGGGGATCTCATCGGAGCCGCGGCAAGATCCTCGGCTGAGCACGGTGCACTCCCGGATGTGCTTCCGTTCCGCCGCGACAACGCCTGCTGAGCGCCTCGCAGCGCGGCTCCGCTGCTATACCTTCATGGACTGACGAGGTCTTTGAACTGCTCCTTGTCGATCGCCTTGTCATACGCGGCCCGGCCGGTGATCAGGTTCGCTTCGAACAGACGCTTGATTGACGTATCCATGTCGACCATCCCCTCCCGCACGCCTGTCTGGATGGCGGAGGTCACCTGAGAGGTTTTCCCTTCCCGGATCATGTTTCCGATCGCCGGTGAGGCGAACAGAATCTCGAGTGCAGCGACCCGTCCGCCGCTGATCTTCGGCAGCAGTTGCTGGGCGAGGACCGCGCGGATCGTCTCGCCGAGGACGTTGCGGACCCCTTCCTGCTCGCGCGCGGGAAAGACACTGATGATTCTGTCCATCGTCTTCGCGGCATTATTGGTATGCAGAGTTCCGAAGACCAGAGTTCCGCGCTCCGCGGCGGAGAGCGCCATCGAGATCGTGTCGAGATCACGCATCTCGCCGACGAGGATCAGATCCGGATCTTCCCGTCCCGCGGCTCTCAGCGCGTCGGCAAAGCTCCCCGCGTGCGTTCCGACCTCTCTCTGGTGAATGAGCGACTTCTTGTTCGGATGGACGAACTCGATCGGATCCTCGATCGTGATGATGTGCAGCGCGCGGGTCTCGTTGATCAGATCAATGATCGCCGCAAGGGTCGTCGATTTCCCCGATCCGGTCGGTCCGGTCACCAGAATGAGGCCGCTGCGCATCGTTGCCAGCTTCCTCACCTGCTCCGGAAGCCCGAGTTGCTCGATGGTCATGATCTTCGTCGGAATCACCCGGAAGACCGCCCCCGATCCCCTCTGCTGCCGGAAGAGGTTGACCCGATAGCGAGCGATCCCGGGGATTTCGTACGAGAAGTCGACGTCCCCACTCTCGCGAAACGAGGTCCAGAGTGCTGCCGGTGTTACCGGCTGGATCAACTCCTCGAAGTCCCCCTCGGTGAGAATCCGGTAGCGGATCGTTTCCATCGATCCGGCGGCACGGATCATCGGAGGGCGGCCGACGGTGAGATGGAAGTCCGATGCGCCGCGGTCGTTCATCAGCCGGAGGAAACGATCGACCTTCTTCAGATCAGTGGTCAAGGATGCGTTCTCCTGCCGAGGGATAGTCCTCGAGGTGCGCAATCTGCCATGCTCGCCAGGTACGTCATGACGCACTCTCGAGGAACTCCGGTGAGACGAACGCCTCGAAGTCCTCTGCTTTCTGTGCCGCCCTGTAGGCCGTCTCGGGCGAGATCAAATCTCTCTTGATCAGGTCCCGGAGAGCATCGTCGACGGTCTGCATCCCCTGGGACCGGCCGATCTGCATCGCCGAAACGATCTGATAGGTCTTCTCGTCCCGGATCATGCTGCCGATGTTGCTCGTTCCCTTGAGAATCTCGAAGCAGGCCACCTGCTTGCGTTCCTCCTTCGCGGGAAGCAGCCGCTGCGCGATGACGTACTTGAGCGATTCGGATAGAGAAGCGCGAATCTGCGGCTGCTCGTCGGCGGGAAAGCTCGAGATGAGACGATCGATCGCCTTCGGAGCGCTGGTGGAGCTCAGCGTGCCGAGGACGATGTGACCGGTTTCTGCCGCGGTGAGGGCGAGCGAGACACTTTCATTATCGCGCAACTCGCCGATGACGATGACGTCGGGATCCTCGCGGAGCGCCGCCCGCAGGGCACGTGCGAAGGACCGAGTATGCGTTCCGACCTCTCTCTGGTTGACCAGGCAGCTCTTGAACGGGTGAACGAATTCGATCGGATCCTCCATCGTCAGGATGTGATCGGTGCGAGTCTCGTTGAAAAGGTTGACCAGTGCAGCGAGCGTCGTCGACTTGCCCGATCCCGAAGGCCCACAGACGATGACCAGCCCCTGATGGTAGCCGGCGATCTCCGCGATCTGAGGAGGGAGTCCGAGTCCGCCGATCGTCGGCGGATTCTCGGGGATGACGCGGAACACGGCGTTGTAGCCTCGATGGTCGAGGAACACGTTGCCCCGATAGCGGCCCGCCTGAGGAATGAAATAGCAGAAATCGATCTGCTGCTCGCGCTGCAAGCGCTCCCACTGGCTCTCCGTCAGGATCTCCTGGAGCAACTCTTCGGTCTGACTCGCCGTGAAAGGCTCGGCTTTGGTACGAAGCAGTTCCGCCGCGGTCCTGACGATCGGAGGCTGACCCACGGAGAGATGAAAATCCGAGGCCCCACTGTTCCGCGTAGAGATCAGATACGTGTGGAGCCGCGCCTCCCCCTGCTTCGACCGGGCGGCAAGCGCTTCGGCGCGTACGGCAGAGGGCTCGCTCGGAATCGTTCCTTTGGCGGCAAGTGCCTCGAGCAGGTCGACGGCCCGCATGCGTACGGTCCGATCGGGATCATGTGTCGCGAGCTGCCGCAGCGCCACCGCCACCTGTGGGTGCTCGAAATGCAGCAGGGACTGCATGACCTCGATACGGACGTTAGGCTGTGGATCGGCGAGCATTTTGCCGAGGGCTCCGAGGGCACGCGGGTCTGCGATCCTCCCCAGCGCCTCTACTGCCGCCCAGCGCGCATCGGGGTCCGACAGAGTCTCGATCAGCGGGTCTACCGCCCGCGAGTCCCGCGACCGGCCCAGCGATTCCGCGGCCGCAATCCGGATCCACCAGTCAGGATCCTTCAGCAGGGTGATCGT
>DASVLC010000390.1:0-57105 GCA_036385045.1 Thermoanaerobaculia bacterium | reverse complement strand
GAACCCCGAGGAACTCCGAGGAACTCCGAGGAACCGCTTCCCGGCCCGCATCTGGCATCCCGATGACAGCGTCGCAACGGGAAGCTTCGGCGCTTGTGAAAAGTTTCTCTAATCGAATAGAATCGACTCTCCTGCCGCGCTGCGCCTGCGGTATCTCAAGGGCACACGCAAACTGTTCCATCGAGATCACTTATGCCAACTCAGAAGATCGACAACCCGAACTCGATCATTCCGCGTAAAGCGGGTGTTGCTCCTGGAATGGGAGCAGAAAAGGGACTGATCACCCTTCCCGGTGAGTCCGAGCGTCAGGTCGATGACCTCGGCGGCGGCGCCTACATCACGACCAAGCTCGAGCAGGTCGTGAACTGGGCACGCGGAAATTCGCTCTGGCCGCTCCCCTTCGGCACAGCCTGCTGCGCCATCGAATTCATGTCGATGGTCTCGTCCCACTACGACGTCGCACGCTTCGGGGCTGAGGTCGTCCGCTTCTCCCCGCGTCAGGCCGATCTGATGATCGTCGCCGGCACCATCGTCGACAAGATCGCGCCGGTCATGAAAAAGATCTACGACCAGATGCCGGAGCCCAAGTACGTCGTTGCGATGGGTGCATGCGCGACATCGGGCGGTTTCTACCGCGCGTATCACGTGGTCCAGGGAATCGATGAAGTGATCCCTGTCGATATCTGGGTTCCGGGCTGTCCGCCAACACCGGACGGACTCATGTACGGGATTCTGAAGCTGAAAGAAAAGATCGAGCGTGGGGAGATCCGTCGCTGATGAGCCTCCACCCTTCTCCAGAAAAGGTGACTGCATGAGCACCCTGACCAGATTCAGCGCGATTCCCTACACGGGCCCCGCTCCGACGAATCGCGAGCCATACCTTCCTGCAGACGCCCCGAAGGCGGATGTCCGTGGCGAGGAGATCGCGGCAAAACTCCAGCATCCAGATGTGACGCAGGAGACAGGACAGGACATGCCGACCTTCCAGGTCGGGCGCGAGAAGATCGTCGACGTCCTCAAGAACCTCAAGGAACACCGCGACCTGCAGTTCACGATGCCGCTCGACTGCTTCGGAGCCGATTACCCGAATCGCGAGAAGCGCTTTGATGTCGTCTATCAGCTCTATTCGCTGAAGAACAACGAGCGCATCCGCCTCAAGCTTCAGGCCGGAGAAGGCGAGAGCGTGCCGTCGAGCCTCCCGGTTTACAAAGGGCTCAACTGGTTCGAGCGCGAAGTGTTCGACATGTACGGCGTGAAGTTCGACGGTCATCCCAATCTCCGCCGGATCCTGACGCACGAGAGCTTCCAGGGACACCCGCTGAGGAAAGACTACGACCCTGCCCAGCGCTGGCTGCTCAACGAAAAAGGGGTGGCGACGATCGTTCCGAAGATCGATGAGCGCTATCTGCTCGAGGAGTCCGACTTCGATCGGGTCACGCTGAACCTCGGTCCCTCGCATCCTGCGATGCACGGAACGCTGCGCATCGTCGTGACGCTCGACGGCGAGACGATCGTAGGAGCGGATCAGGAGATCGGATATCTCCATCGCTGCTTCGAGAAGATGTCCGAGACCCACACGTACCAGCAGGTCATCCCCTTCACCGACCGGCTGAACTACTGCTCGGCGATCATCAACAATGTCGGCTACTGCATGACGGTCGAGAAGATGCTGGGCATCGAGGCTCCGCCTCGTGCGCAGTACGTGCGCCTCGTCCTCTCGGAGTTGATGCGCATCGCGGATCACCTGGTCTGTCTGGGCGCCAATCTCGTCGACGTCGGCGCTCTGACGAACTTCTGGTATCTCTTCCAGCCTCGTGAAGAAATGTACGGGCTGATCGAAGCCTGCTGCGGCGCGCGGCTGCTTCCCAGCTACCTCAGAGTGGGCGGTCTGGCCGTCGATGTCCCGGATAACTTCCTCGAAATGACGCAGCGGATCGTCAACCACATCCCGCGGTTCCTCGACGATGTCGAGAAGCTCGTCGCCACGAACCGGATCTTCCGCGATCGGACCGAGGGGATCTCTCCCATCTCTGCCGAGGATGCGATCAGCTACGGCTTCACCGGCCCCTGCCTCAGGGCTACCGGAGTCCCCTACGACGTTCGCAAGTCGAACCCTTACCTCGGGTACGAGACTTACGACTTCGACATCCCGGTCGCGGAGGGTGGAGACACATTCGCGCGGTATCTCGTCCGGATGGAAGAGATGAGGCAGTCTCTCCGAATCGTCCAGCAGGCAATCGACCGCGGACTACCGCCCGGTCCGGTGATGGTCGACAATCCCTACGTAGCCCTGCCGCCGAAAACGAAGGTCTACAACGAGATGGAGTCACTCATCTACCACTTCAAGCTGATCATGCACGGCATTCAGCCGCCGGTCGGCGAGACGTACTTCCAGGTCGAGGGCGGGAACGGCGAACTTGGGTTCTACATTGTCTCGGACGGGACCAAGAATCCTTATCGCGTCAGGGTTCGGCCTCCCTGCTTCGCTATCTACCAGGCCTTCTCTCAGATGATCGTCGGTCAGACGATTGCAGATGCGATCGCAGGGCTGGGCAGTCTGAACATCATCGCGGGAGAACTGGACCACTGAGACCGGTGCCGGGCTTCAATAACCGACGGCACCCAGCAGACGACGCCACACGCAGGACCAGAGACCAGATATGTCGAACACCACTCGAATCTCACCGGGAGTCGTCCGAGTCGAACGGACGAAGCTGACGCTCGCGCAGCGCACCTACCTGCCGCAGGTCATCGCAGGCATGTTCGTGACCATCCGTCACCTGCTGAAGAATCTCTTCAACATGAAGGGGCTTCCGATCATCTCCTATCCCGAGGTGAAGCGAGTCTATTCGGAGCGCTTCCGCGGCCGGCACATTCTCACGAGCCGCGAGGACGGAACGACGCGCTGCGTCGCCTGCTACATGTGCTCGACAGCCTGCCCGGCAGAGTGCATCACGATCGAGGCCGGTGAGGATGAGCGAACACGCGAGAAGTTCCCGGCGCGCTACGACATCGACCTGCTGCGCTGCATCTTCTGCGGCTATTGCGTCGACGCCTGTCCCGAGGACGCGATCTACATGACCAGAGACTACGAAATGGCCATCGACACACGGGCCCGCTCCGTTGTCGGTCTGCGCGACCTCGTCGTACCGCCGAACTTCCCGGTTGAACCGATGGGCTGGCGGCCCTACTATGGATCAATCGAAAAACACGGAACTGCCGGCGGGACCGGAATCGGCCAGCCGCTCCGTGAAGCGCCGTACGAAGACACCGCCACACCGAACCCTGACGTGTACCGCGGCGCGTAGTCTCATGAGAGGTGCCTGAAGGGAAACGGATCGTGACGTGAAACCGCTCGAGACGAACGTCGAAGAAGTACTCCGGGACGCGATCCAGTCCGAAGTCGAGACCCGCGTCTACTACCAGCAGCTGGCGGAGCGCGCGGCGACACCAGACGTCCGAAAGCGGTTGCTTCAGCTGTCCGATCTCGAGCTCGTCCATCGTGCAAAACTCGAGCGGAAGTATCGCGAGACCACTGGCAACCCGCCTCCTGCTCCCCAGCCGGTGAGCATCGAGCTCCCCTCCGATATCGCGGGCCTCGACATGGGCCGCGCGCTGAAGCTGGCCCTCGAGCGCGAGCGCGAGTCGGAGAGTCACTACCGATTCATGGCGGAAAGGGTGCCGCCGACCACCGAGCTCGGCCGCCTTTTCGTCGAGCTCGCCGAGATAGAGTGGAAGCACAAGGTCGATCTCCAGGCCGAGTACGACGCGGCCGCTGGTCCCGACGCTTTTCTGCTCGACATGTGACCGCGCCCTGGCCGGGCTCCGAACGTCGCTTACGAAAAATCGCCCAAACGCACCTGCGGGCGACGCTTTCGCGCCGCCCGCAGGTGCTCTCTCGCAACACGCTTCCGGTCTCTCGAAATAGGAGAAGCGATCGAGAGTGAGTGTAGGTACCCGCAGTGAATCGAGCGGCGCGCGAGCGTGAAAAAATTATATCCAGGAGCCCGTGGAGCCTGTTATCGTCAGATTTGCGTCAAAGAGACATCAAAAGTTGCATGAGGCTTTGACGTCAGCGAAATTCAGTCCCCGGGATTGACTGGCGTGTCTGGATGCGTCGCCGGCAACGGTGGTATGGGCAAGGAAAGACCGACAGAGAGCGCCAGATGACGAAGTGCGCCACCGCGCACAACGGACTTTCCTCAGTCGCGGCGCCTCGCCGCCCTTGGTTCAGAGTGACAGCCGATGGGCCTAAAGTTAAGGCCATTGGGATGGCAGGTGGATGACAAGCTACGGGTTGGACGCAGTTTCCTCTCGCCCCCCTACAGCACGATCGTATAGCCGAGCGTCTTCAGGTCCGGCATCCGATCGAGATAGACGTGGCCGTCCGTATGATCGATCTCATGCTGAAAGATCCTGGCGGTGAAATCTTCCGCCTCGAGATCGATCGGCTCGCCTTCGTGATCGAAACCACGGAGGCGGACTTTTCTGAAGCGCGGCGTCTCGCCACCGAGAAACGGGACGCTGAGACAGCCCTCCCAGTCGGTGATGATTTCGGTCCCTGCCGGCTCGTACGTCGCGTTGAAGATCACCCCGGCGCCGACCTGCTTCACCCCGCGGCGCTTCGCCACCCGTTCCTGGACCTCGAAGACGAAGATGCGGAGAGGCATGTGGACCTGGGGACCGGCGAGGCCGACGCCTTCGTAGGCGTGCATCGTCTCCACCATGTCGTCGACGAGCGACGCAAACTTGCCGGCTTTGATGTCCCTGATCTCGACATCGGAAGCCTTCTCGCGGAGCACCGGATGGCCGAGACGTGAAACTTTCAGAATTGCCATGGCGGGAGTTTATCTGAGGCGAAGCGCCGGGTCATCGCGGCGCGTCGGTTTCCCGCGTCGGACCGGTGGCGAGAACCTCCGGCTCAGGAATCACGAGAGCATCGCCTGAGATGGACGTCGGTGGGATCGTTCCTCTCTGGACGACAGGCAGGTTTCTCATCGAGAGCGCCACGGCCAGTGCCGCGGCCATGACCAGGGCTCCGCCGTAAAAGGAGCCGCCGGCGCCCGCCAGGTCGTACAGGGCACCAACAATCAAAGGTCCGATGAAACGCGCCAGCGATCCGACCGAAGTGGCGAGCCCGAGCAGGCTGCCTCTCTCGTTCTCAGGCGCAACTCTGGACACCAGAGACGTGAGAGCCGGATAGCAGAGCCCCTGGCCGACGGCGATCAGAAAGGCTACGGCATAGAGCAGCGGCACATGCCATACGCTGGGGACCAGCGCGAAGCCGAGAGTGAACGCTGCCGCGCCGACGATGATCACCCCCTTCTCGCCGATGCGGTCCACGAATCGGCCGATCAGCCCCCCCTGGATTCCGGCGACGATGACTCCCATGAAGAGGAAGAGATAGGCCATGTCGAGTTGCACGAAATCGAATCGGTCTCGACCGTGGAGCGTGACACTGATCTCCATCCCTGAGACAGCAAGGAGCGTCAGAAACAGGCTCGACATCACCGAGAAAAGCAACCGGTGCTGAAGAATCTCGCGCCACAGCCGCGGATCGAACTGCGGAGGGAGGCCGGAGCGAGGCACCAGCCCGGGCGGCTTCGATTCAACGAGCACGCTGAAGGCGATTACGAATGCCGTGAGCGAAAGCCCTGCTGCCACCAGACCGGGCAGCAGATTTCCGGGAAGACCGTTCCGCGTCCCAACGGCGGACAGGATTCCACTCATCGGTGGCCCGAGAATGAAGCCGAGACCGAATGCCGCGCCGATCAGTCCCATCCCGCGGGCTCTCTGCTCGGGCGCCGTCGAGTCGGCGATGTAAGCCTGCGCCGTCCCGATGTTCGCTCCTCCAATCCCGGCAATGACGCGCGACACGAACAGGAGCGTGAAGCTGCGAGTGAACGCGAATAGCAGATACCCGGTGAAACTCGCGACCAGACTGATGAGGATGACCGGCCGTCGCCCCACCCGATCCGACAGCCTCCCCCAGATGGGCGCGAAGAGGAACTGCATGATCGAATAGACGCCGACCACCGCCCCCACAGCCAGCCCGCTCGCCCCGTACTCCCTCGCGTAGTAGGAAAGGAACGGGATGACCATCCCGAACCCGATGAGGTCGATGAAGACGGTGAGAAAGAGAGCTAGGAGGGAGGCCTTCCGCATCAGGGCTGGCGAAGTCTATCGCGCCTGAGAGGCACCGCTGATGACAAATCGCGCTCCCCTGACTGGTCGGGGCGGCTGGAAGAAAAGCGCGCTCGACACGGATCCGCTCCATCGCTTCGCGGGCGTGATGCGTTCACGCTCGCGAAGCGGTCCAGATGGAAGGAGCGGGACGTCAGCCGAGGTGGTGCTTGAGGACGTCGTCCTTGTTCCGCGACAGAAGGATTACCACGACGGCCGCTAATGGCACGAACCACTTCCACATCGCGACATGCGGTAAATCTTGCGTCATGAAGATCTGAATTCCGTAGATCACTGGCAGAAGAAAGAGGATTGCCCAACCGAACCAGAACACATAACGGCGCATGACGGCCTCCTTCGCACATTGAACTGCGATCGCGCTTTGACGGCGATGGTCTTCCGCACGTTCGTGGTGGGCGGATGGTCACAGTCGGTAGTGATGACGAGTCAGGCACGCGATCCGCGGTCCATCACGCAGTCGGCTCTGACACACCACGCTCCGCGTAGACCTCGCTCGTTTCGGTGACCGCTGCTCCCGCGGCCGCGTCCAGATGATGCATGGCCCGCCAGGTGTGGTACGCGATCCGATCGAACCAGCGCAACGCGTCGAGCATCCGTTCGGCCCGTACCGGGTCGAGCATCCCGATGGCGGTCTGTTCGAGAATCTCTTTCCTCCGGTCGAGCCTTGTCGTCGCCATCCTTTCGGCCAGCCGCCGCCACTCCTCGACGGGGGCGTCGTCGTGAACACCGCTCGCGAGCCAGCCGATCGCGAGATCGAATCCCTGCCCGATCTCTTCAAACGCCTCAGGAAAGGAACCGAGCGACGCGATGCCGGGGAGCCTCAACTCCTCGAGAATCCTGTCGAGATGATCAATCGCATGCAGTGTCGAGATGTGGCGTCTGTGCTCGACGGGCGAGGCCGGTGAAGACTTCACCGCTGCGAGAAAACGTCGCACCTCGATCAGCGCCGCTTCCGCGCGTTCCAGTTCGTCGTCCGGACCATCAACCGAGTCGGCGAGGCGGGCACGCCGCGTTCTGAACACGAGCAGCGCGACGTCGGCCACCGTTCGAGCCGCAGCCTCGATCGCGACGGCCGGCACATTCGCCACGGTGACGTCGAGGTGCCGGGTGAGTGACTGATCGCGCTCGGGAATGATTCGCATGATCATCCTGGAGAAAGGCTGAATCGCCGGCAGGATTACCGCGACGCCGAGAAGGTTGAATGCCGTGTGAAACGCCGCGAGCGTTCCGCTCCCACGTTCCCCTCCGTTCAACATCTCGATCCCGGCGAGCATGAGGGGAAGCAGAGCGAACGCGATCACTCCCGTCAGTAGATTGAAGAGAATGTGGGCGAGCGCCGTGCGCCGGGCCGGAATCGACGCTCCGATTGCGGCCAGCGCGGCGGTAACCGTCGTCCCTACGTTCTGACCGATTACCAGCGCCCCTCCCTGTTCGAGCGTGATCGTGCCGCTGTGCAATGCAGCCAGAGTGGTCGCCATCGCCGCGCTCGACGATTGCATCACCACCGTCATAGCGGCGCCTGCAGCCACCAGCAGCAGTCTCGCCGCAACCGATCCGGAGGGCAGTCTGCTCGGATCGATCCGTCCCGCAAGCTCCTGCATCCCCAGCTGCAACGTGTCGATCCCGACGAAGATCAGGCCAAAGCCGGCTATGGCCAGACCGGCATTGCCAATCCGTCTCGATCCAAGGAGTCGGGCAAGGGCACCAGCGCCGATCAGGGGAAGTGCAACGGCGCTCACGTTCACCTTCAGGCCGATCATCGCGACGAGCCAGCCCGTGCTCGTCGTCCCGATATTCGCGCCGAGGATCACGCCGACTGCCTGAGGGAACGTCAGGAGGCCGGCGCTGACGAAGCCGATCGTCGCGAGCGTCGTCGCACTGGAAGACTGCACGACTGCCGTGATCGCGGCTCCCGATGCCACTGCTTTCACAGGCCCACCGGTAAACCGGCTCAAAATCGTCCGCAGCAGTTCCCCGGCCGCACTCTTCAGACCCTCGGTCATCAGAATCATGCCGAGCAGAAAGAGACCGACACCGCCGAGAATCGACGAGATCATGTGGAATCTCTACTCCATCAATGTCAGGAGCGCCATGATGGCGATCCCTGCCGAGATCAGCAGAGTCTGAAACACGAGCGACCATCGACTGCGATCGTGCTGGAGCTCTGGCATCAGGTTGGCCGCCGCGATGTAGACGAAGCCGCCAGCGGTGATCGGTAGAAGAATGGCGGTCATCTGCTCGTGCGCCAGCGTGCCCACGAGTACCGCGGTCGTCGTCCCCAGGATCGCAACCGCGGCCGAGGCGGCGTTGAGCAGGAGCGCACGGCGAACCGACAGCCCGCTGTGAATCAGCACCGCAAAATCACCCAGCTCCTGCGGAATCTCATGCATGAGCACGGCGATCGTCGTTGCGATGCCGAGCGAAGGGCTGACGAGCCAGCTCGCGCCGATCAGGAGGCCGTCGAGATAGTTGTGGATGCCATCCCCGAGCAGGTTGACGCCCGCCAGCTCCAGTCGCGCCGGCGGCTCATGGTGGTGATGCCTGTGCAGGAGGCCGTGATGGTGACGGAGGAGCTTCTCGACGATGAAGAACAGAAGCATTCCGCCGAGCACCAGCAGAGACGACACGAGAGGATCCCCCTCCCCTTCGCCTCCGAAGATCTCGGGAATCAGGTGAATGAAGGTATCGCCCAGCAGCGCGCCGACGGCGAAGCTGATGAAGACGACAGCCAGTCGTCTGAGGCGCTCTTCGCTCATCGAGAGCGTGAACGCTCCGACGAGCGAGACGAGGCCTACCAGAATGACACTGAAATATGCGGCAAGGACGGGAGACATCACCCAGCCTCACCACGGCAGTCCGACGAGAGATCCATGGCCGCATCATCTCATCGACCCATCTACTCCCGTATCGATCTTCATCGCCTGACTCTAGCCGCCATGCCGTTACTCCTCTCGCGTCTGGACGTTCTCGCCATCCTCGTGGGCCGATCGGGGGACGACGAGAACGGGGCAGGAGGAGAAGCGAATAAGACGCTCCGTGGTCGTTCCGATGACGGTCGCATCCCGGAAGATCCGGTGCTGCGCACCGACGACGAGCAGGTCGGCCCCCAACTCCTCCGCGCTGTCGAGCACCCGCTCGGCCGCCCCTCCCGCGACGATGAGCGGCCGGTACGAGACGAGCGCCTGTACTTCAGGGTCGATCCACTGGCGGATCTTGTCCGCACTGTCCGCGGCCGTCTCCACCGCGTCCCGTTCGATCACGTGAATGATCACCAGCTTTGCACCGAATGCATTCGCCAGGAAGGCCGCGGTGCGCAGTGACTCTTTCGCCACGTCGCTGAAGTTCACCGGGCAGACGATGAGCGACACCACGCCGCTCTCCCTTGCCGTGTGCCGGTCCTGTCCCGATACGGTCAGCACAGGGCAGCGGGCGCCATGCAGCACGCCGTTGCTCACCGATCCCAGAATCGCGCGCCTCCAGCCGCGCCGCAAATGCGTCCCCATCACGATCAGGTCGACCTCGCCGGACTCGGCCACTGCAAGAATCGTCTGCGCCGGGTGCCCGGCCGCGACCTGGATCTCGAAGGGTCGCCCCTGCATGATCGGTGCGGTCTGGCGTTCGACTTCGACGCGCAGCTGCTCCCTGTGTTCGGGCGTGACCGTGATGAAGTAGCCGTCTGCCGGCGTCCCAAAGTCGACCGGATGGACAATCGAATCGCTGTAGATCACGGTGAGGCGGGCCGAGAAATGATCGGCGAACAGGCGTGCGTAGTTCAGCGCAGGAAGATCGGTGTCGCTCAGCCCGGTAGGTGCCAGAATACTGCGGATCTGCTTCATCGTGCGCTCACTTTCCCACGAACAGGTCCGTCGCCGCCACCGGGTGATGCACCATCACGTCTCTGTGTGCTCCCGAAACGCAGCCGCGGATCGCTGGAATATCGCCGTACAGGACAGTCTTCTGGCATCGCGGTCCGGGCGGCGGCAGGCTTCCTCACCTTCTCCGAGGGCAGGCGGTTAGAATGCACCGTTCGCGCCGTAGCACTGGATCGTGCTGTGCGCTCGGGAAACGGGCAGATCCGGGAAATCGACGCCAATTCCGGCAGACGTCAGCCGGATCATTCCAGCGGACGGCAACTCACTCGAAAGGATTCACATGCAGGCAAACGACATTCGCAAGGGGATCGTCATCATGTTCGATGGTGACCTCTGCAAGGTGATGGAATTCCGCCACCATACACCGGGTAACCTCCGGGCGATGGTGCAGGCAAAGCTCAGAAACCTCCGCACCGGCAACCAGTTCGAGCACCGCTTCCGCTCGAACGACGACATCGAGCAGGCCTACATCTCTCAGCACGAGATGGAATACCTCTACTCCGACGGCCATGCACACCACTTCATGAACACCGAGAGCTTCGAGCAGATCGAGATCACCGAGGACGACCTCGGCGACGCCGCTGCGTGGCTCCAGCCTGGCCTGAAGCTCCAGGTGCAGTTTCACGAGACCCGGCCAATCGGTGTCGAGCTTCCTAAGTCGATGAAGGTGAAGATCCAGGAGACGCAGCCGATGGTCAAGGGGGCCACTCAGTCCTCTTCGTACAAGCCGGCGACTCTCGAGAACGGCGTGGTAGTTCAGGTCCCGCCGTTCGTAACCGAGGGCGAGGAGATCATCGTCGACCCGAGCGAGAACCGCTACCTCGAACGGGCGCGGTAGGCACTTGCTGTTTTTTGAACGACAAAGTTTTGTGAGTCAAAGACCTGGCTCGGGTCTGGAAATTCTCTCAGTCGCGTCGCCCCGACTCTGCAACCGTGTGAGCTATGCTTGCCATCACACCGGCGCGGCAGAGCCGGCTGACGCCGATGGCATCCGTTCACTACCTTTGCACGCACTGTGAGCAGCGGCTCGCGCGCGCGGCCGGCGGAGCGGCACGCGCATGCGAGCACTGCGGCACAAGCTCCGATGTAGTGGCACCCGCGGCCGACGCGATCATTGGCCGTTGCGCGGCCTGCGGCCATGACGAGCTCTACTTCCAGAAAGACTTCAACCGCAGGACCGGTATTGCCCTCGTGGTCGTTGGCGCCGTCTTCGTTCCCTGGACCTGGGGCCTGTCCCTCCTCGCCGTCACGATCCTCGACTACATCGTCTGGCGCATCGTGAAGGACGTCATCGTCTGCTACGACTGCCAAGCCGTTCATCGCGGCTACCCTCCAAACCCTGAGTTAAAGCCCTTCGATCTCGTGATTCACGACCGCCACGTCTACGGGGCTGCTCCCCCGGGCGCAGAGGAAGGGCACCACTAGGGAGAACTGATACTCTTGCGTTCGAACCTATGGAGTCCTATCCGCCTCTCGCCGAGATCCTCGAGCGTTACCCCTGGCTGCTGACGGCAGCGTCGCTGACCGCGCTGCTTCTGCTCTCATGGCTGGTTTATCTGCTCGGCCAGAGAATTCTGGTGCGCGTGGCGTCACGTCTCATGCGCAGCTCGCGCGCGCGGTGGGACGACGCCCTCCTCGAACGGCGTGTGATCCACCGGATGGCGAACCTGCTGCCGGCGATGGTCATCTATGCCGCCATTCCGGCGATTCCCGGCGTGCCGCCGGTTCTCGACATCCTGACCCGCAACGTGACCCTCGCATTCATGATCCTCACGGTCGCGCTGGCGATCTCCGCTTCCCTCGCGGCGGTGAACGATCTCTACATAGCGTCCGATCGAGCGCGAACCCATTCGATCAAGGGCTACCTTCAGGTAGCCAACATCATCGTCTTCGTCGTCGCGATCCTGTTGATGATCGCAGTGCTGATCGATCGCTCGCCGATCCTGCTGCTGAGCGGCGTCGGGGCGATGACCGCTGTCCTGATGCTCGTCTTCAAGGACACGATCCTCTCCCTCGTCGCCAGCGTTCAACTGACGACCAATGACATGCTGCGCGTCGGCGACTGGATCGAGATGCCGCAGCTGGGCGCCGACGGCGATGTCGTCGACATCGCACTTCACACGGTGAAGGTGCAGAACTGGGACAAGACGATCACCACGATCCCGACTCATCGCCTGATCAGCGAGAGCTATCGCAACTGGCGCGGCATGCAGGACTCCGGCGGCAGGAGAATCAAACGTGCGATCCATCTCGACCAGACAGCCATCCGCTATCTGACGCCGGAAGAGAGAGCGCGCATGAGTCGCGTTTCTCTCCTCACCGGCTACCTCGATGCAAAGCAGGCGGAGCTCGAGGCATTCAACGCGTCACTGACCGAACAGGGGCAGGAGCCGGTCAACACGCGCCGCCTGACGAACATCGGGACGTTCCGCGCCTACATTCACGCCTACCTGAGCCACCACCCCAGTGTGCATCAGGGACTGACTCTTCTCGTTCGGCAGCAGCCTCCCGGTCCAACCGGTCTGCCGATCGAGATCTATTGCTTCACCAACACCGTCGCCTGGGGCGCGTACGAGTCGATCCAGTCGGACATCTTCGATCACCTCCTCGCGGTCGTCCCCGAATTCGGCCTGCGGGTCTTCCAGCAGCCGACCGGCGCCGACATCGAACGCGGCCTCGCCGCGATCCACTCGGCGCCCGGTGAGTCCTCCGCCCTGGGAGCCGCGGCCAACCTCAAGTGAGAGTTCCTCGGAGTTCCTCGGAGTTCCTCGGAGTTCCTCGGAGTTCCTCAGCTCTGCTCCTTAAGCTCCCTGACTCCACCAGGCTTCTGGCTCCTCGGGCTTCTGGCTCCTCGGGCTTCTGGCTCCTCGGGCTTCTGGCTCCACCAGGCTCCTGGTCCTTCGAAATTCTTCGCTCCTCCGAGGAACCGAGGAACCCCGAGGAACTCCGAGGAACTCCGAGGAACTCCGAGGAACTCCAAGGAACTCCGAGGAACTCCGAGGAACCCCGAGGAACTCCGAGGAACTCCGAGGAACCGCCCGCTGGGTACAATTGCGCCGTCCCCGACAGGAGGTCTCTCATGCGCCGACTGCTCCCGCTGCTCGTGTTGCTCTTCGTCTCTTCTGCCGCACCCGCGCAGGAGCGTCAGCTTTATTGGGATTCGCTCGCGGTCACGGCCCATCTCGAAGCCGACGGCCGGCTCGAAGTCGAAGAGATCCACGGCATGGTCTTCACCGGCGACTGGAACGGCGGCGAACGAATTTTCAATATCCGACCACGCCAGGAGCTGACGTTTCACGGAATGGCAAGGATCGACGCGGCCGGCGAAGTTATACAGATGCACAAGGGCTCGCTCAGCCAGGTCGACAGGTGGGACTGGGCCGACCGGAATGCCCTGCGCTGGCGATCCCGCGAAGTTTCCGACCGGCCATTCAACCGTACGAAACTGACGTACGTTCTCCGCTACACCCTCAACAACATTCTGAAACCGGACGGCGAAACACTCCTGCTCGATCACGATTTCGCCTTTCCCGACCGCGAAGGTCCGATCGAGCGATTCACGCTGAATCTCACGCTCGACCCCGCCTGGCAGCCGCTCGGCGACTACACGCAGACATCTACTGTCGATCGGATGAATCCCGGCCGTAGCTTCGTCATGCGCGTACCACTTCGTTTCACTGGCGCCGGAACGCCCGCTGTCGACGCCGGCGCCGGAGCGGCCATTCAGAGAATGCTCGGTGCGCTCATCTTCGTGCCGCTGCTGCTGCTCGGCTACGCTCTGTTGCGCGAGAAGATGCTGGGACGCCTCGAACGCCGCTCCTACGAGCAGATCTCGCGCGCCTGGCTCGAGCAACATCTGCTTGCGGAGCGTCCGGAGGTCGTCGGAGCGATGTGGGACGGTACCGTCGGAGCAGCCGAGGTCTCCGCCCTGCTCGCACGGATGGTGGCAGAGGGACGCCTCCGGAGCAGCACTGAGTCGGGAGTCATGGATCTGACACTGCTGAATCGTGAAGGGCTGAACGACTACGAGCGGGCGCTGATCGATGGATTTTTCTTCGCCGGCGATCAGACGAACACCTCCATGATCCGCGAACACTACGAGAAAAGCGGTTTCGATCCAGCGGGTGTGATCGCACCCGGACTGAACGCACTCGTTGAGGAGCGTCTGCCGAAGGGCAAACCTGCCAAACCATCCGGGATCGTCCCGATGCTGCTCTTTCTCGGTGTAATCGCAGCACTGGTCCACATGGTCATGCAGGATCGCACGCTCCTCGTGGCAGCGCTCATCGGCGGCTTCGTGAGTCTGGTGGTTTGCGCATTCATGACCATTGCTCCGAACTCCTGGCGCATTCGTAAGTCTCTCGGAATCCCGTCTGCACTCGCCTCGATGATTCCCGCAACTATCGTCACTGGTGTAATCGGATTCCTCATCTGGAGATCCGCAAACCTTGGTTCTCCTGATCTGACGTTCGAAATGCAACTCGCCCTGACCGCCGTCGCTCTCTGGATTTTTGCGACCGCCGTACATACGCTTCGCTCGAGAGAGAGCCGCGAGGCGATCGCCTTCCGCAAGATGCTCGGCGCGGCGCGAAACTACTTCCGTCAGGAGCTCCGAAAAGAGCACCCCTCTCTGGACGATGCCTGGTATCCGTACGTTCTCGCCTTCGGGCTCGACAAGGACGTCGCCAGATGGTTCAAGAGCTTTCCCGGAGCCGCTACCTCTCACGCTCACGAGAGCTGGCATTCGTCATCGTCGTCCTCGACCTCATCCTCGTCGTCAATCGCCAGCTGGAGCGGCGGCGGGGGTGCTTTCGGAGGAGCGGGAGCAACGGGAAGCTGGGCCGTCGCAGCCGCCGGGATGGCGGTCGGTGTTGCTGCGCCGAGCAGTTCCAGCTCCGGCTCCTCCGGTGGCGGCGGGTCGTCAGGCGGCGGCGGTGGAGGCGGCTGGTAGCGCTTCGCGTCGAATATCCACGCACCACCAATCTGTTATCGTCGGTTATCGTCGGTACCAGACTACGAGGGAACCCATCAGATGAATTCCAAGACTTACGTTCTTGCGGCTGCAGTCCTTTCTCTTCTGCCCTTCACATCAATCGTTGCGGACAATCGATGTCTCGACGTCGACTGCACGATGGAGTCGCTCTTTGACGGAGGAGAACAGCCGGCCGCTGCACCGTCTCCCGTCGCCGGACGTTTCGGCTCGTGGGGTATCGATCTCGACGGGATGGACCGCACCGTTCGTCCGGGTCATGATTTCTTCAAGTACGCCAACGGCACCTGGGTGGCGAAGACTACGATTCCGGCCGACCGACTGAACTTCGGCTCGTTCGCGATTTTGCGGGACCTCTCCGAGGCGCGGGTGCAAGCGCTGCTCGAACGCTGGGCAGCCGATGAGACGCTTGCGGCCGGATCCGACGAGGCGAAGGTCGCGGCAATCTATCGTGCCTGGCTCGATGAGAAGACCGTCGAAGAGCTCGACGCGAAACCGATTCAGCCACATCTGAAGGCGATCAAGCGCGCGCGCTCGCATGCCGACATCGCGCGTCTGATGGCAGCCTCCCGTTCCGGCTTTGGCCGTTCGTTCTTCTCCCCCTCGGTCTCCGACGACGGCAAGAATCCCGACCGTTATGCGCTCTATCTCAGCCAGTCGGGTCTGGGCCTCCCCGATCGCGAGTTCTATCTCCGCGAAAACTTCAAGCCGCAGAAGGACCGGTATCAGCAGTACGTAACCGACATGCTGCGTCTGGTCGAGTGGCCGGAACCGGAGAAGCATGCGGCCGCGATCGTTGCCCTCGAGACCAGCATTGCCGAGGCGCACTGGTCGCGCGCCGAGAGCCGGGATCGCGACAAAACTTACACCGCCATGACGCTGCCAGAGCTCGAACGCGCCGCGCCCGGCTTTCCGTGGCGCAACTGGCGCACCGCCGCGGGACTGCAGAAAGCCGACCGCTTCGTCCTGCGGCAGAACACCGCATTTCCGAAAATCGCGAAGATCTTCGCCGCCACGCCGGTCTCGACGTTGAAAGCCTGGCAAGCCTTCCATCTCGCCGACGACGCCGCGCCGAATCTTTCGAAGCGTTTTGCGGACGCCAACTGGGAGTTCCGCTCGAAGTTCCTCAATGGGGTCGAGGAGCAGCGGCCGCGCTGGAAGCGCGCGGTCAGCGGTGCCGAGAGCGTCATGGGAGAGGCGATCGGCCGTACCTACGTTGCCGAGCACTTCCCACCCGAGTCGAAGGCGAAGATGGAGAAGCTCGTCGCCGACCTCCGCGTCGCGATGAAGTCCCGCATCGAGAATCTCGAGTGGATGCAGCCCGAAACGCGCGAGCAGGCGCTGGAGAAGCTTTCGAAGTTCGGACTGAAGATCGGCTACCCCACGAAGTGGCGCGACTACTCCGCGCTCGAGATTCGTGAGGGAGACCTCGCCGGCAACAGCGAACGCGCAGCGAAGTTCCGCTGGGCGTACGACATCAGCCGCATCGGTCAGCCGGTCGACAAGGACGAGTGGGGCATGACGCCGCAGACCGTCAACGCCTACTACAGCTCAACCAAGAACGAGATCGTCTTCCCCGCGGCCATCCTTCAGCCTCCTTTTTTCGATCCCGATGCCGACCCGGCAGTCAACTACGGCGCGATTGGTGGAGTAATCGGCCACGAAATTACACACGGCTTCGACGATCAGGGACGCAAGTCCGACGGCAACGGGCTTCTTCGTGACTGGTGGACCGCCGAAGACGCCGCTAAATTCGAAGTGCAGGCCTCACGGCTCGGCGCACAGTACGAGGCGTTCAAATTTCCGCAGCATCCCGGACTTCATCTGACCGGCCGCCTGACCATGGGAGAGAACATCGCGGATCTTGGCGGGATCCTCGTCGGCCTCGACGCCTACCGCCTCTCGCTCGGCGGCGAACCGGCGCCAGTCATCGATGGCTTCACAGGCGATCAGCGCGTCTTCCTCGGATGGGCGCAGGTCTGGCGGACCATCTTCCGCGACGACTCGCTGCGCCAGCAGATCGTCAACGGCCCCCACTCCCCCGGCATGATCCGCGCGTTCGCGCCGCTGCGCAACGTCGACGCCTGGTACGAGGCATTCGACGTGAAAGAAGACGACCCGCTCTACGTCAAGCCGGAAGAGCGCGTCCGGATCTGGTGACACCGCAAAAAAAGGCTCCGGGTTGCCCCGGAGCCTTCGTGATGGGTAATCCGGTCGATCAGTAGTTGACGGTGACCGAGGCGGAGCAGACCGTGGTCGAGTTGGTCTGGCAAACCTTGTAGGTGATCGAGCCGCCGCCCTTGCCGTTCGGGCCATCGGTGTAAGCACCGTTGTTCGCCGTCGAGAACTTGGTCGTGCCGCGATAGACGTCGACGTTCGTCCCCGTCGCGCCGCTCCACGTCAGGTCCGCATACTTGTCGCCCTTGTTCTTGTAGCCGTTGACCGACAGGCTGATGCCTCCGCCCGACGGTGGTGCAGTTACCGTCACGCTCTGCGAGGTCGATCCCGTCGCGCCGCCGTTGTCCGTCACCGTGAGGCCGACTGTGTAGGTTCCGCCGGCCGCGTAAGTCTTCGACGGGTTGGTGGCCGTGGACGTGGTGCCGTCACCGAAGTTCCAGCTCCGCGAGGAGATCGAGCCGTCCGAGTCGGTGCTCGTGTCGGTGAAGTTGACCGTCAGGCCAGATGTCGCGTAGGTGAAGTTGGCCGTTGGAGCGACGTTGGGCGGCGGCGGCTCGCCGCCACCGCCTCCAGCGAAGAGACCGGTGGTGTAGAGCAGGTGATTGTTGGTCGTGCTCGACGACGTCACCTTGTTCTTCGTCGTGTTGGCGTAGATAGCGTCACGGACCTGCAGAGGAGTGGCTCCCGTGTTGCCCGCAAGGTAGAGCGCCGCGGCACCGGCCACGTGCGGCGCGGCCATCGAGGTGCCGCTGATCGTGTTCGTGGCGGTATTGCTGCTGTGCCAGGCTGACGTGATCGAGACGCCGGGCGCGAAGAAATCGACGCAGTTGCCGTAGTTCGCCCACGAAGCCTTTGCGTCGGAACTGTTCGAGGCGCTGACGGTCATCGCAGCGGCCACGCGCGCGGGCGAGGAGTTGCAGGCATCCTGCTGGCGCCCGCGGAAGTCGCCGTTACCTGCCGCGACCACATACCCGACACCTGCGTTGATCGAGTTCTGCACGGCCTGGTCGAGCGAAGAGGAGGCCCCGCCGCCGAGGCTCATGTTCGCAACCGCCGGCTTGATGTGATTCGCCGTGACCCAGTCGACCCCGGCAATGACCCCCGCGGTCGTGCCCGAGCCGTTGCAGTCGAGAACGCGCACCGCGTAAAGCTTCACGCCCTTGGCGACGCCCCACGTCGATCCGCCGACCGTGCCCGCGACGTGTGTGCCGTGGCCATTGCAGTCCTCGCCGGTTCCGCCCGAGGTGATCGCGTCGAATCCGGTGACGGCCCGACCGCCGAAATCGGTGTGGCCCCGCCGAATCCCGGTGTCGACGATGTAGGCGTTCACGTTCGATGCGGTCGTGTCATAGGTGTATGAACCGTTGAGTGGCAGGTTTCGCTGGTCGATCCGGTCGAGTCCCCACGTCGCATTCGTCTGCGTCGCCTCGAGCTGGATGATCGCGTCCTGCTCGACCCACGCGACACGCGGGTCGTTAGACAGGCGCTTGGCCATCCCTTCCGACATGCGCGCCGAAAATCCCTTCAGCGCGCTGCTGTAGACATGCCCCGGAACGGCCGCGTGGCTTGCGGCCATGTCGTTCATCGCGCCGCGAACATCGGCAACGCCGTCGTTGAAGACGACGATATAACGATCCGGAATGCCGCGCTCGGACGTCCGGAACTTCCCCTGGCCGCCCGGCGCCGCGATCGCCGAGGTTGCAAGGATCAGGGACAGGGTGACGATTGCCAGCTTCGATCCGATTCGATTCATGTCTGCAAACCCCTCCAGGGATGTAATACGTTCGGGTTCCGGCTGAACGCACGGGTTCTCCGTCGTCGCCTGATTGAATATCGCTCCCACCGATGAGAGCAAAACTATATTGAGGACCAAAAGTTTAACAGAACCGAATTGCGACAGGCTACTCCCTGTTTTCAGGTTTCCAAGGATCAGTCCGCCTATACGACCTTCGTTCCTCGCAATGGCGAGCAATCCAGAGGGCATTCCGAGCGCGGGACCTATAATCGAGCTCTACCATGCAGCTCGAGCCGACGTCTCGCCTGGCGCACTACGAGATCGTCTCGCTCCTCGGCCGAGGAGGGATGGGCGAGGTGTATCGAGCACTGGATACGCGTCTGGGGCGTGAGGTGGCGCTCAAGGTTCTGCCCTCTGAGCGGGGCGAAGCGACCATTCGACTCGCCCGATTCGAGCGCGAGGCAAAAACGCTCGCAGCTCTCGATCATCCCGGCATCGTGACCGTGTTCTCCGTCGAGGAGGCCCAGGGTGTCCCCTTTCTGACGATGCAGCTCATCGAGGGAACCACACTCAGCCACCTCATCCCGAACGAGGGTCTTTCCGCATCTCGCGTGATCGAGCTCGCGATCCCGCTGGCAGATGCGCTGGCTGCCGCGCATGAGAAAGAGATCGTCCACCGCGATATCAAGCCTGGCAACGTGATGGTCACCGCCGATGGTCGGGTGAAGGTGCTCGATTTCGGACTGGCCAGGAAGGTCGAGGCAAGAGCGGTCGTCGCAAACGACCCGACGCTCGTGCACGGCCCGACGCAGCAGGGACAGATCGTCGGCACCCTCCCTTACATGTCTCCTGAACAGATCGAAGGGCGCGACCTCGGTCCAGCCAGTGACGTTTTCGCCCTCGGCGTCATGCTCTACGAGATGTCGACGGGAAGCCGTCCCTTCCGCGGCGACTCGCCGCCAGCTCTGATCTCGTCGATTCTCAAAGACGCGCCGCCACCTCCGTCACAGATCAGCAGGACCGCGTCGCGTGAGCTCGATCATCTGATTGCCTGCTGCCTCGAGAAGGAGCCGTCGCGACGAATCACGGCACAGCAGCTGCGTGATTCGCTCGTCGCGATCCGTGACGCGGCGAGTGAGTCGCGTCGCCCCTCGCGCATCAAGCTCCCCGTGCTTGCCGGCATTGCCCTCGCTGGCATCGCACTGCTCGTCCTCGCATCGATCGCCGTCAGCCGAAGTCGGCGTGCCGCATTCGTCGCCGAATCGATCCCACGGATCGAGCAGTTCGCACGCGAACTCAAGTTCGTCGAAGGCTTTGCCCTCGCCACGGAGGTCGAGCGCCGAGGCGGCGCGGTGCCGGCGGAGGCGTGGGAGGCGACATCGTCTCTTGTCTCTGTTTCCTCTGCTCCTTCCGGAGCAGCAATCTCGATCCGCCCCATCGGCAGTGAAGATTCGTGGACTTCTCTCGGCGAACGCCTCTCGAGTCGATTCGCGTCCCGCGGGGACCGCTCCACTGGCGCGCGGCGTTGACCGGACATCGGCCGGCTCAGCTACTCACGGCGTCGCCGGGTGAAAAGGTCAGCTTCACGCTCCGCGGAAGCGACACACCCGACGGCGACATGCTCTTCATCCCCGGCGGTGATGTCCGTCTATGGGCGGTTGGAACCATCTCACCGGCGTCATCCGTCAGGCTCGATCCATTTCTGATCGACCGCTCCGAGGTCACCAACCGCGAGTTCGCGCGTTTCGTCACCGCCGGCGGTTACTCACGGCCGGAACTCTGGAAGCATCCCTTTCGGGATGGCGATCGCACGCTTTCGTTCGACGAAGCAATGACCCGCTTCAGGGATGCCACCGCACGTCCCGGACCGGCCGGCTGGCGCCTCGGTAGCCATCCGGACGGCGAAGAAGAGACCCCCGTGAGTGGCATCAGTTGGTATGAGGCAGCGGCCTTCGCCGAATTTTCGGGCAAGCAGCTCCCGACCGTCTATCACTGGTATCACGCCGACACCGCGGGGGATCTGCAGCTCCTTCCCGGCCTGACACTTCCGAAGGCAAACTACGAAACGAGCGCGCCGCGCGCAGCCGCTGCCACGCGTGATGGCAGCGCATACGGTGCGATCGACATGGCGGGCAACCTGCGCGAATGGGCCGCAGACACGACCGAGAGCGGACGACGGCTGACGCTCGGCGGGTCGTGGGCGGATCCGTCGTACGTATATCTACTCCCGGAGCTCGTCGCTCCGTTCGATCGTTCGGAAGGGAACGGATTCCGCTGCATCCGGACCGTCAGCGACAAACCGATGCCCGAGGAGTTGTCTCGCCTGCTCACTGAAAAGCCACCCGCTGATTTCGCATCGATGGAGCCGGTTTCGGACGAGGTGTTCGAAGTCTTCACCCGCTTCTTCGAGCGGGAGCGTGCCGCTCTCGAGCCGCGCATCGAATCGATCGACGAATCGTCTCGCCACTGGATCAAGCAGAAGGTTTCTTACGCAGCGGGGTACGGCAGCGAACGGATGATCGCCTGGCTCTACCTGCCACGTTCGGCAAAGCCTCCGTATCAGGTGATGATCCAGATGGGCGGCGCCGCCACGTTCTATCGTTCTCCCTCCAGCGCCACCGAGAATGAAATTTTCGGCTGGAGCTATGCGGAGTCACTGATCCGCGGCGGCCGGGCGGTGCTTCTTCCAATCTGGAAGGGGTCTTACGAACGGCAGGATGGATTCCATCCCTTTGAAGCGGGACGGACCTCGTACCGCGATCACGTCCTGCAGTGGACCGCCGAGGTCAGCCAGTCGATCGACTATCTCGAGAGCCGCGAGGACGTCGATGCGACGAAGGTCGGCTATCAGGGGATCAGCTTCGGCGCGACGTGGGCGCCACTCTTCCTCTCACTCGAGCCGCGGCTACGTACCGGCACCCTGCTCCTCGGCGGTCTCGTTGCACGGCACTCGACAGCCGAAGGGTTCCCTCCCGAAATCCAGCCGTTCAACTACGCACCGCGGGTGAAGGCCCCGGTTCTCATGATGAACGGCAGGCACGATCCGATCTTTCCGTACGAGACCGCGCAGCTTCCACTCTTCCGCCTCTTCGGAACACTCGCGGAATCGAAGCGACACCTCACCTACCCTGCCGGCCACTCGACCTATGGCTGGCGCGATCATCTCGACCGCGAACTGCACGACTGGCTCGACGTGCAGTTCGGTCCTGTGGAGATACGGCGCAACACGCGTTAACATCTCCGCGCGTGACTCTCAGCCCGATCATTGGTTGCGGATCACCATCCCAACCGATCCTGCTGCGAAGCGAGCCGACGCCATGAAACAGTCAATCAAGTCCCAGTTGCTCGCCACGCTCGAAAGCAGATTCGAGAAGAACATGGCGCGCCACAAGGGAATCGACTGGGCGCTGGTGGCGAAGAAGCTGGAAGCCAGTCCGAGCAAATTGCAGGCGCTCCACGCGATGGAGGAGACGGGCGGCGAGCCGGATGTCATCGGCTATGACAAGAAGACCGGAAAGGTCACGTTCTGCGACTGTTCGGCGGAAACTCCGAAAGGCCGGCGCAGCCTCTGCTACGACCGCGAGGCTCTCAACTCTCGCAAAGAGAACAAGCCACGAGGCAGCGCGGTCGAAATGGCAGCTTCGATCGGGATCGAGCTTCTCTCCGAGGAACAGTACAGGGAATTGCAGCGCCTCGGGGAGTTCGACCTCAAGACCTCGAGCTGGGTCCAGACTCCCACGAACATCCGGGAACTCGGCGGCGCACTATTCTGCGATCGTCGCTTCGGCCAGGTCTTCGTCTATCACAACGGTGCCGAATCGTATTACGCCGTGCGAGGATTTCGGGGGCGTCTCAAAGTCTGAGCGCGCTATTTGAGTCCAGCATGGGGCGTCGTGGGCGTTGGCAGAACGTCCGACTTCGAATCTACACGATCAGGGATCAGGAACGGCACCGCGCCGCGGCCTGAGCTGCCTCGCTCGCCGTGTCGCGGCTTCGCCACCGCAACGTTCCCGCTTCGCGCATCATGCTCCAGACTTCGCTCGCTGACACCATGGCACGGCAGGCATCTTCACTGGAGCCGGCTCCCAGAGCAACGGCTTCGTAGTAGTGGACGAGTGCAAGCTCGTCTTTCGTCAACGCATCGTCCGAGCCGGCATTCATCAGCCCCTCGAACGCCACGCGGGAGTGACGAAGATGCGCTAGTGCCGTCGAACGATCGCCTCGAGCAGCAAGCGCTCGGCCGAGACGCGACTCGACGATCGCACGCTCCAGCACGGCTCGCTGATTTCCTTCTGTGTTCAGCCCGGCCAGCAATTGAAGCGTGGTGCGGGCTCGTGCAGCCGTCTGATCGAAACGGTAGGTCGCCACGAGAGCGTCGAGGGACCGCCGGTACGCGATGACGAGGTCCATTCCCGCGTCATCATTCTCCCTGTCCATGTCCCACAGCTCGGTTGCCAGGGCGATGGAACGCTCTGCGTGCCTCAATGCCTCGTCGAAACGCCCGAGATCGGTGTTCGTCTGCACGAGATGGTTATGGATCACTGAGCGATTACGCCGCCAGAGAGCGCTCGCGGGATCGCGCGCGGAGAGCCGTTCCATGATGGCGAGAGACTCCCCGATCAGTCCGAGCGATTCGGTGAGACGCCCGCTGTCCCGTAAGGGGAGACCGGTCATCAGGTAGGCCATGGAGAGATCCTGCAGATCGATGGCGGAGTTTGGATTCCTGTCGGCCACCTCTTCCATGACCTCGAGAGCACGACGGTTCAGCGCCAGCGCTTCTTCCGTATCCCCGCGCACGTTCAACATGTAGCCGATCTTCATCAGGCTCTGCGCGATGTCTCGGGCAAGGCGATCGTCCGTGGGGTACCGCTTCAGAAGATTCCGACGCAGAGCCAGTCCCCGTTGAAGCTCCAGGAGGGCCTCGTCGGGCCGGCCGAGGTTTGAGGTCCCGGGATTGCCCAGAAGATCGCCGCGCTTGGTGATCGCCGCAGCGAACACCCTCTGAATCTCGAGGTTTTCCCGCACCTGGGGAATCACCCTCTCGAAAGAAGCGATCGCCCTGCTGTACAGCTTCTCTGCGCGTTCGAGGTCGAGCTGTTGAGAGGCCACGTCGGCCTCTCCGACGAGAGTATGCGCGAACGACTCGAGGATGGCTGGGTCGTTGGGATTGGTCGCAATCAGCGCTTCAAGCAGGCGGCGCGACTCGGCATAACTCCGCAGAGCTTCGGTCGGATGACCGAGGTTCGATGAGTATGGATTTCCCTGAACCTCTGCGACCTTGCGGTATGCAGTTGCAATCTCGAACTTCAGTCCCGGATCGTCGGTTTCGGTGGAGAGGCTATCGAGATAGCCGGTGGCAGTCGCGACCAGCTTCTGTCTTACGGAGGTGGAGCCTGGAAGGAGAGCGATTTCCGGCTCGAGCTCGAACAGCATCGAGTTCGCCAGCCGCCGCACCTCCGAAAACCGGCCCTCCGCTTTCTGCTGCGCCTTTCTGGCCGCAATCGCCTGCCGTGCGGTCGCGACACTCCCGCCGACGAGTGCGATCAGAACCAGCGCGGCGGCCGACGTCGACACGGCGTTCCGTCGAAGGAACTTCGCGGTTCGATACCGGAAGGTATCGGGCCGTGCACGAACAGGGAGCTGGTCGAGGTAACGTCTGATATCGCTTGCAAGAGCTTCGGCAGAAGCATAACGCCTGACCGGGTCCTTGCGAAGGGTCGTCAGAACGATCGTGTCAAGGTCGCCACGCAGGCTTCGTGCGACGGTCCCATCGTGGCTCGCCAGAGTGCTCGGCCGCCTCGGCTCGGATTCAGAGATCACGCGCAGCATCTCGGCCGGGGCTCGCTTGTCGAATCGGAACGGACGCTCTCCCGTTAGCACTTCGCAGAGCACCACCCCGAGCGAGTAGACGTCGCTCGCCGTCGTCAGGGGAAGACCGAGAACCTGTTCGGGACTCGCATACTCGGGCGTCATCGCGCGAAACTCCGTCGCGGTCTGATCGTCGGCGCCGCTCTCGTCGAGCAGTTTGGCGATTCCGAAGTCGAGAAGCTTCGGCTCTCCGTCGCTCGTGACGAGAATGTTGGAGGGCTTGATGTCTCGATGGACCACGAGGTTTTGATGCGCTGCATGGACCGCCGACGCGACGTCGAGAAAGAGTTCGAGACGTGCGGACAAAGAGAGTCCACGCTGGCGGCAGAAAGCGTCGATCGGCACCCCTTCGACGTACTCCATGACGAAGTAGGGCAGCCCGTCGGGCGTCGTGCCGCCGTCGAGAAGTCTGGCGATGTTCGGGTGCTTCAGGTTCGCCAGGATCTGACGTTCGCGCATGAAGCGGCGGACGACGTGGTCGAAGTTCATTCCACGACGGATGACTTTGATGGCGACACGCTGGTGATACTCACCCTCGCGTTCCGCGAGGTAGACCGTCCCCATTCCGCCGTGACCGATCTCCGAGAGAATCCTGTAGCGTCCTATGGTCTCCGGCGGCAGAGGCGCAAGATCGCGAACAATGAGCTGAGCCGCCGCGGGCCGGTCGACGAAACCGGTCGCGCGCCGATCCTCCTCGACGAGCATCACGATCTCCCGACGTAACTCCTCGTCCGTTCCGCACTCGCGCGCGATCGCCTCCGACTGCAGATTCGGCGGCAGATCCGCGATCGACGAAAACAGCACCTTGAGTCGCTGCCAACGCTCGGCTGTGAGAACCATGTTCAAGAAGAGACGCGCGAAATCGCCTTTGAACGGACCATGCGAAGAACCTAGGAGTCGGACGAAGGCTGCAACTGTCGTAGAAGCCAGGCACGCGCCATACGCCACTCGCGCTTGACGGTCGTCGCGGAAATGCCGAGAGCTTCTCCGGTCTCCTCGACGGACAGCCCGCCGAAGAAGCGGAGCTCGACGACCTTGCTCTGCTGTGGATCGAGCTCGGAGAGAAGAGTCAGCGCGTCGTCGAGGGCCAGGAGACTGAGGTCTTTCTGATCGGGCCAGTCGATCTGGTCGTCGAGCGTCACGAGATCGACTCCTCCTCCGCGCTTTTCTGCCTGGCGTCGCCTCGCGTGATCCACGAGGATGCGCCGCATGATCTCGGCCGAGACTCCGAGAAAGTGGGCACGGTTCTGCCACGAGACATCTTTCTGCCCGACGAGCCTCATGTACGCCTCGTTCACAAGCGCCGTCGGCTGAAGTGTGTGCTCGCTCCGCTCATTGCGGAGGTAGCGCGCGGCGATGCGGCGCATCTCTTCGTAGATCAGCGGCATCAGCCGGTCGAGCGCGGCCTTGTCTCCTCGACTCCAGTTGACGAGCAGTTCGGTAACGTCCGCAGTGTTCGGCACCGGTTCACACCTTCCAAATTTGTACTAAACAGTGCCATTGTAGCAGCGCCTCCTTCCGGTCAACACCCCCTGTCCGAACCTCAATGGCCTCTTTTCCAGCCTGACTGCGCGTTAGTGAATGAGATCAGAAAACTCCGCCGGAAGGCGGAAGAGGAGCCGAAAGATGAAGAGAGTGATCGGACTTACATTCGCAGTGATGGTACTGACGGCGACCGCCGCACAGGCGCAGGTTCTCGTCAACAACGACGGAGGCGTCTGCCTCGACGCCGAGGGCGGCTCGGTGCGTGCCGGAGCGCGCCTGATTGCCTTCACGTGTCACGGGTCGGCAAATCAGCAGGTAAAGATCGACCGTGGAAGGATCATCGTAGGAGGAGGAAACCTCTGTGCCACGGCAAAAAGCCGCAGCAAGGGCTCTGAGATCGTTCTCGCTTCCTGCGATTTCAGCTCGAACGGAAATGCGCTTCAGAACTTCGCCTGGTGGGGAAGCGGACGTATCGGTCATAACACCGGCTTCGTTCTCGCCGCTGCCGGGTCGCACTTCTCCAGCAACCGCCCCCTCTGCCTCTGGTCGGACGAGAACCGCGCAGACCAGAAGTGGCGCCTCGGAAACGTGATCCGCTACACGAGCGGCATGACGTTCAACAGCTCGACACAGGCCGCGCTCGTTCCGGGCAAACAAGGTCTGTTCCGTGTAAGCGGGGGACAGCTAGTCGGAGCCGACGGCGCATCGATCGTCGCTGCGGGTGGCGGCAACATCGTCGCAGCGGGTGGGCTGAACTGAAGCGTTGATAGAGAGATCGAGGAACGGACGCCGCGCCCATTGAGGGCGCGGCGTTTTTCTTTCCGGATCGGAAATGCGGTTGCGTCTGGTCCCGAGGCGACTCGCTTTGCGCGTTGATCAGCAGCAGAGAAATCAACCAGAGGGAGTTCAGACGATGCGCCGCTCAATCGTTCATGTACCAGGAGTCATAGTCGCGCTGCTCTCGCTTGCCGCCTCAGTGCCGGCCCTTGCCCAGACCTTCACGCCGGAGTTGACACCGACGAGCGTCTCGGTCACAGCAGGCGATCCGGCCGGAGCGAACTTTCAGGCAGCGATCAATCACGACCCGGGATTCAATGCCTCCATCCGCGTCTACTTCGATACCGTCCCGTCAGGGCTGACGTTCACTCCGGTCGAGCAGTTCCTGAATCCCCCGTACAACGCGATCAACTTCAATGTCCGCGCCGCTCCAGGTACGGCACCCGGCACCTACGACGTCAACGTCGTCTTCAGTTCCAACCAGACAAAGACCGACACGCTACGCGTCGTTGTCTCGGCTCCGCCAAGCTTCGAGGTGAGCGCGGTTCCCGACCGCTTCGACGTGCGTCATGGAGAATTTCAGAACGTGACGGTAACACTGCGCTCGCTGAATGGATTCTCCGGGACAGTCAATCTCTCGACGGATCACAACCCATCGAGACTCGACGTCGACCCTTCCTCGTTCACTCTGACACTTGCTGCGAACGGCACCGCAACGCGCGTCATCGCGGTGCGTGCGCGTGAAGGAGCGGCAACCGGCAGCGCTAACTTTCTCGTGACGGCCGCCCACGGAACGCAGACGAAGGTGGCACCGATCTTCGTGAACATCACGGCCGCCCCCCAGCCGGATTTTGCACTCGTCGCGAACGGGCCCGGATCCTCGGTCACGGCTGGCCAGCCGGCTACGATCCGGGTGACGGCGACGGGGCAGAACGGCTTCAACGGCATCATTCACGTGAGCGCCGTAGCCGGCGGTGTTGCCGGAGCAAGCGTCACCCCGGCCAACTTCACCCTGACCGCGGGTCAATTTCAGGACGTGGTCGTCAACGTCCCTGCGAGTGCGTCCGGTACCGTCACCGTAACCTTCACGGGAACGAGTGGCACGATCTCTCGAAGCGCGAGCGCAGGGGTCGTGTTTACTCCCGCGGCTCAACCCTCTTTCGCCCTTCTGCTCACCCCTCAACAGATAACCGTGCGGGCGGGCGAGAGCACCCAGGTGGTCGTGAGCTCGACCGCAGGTGGCGGTTTCAACTCGCCGATCAGCGTAACGGGCCCCGCGGCTCAGAATGGCGTGAGTGCCTCCCCGCAGAACTTCACGCTCAACGCCGGCAGCTCACAGCTCGTCACGATCATGGCGGGTATGCACGCCCAGGCGACGACGATGCCTCTTCAGCTTCTCTTCCGCGGTACCAGCGGCAATCTCTCCGCGGAGGCGCCACTCAGCGTTACGGTTCTCGCGGCGGCAGCCGGTGCCGGGCCGGTGGTTACCGCGATCCATCCCGCCTCACTCGTCGTACCGGCTCGATCGCAGGAAGTGATCGTCGTCGGACGGAACTTCGCGCCGGGCGTGGTCGCGATCTCTGAGGATCCGGCGAATGTGCAGATCGAATCCACCCGCTTTCTCACTCCCACTTCCGCGGCGGTACGCGTCACAGTCGGCCCGAACGCATCGACATCCCGAGGCTACCGGCTCACGATGCGTAATCCTGATGGCGGTCTGTCGGCCGACGACGTCCGTTTGACGCTGTTCGCCGCCGACGATCTGCGGGCGCCGCTCGCCGTCACCACGATTGCCATCCGTTACCCGAATCCTGGACAGAGCATCGCCAGCGGCAAGGGGATCTTCGCAGCGGGACAGCTCGCGACGACCGGCACCGGGACCATTCGGGGACGGTGGAAGTTGCGGTCGGTCGCAAATCCCCATGACGCCGGTTTCGTCTTCGATCAATTCACGGCGACCGTGGCCGGTGGGTACCTGATCACGACTGACCGCCCGTGCCGCAGCATCCCGAACACTACCGCACAGATCTGTACGGCGATGCCGATCCCGACGTTGCCATGGAGCGCGGCGGGATACGACCTCGAGCTCACCGTGGACGAGCCGGCGTATGCCGAACCAGCGCGTGTCCGTGTCGTCTTTCAGGCGGACAGCGCGACGGAACTGACGATCTACGCTCCGGAGGATGGCGCGGTCGTCGACTCCGAGCTTCCGCGTCTGAGTTGGACACTCGTTCCCGGCGCCTCCGGCTACGAAGTCGAACTTCAAAGACTCAGTGAAGATCCTGCCGTGCGGCGCACGATCCGATTTGGCACCGCAGGCACGAACATCATCGCGGAGCCGGGAGTCGAGCATGGCGGCGGCCGAATCACGACTCCTGAATGGCGTCCGAGCCTCCAGGACCTGCAGCGAATCGGGCCAGGGACCTTCCTCTGGCGAGTGACGGCCGTCTTTCCCGGCGACGTTCGCGGAACTGCGAGCCGCTGGCGCTCGATCAGTATTCGTGATTCCGCATTGACGTCGGCACGTCTGGTGGCGCTCGTCGCGTCATCGTCCTTCGACACCGTCGCTCTCGACCAGGAGATTTCTACGGCGGACCAGGCAGCGGTGCGAAAGAACTACGTGATCGCTCCGAACGTGATGGCGACCGACGGTAAGGAGCAGCCGGCAAGCGGACGTGCGAGCGTCTCCACTCAGGGGGATCTCGGCGGAGCGAGCGCCGAAGGGAAGTTCACCGGGGACCTGTCGTATGCCGGGGCGTTCGACCCGAACCGCCTCGTCCAGGAGAGCCGCAACTGGCTCATTCGGGCCGGGACCAGCGAGGAGCGGCTGACCGGCGTGGGCGCTCTGTTCGGCTACACCACTCCTGACTTCACGCATGGAGCCGAGTTTCTCGTTTCAGGTACAGCAATGACCGGCGTGGTCGCGAAGGCGCGGCTTCCGTTCGGCTCCGTCAGCTATTACCAGCCGGTCAGTACCGCCGTGCATGGCGTGATGTCGGGCCTGCAGCAGACACCGGAGATCCGCAGCGCCGCGTTTGCGACTCCGGAGGGGCGGCGATATCAGATCCGACTCATCGGGCTCGAAGTCGACGAAGAGGGCGACACGCTTTTCGCCCAGCCCTCCTCGTCGCTTCGAACGTTCGGAGTGTTCGGCCGTTACGACATCAGTTCCGCTTTGTCGCTAGTCGCAGAAGCTGCGCAGGGAACGCTCGAAGTCGAGGACAGCGGATCGGTGAGCTCGCGCGAGGGAACAGCGATGCGCGTCGGGATGACGGGAACTCGTGGAACACTGAGCTATTCCGCGAACATCCGGAACATCGGCGCGAACTTCGTCAACCCTGCGAACCGTGGCATCTACCCGGGTGGCGTCGCGGACCGTCTCATGTTCGACGTCGCCATTGGGAAAACGGTCGGCGAGACATCGCTGAACATCGCGGCACGGCGGCAGGATCAGGGGCGCTCCAGCGAGTCGACTCTGCCCGACGCGAATCAGACGGGCTTCAACGTCGGTGCTTCCCGGCGTCTCGGGCGTGTCTTCGCGAATGTCAGCGCCAACTGGACTGAAGACCGCGGAGCGGCTGATGTCGCAACATTCGTCCAGGAGACGCGCCGCGAGCAAACCGGACTCTCCGCGTCATTCTCCGAATCCTTCGGCCGGCTCAGTCTCTCGCAGTCTGTCTCGCTGCAGCGGACCCGTGATGCGATCAGTCCGTTCGCCGATCAGGACATGACGAGTGTGTCGCTCAGCGCGAGCGGCTCGCCACTGCAGAACGTGACGATCTCCGCCTCACTGTCGGGAAGTCGCACGGAGGGCGTTCCGGTTCTCGGAGTGACCGACACGCTCACCGCGTCACTGCAGCCGAGCTTTGCGATTCCCGGACTCTCGCTTTCCTTTCAGCCGAGCGCCTCGTTCAGCCGCTCGGAGAATGCTGTCCTGAGCAACGAGTCGGCGTCGGAGCAGTACAACGCCTCGCTGCAGTGGTCTCCCGCCTGGCTGGGATCCCTCGCGGCCGCACAGCTCTCGTCGTCATGGAGTCGCAGTGCCTTCGGTGGAGTCACTGCTCCGTTGACGCAGACGTGGTCAGGCTCCCTCACTCTGAGGGTCAGCAAGAACAGGGGGATGCCGCTCTTCCCGACAAACCCCATGGCAGGCGCTGTTCCGCCGCCGCAGCCCCCGAATGAACCCCAACCGGCGGCGGCCGGATCCGGGAGCAATGATTGATCGTCTGGCACCACGGTGAAGGCGCACCATCTTCGCGAAACCTGTGAGAGGGCGCAGGTTGAAACCTCAGGCGAACAGGCGCGTAATCAGCTGGAACCAATTGCTTGCGCGGCACAGCCTCGTCGGGGGTCATCGACATGAGATGGTTTGCATCAGGTCTGCTCGTTCTGCTTTCCGTTACTTCTGCTCCGCTCGCCGCAGCTGAGGCTTCCCTCCCCGAGGTGATGATCGTCGGCTCGTTCCACATGGGAGGGAGTGGTGATTTCGTCAAGACCGAGGATGCTGACATCGGAAGTGAAACGCGTCAGAAAGAGATCATCGACGTAGTCGATCGTCTGGCACGATTCAGTCCGACGCACATTGCCCTGGAGGTCGAACGGGCCGCGGAGGAGGCACTCAACCTTCGGTACCAGCGCTACCTCAAAGGTGAACACAAGCTCTCGAATTCTGAGACCGAGCAGATCGGCTTCAGACTCGCCCAGCGTCTCGGACACGAACGGATCCACGCGGTCGATTTCCGGAAGGACGAGAACATTGCCGGAATCTTTCAGCATGCCGCAGCGATCGGCGATACGAAGTTTCTGGAGCGTGGGCAGGCTGCCGTCGCATCGATGATGGCTGCAGACGCCCGGCGGCAGAAACTCACCATCCGCGAGATTCTCCTCGAGCTGAACTCTCCTGAGTACGACGCGCTGGAGGGCCTCTATCTCGTCGTCGCCGCCCTCGGTAAGGGAGACGACTACAAGGGTGCCGACCTGGTCGCCGGGCGCTTCGAAAGGAACCTGAAAATCTTCTCGAATCTCGCAAGAATCGCCACGCCCGGATCGCGTGTCCTCGCGATCTACGGAGCAAGTCATGGCAAACTCCTCCGCCAGTTCGTCGACGAATCGCCCGACCTGAAGCTGATCAGAGTAGAAAAGTTTCTCGCCGACTGAAGAACGACTGTGCCCCACGAGCAGATCTACAGCGCAAGCCGCCAGCTGACGAAGCTGCGCCTCGTCTATCCCCTCTGCCTGCTGTGCGGTGCCGCCCTGCTCTGGCTCGGATGGTCGGTTCTGCACACCTACGGGATCCATCCATCAGAAGGAGGTGTGCTCGCACCCTTTCACCTGCGTCTTCTACTCGGGGGCTTCCTCGCAGCACTGGGCGCTTTCATCATCCTCGGCATCGTGGGATTCATGCAGTTCTGCTACGTCAGCCGGATTGATGTCGTCGATGGCGATCGTCTACAGTTGGTTCTGGCTGGCATCATGGCACCCTCCACAGTCGAGGTCAGCGAGCAGGACCTGCGCCCGGCGACCTACCATTCCGGCAACTACGAAGGCGAGGGCAGCGCAACTCCCTACCTTACGGTTCGTTTACAGTCGCGGAGACTTCCGCTGATTGTCGATCTCCAGGGAGAAGTGGTCGACGCCGAGAGCTTCGCGCGTCTCTTCGACCCTCTCCACAAGCGGCGCTCGCGTTAGGAGATGGCATCAGCGTAAGAGTTTGCTACCCTTCGGCCTGACCCTCTGAGCTGAACATGTTCGATGCACTTACGGCCGTTCTGGAGTTTGCCACATCGATGCTCCCGAAGAGCTGGAGCGACTGGTCCTGGTTTCTCCTGATTCTTGGTGTGGTGTGGTTCGTATCATTCGGAGCGTTCGAGGGCTTCTCTTCCCAGGTTGCGCTGATCGGCCTCGCAATCGGATTCGTTGGTTCGTTGATGAAGCTTATTGGACTGGCGCGAACCTCGAAGTCTCAACGCGGGTGAATGGGGTCGGATCATGCAAACATTGCTTTGGCCGCCAGGGCCAGACCGATGGCGATGAGGATGAAGCCGCAGCCTCCACGGTAGCCGGTCGTTGCAATTGCGCGCGCATCCGACGGCAAATCCGGATTGTAGGCCACCGACACTTTGGCTCCGACCTCTCCCAGCCCGTTCGGCCCGTCGAACTCGTAATCATGTCCGTCGGCCGCTCGGAAACGGACGATAGGCACCGCAAGGGTCGCAATGTTGTCGTACGTGTCACGGTGCCCCGAATAGTCTTTCCGTTCGGAGACGCGCGAGATTACCCCCTCTGTCCTCACGGCAGAATCGATCCACTGCAGATTCTCACGACGCTTTCGCTTATCCGTGAACCTCTCCCAGATGCCTGCGACGCAGAGCAGCACGCCGACGCCGAGAAGTGAGTAATCAGGAGTCATTCGGCAATCATGTTACGACTGCGGCGACTTTGTCGCCTGAATCGAGCTCACGATATGAAACAGTCAGTCAAGTCTCAGTTGCTGGCCACGCTCGAGAGCAGATTCGAGAAGTCGCAAGAGACTCTCATGTCTACGCACTCCTTCGAATCAGCGGGCCGACGCGGCGTGATGGCCACGCTAGTGGGGGTGCTAACATCGCCGCGTGGGCGAAACCATGTCGCGTCTGCCGTCTCCGGACGAGGTACGCGCTCTCCGCAGCGCACGACGGACGATCAGCGCGACGATTCCGGTGCGTCACTCCGCGGCGGAGATCTACCCGTACCTGACGCAGGTCGACCTCTATAACCGCGCCGCTGGCTCGTCGCCTGTGACCTACGACGTCACCCCGTCAGCCGATGGCGCTTCTCTGTTCCGCGCGACAGCGCGTAAAGCGGGGGTCGCGATGCGTTACGTGGAGCTCCCCTACGAATGGGAGACGCCACGATTCGTCCATGGTGAGCTCTTCTTCGAGAACGGTCCGTTTCTTTATGGGCGGATTCGAGGCGAATACGACGAGGCCTTGCGTGCGGTGCGATACATCATCGACTACGTACCTCGCGGCCGCTTCTCGCTGGCGGGTCTGCTCGCCCGCCTGCTCCTGCGGCGGTTTTCGGCCATCGTCCGCGGTATCGATGTGCGGGTGCCGGATCGAGTCCACGATCCGATGGCGGTTGCCGGCTTCGCGGATCGTTCTCCGGACCAGCTCCGCCGAGCCGGGGAATTGGCCCGTGCGTGGTCGCATCTCGCCCCTGACCCTGTCGTCGCCGAGACTCTCGCAGATCTGGTGCTGACCGGCCCCGACCGGATCATCGGCCGAATGCGCCCGTATGCGGTGGCGCGTCAGCTCGGAACGGAGCGAAGCGAGACGCTGCAGTTCTGCATGCGTGCGGCCGAAGCAGGGTTCCTCGAGTTTCAGTGGGACTTCGTCTGCCCGAGCTGTGGCGGTGCCAGGCGTCGAGCGCGGACGATCGCGGAACTGGGAGAAGAAGCGCATTGCGATGTGTGCAACATTCGATACGCAGCCGACCTGCATCGGAACGTCGAGGTGTCGTTTCGTCCTGCATCGTCGCTGCGGGCAATTGACGCCCGCGAGTTCTGCATCCAGTCACCGTCCCATCAGCGGCTGATCCTCGCGCAGGTCAACGTGGAGAGCCGGGGCACGGCGCGTCTTACGCTCGAGCTGACACCGGGGCACTACCGGCTCAGGACCGTGGGACGCGACGGCGAGATGCTGTTCGACGCCGTCTACGGAAGGCCGCGGCAGGAGGTCGTCGCCGACGTGACGAACAACCTCGACGGCAGCGCCGTACAGTGTGGAGCAACGCTCGATCTCGTGGTGAAGAACGACGCGCAGAACTGGCGCACGATCCGATTCGAGCACCACGGGTATCGCGAGGACGCGGCCACCGCCGCCGACGTCGCGGCGATGCCGGAGCTGCGACACATCGTCGGAGATGTGGCGGACCTTCTCGATCAGTCCGCGGCGCGATACGAAGCCGACTGAGTCTCAGGCGGCTTCACGCAGCCGGAATCGAGCGGCAGGACAGCGTCGCCGCTGGCGCTGAGACGTGCCGCCGCAGCTTCTTCCCCGAAGACAACTCGTCCCGCACGACGGTAGGGCGCCAGCTCATCGCTGCTCATTCGCGTAAGCACCTCGATCGTTTCCCGATAGCCGAGCTCGACGGTCGGCTCGAGAGCCTTCCAGTCCAGGAGCCCGACCGCCGATAGCTGGGGGTTGATGTAGACATCGACAGCCTGCCGTGACTGTTCGCGGCGCGACTCGTTGTACAGAAGCGGCGTGCCGACCATGGTTGCTCCGAGGCCGGGCACGCTATTCCGGCGCTTCCGGTCGAACAGCAGTTGCCACGTGCCAGGCATCTCGTCGAAGTCATAACGTTGAGTCACCCGGCGAGAGAGGTCGACGCCGATGAGCCGCGACGCTCCCATACGGGTCATCACGTCGGCCGGGAAGCTGTTAAAGACACCGCCGTCGACGAGGAGCTCGCCGTCCCAGGGCACGGCAGGCAGGGCGACGGGGATCGACACGCTCGCGATCATCGCCCGATCCATCGGGCCACGCGTGAGGACAACTTCGCGCGCCCGCGAGAAGCTCGAGGCGACACAGAAATACGTCAGCCAGCTGTCGAGGATGTCGGGTTGCCCCCCCGCGGTGCTGACGACTGCTGTCCGAATTGCCTTCCGCATTCGACCGCCCCTGATGAGGGAGAGCATGGGGAGGAGATTCCAGTCACCAGTGACGTTGATCGAGAACGCGGTCCGCGCGCACGCGATCAGTTCCGCGGCGGTCACGTCGAAGGAGATGACACCTGCCATCACAGCGCCGATACTCGTTCCGCCTACGAAATCGACGGCTATGCCGGCTTCCTCGAGTGCTTTGAAGGCACCGATGTGCGCGAAGCCTCTGGCGCCGCCGCCGGAAAGGACCAGACCGACGGCGTTCCCGGTGAGAATCCGCGCAAGACGGGCGAAGTCGGTTGCTCGCGCTCCGCGAACGTGGAAGTGAGCATCGATTGGGCGGCGGTCGACCCACTGGGCCGTGTCGGACGGATGACGACGCCACTCAGGATGCAGAAGCACGAGCGACTGCCGCGCGGCGGTGATGGTCCGCGATCCGGTGCAGAGACGTTCCTCGATCGGATGGATTCGCAGGGCCGAGTCGCTCCGCGCGATGAACAGGATCTCGTCAGCATGCCGAATGCAGCGGCGGGTCCACTCGGTCTCCCCATCGTCGGCAACCAGAACGACGAAGTCACGCTCTCTCTCCATCTCGTCGAGCCATACCGATAGACGGTGATAGCGCGAGTCGGAGGGACGAGCGTTCGCGGCTCCGTCACCGAAACGTCCGTTCACCGACGACCGGTCCTCGACGACCGCGGAGCCCCAACGTCGTAGCGCTGACTCGAGAGACTCGCCGAACGAGCCGGTGTCGACGCCATCGGTGATCGGGACGACGCAGATGACCCGGCGATCGCTCCGGTGCGTGCGAGCGTTGACGCTCATCAGCCTCGTCATCGAGGACCGCGAGATGCGCAGCGAGAAAGCCGGATGCCGCCAGAGCTCGTGGAAGTGATCCGCGCTCAGTCTTCCTGCCACGGTGTCGCGCACGGCGATGACTTTGTGCCGATGGGGCTGACCCAGCAGAACACTGCTCTCGCCGACGATCTCCGCGCGCGTAAAATCCGTCTGCGGCTCCTGCGGCCCACCGGCTGTCACGAACGATCGCAGGCGGCCCGTCACGACGAAATACACCGCTTCCGGGCTCTGTCCTTCGGCAATGAGTGTCTCCCCTCCCTTGAGCTCCAACCACTCGATGCGAGAGGCGGCATCCTTGAGGAGGACCTCGTCCGAACTGCCAAAGAATTCGGTCAGAACGGCGAGCAGCGCTTCGCGGCGCGAGGGGTCCATGGGATCGCGTAAGGTTAACAGAGCGCCATCGGTCCCGCCACGGCCCGTTCCTTCATACAACTCGGACGCGTCGCGAAATCCGCGCACGGTGTGGACCTGCGGGACAGGCACCCCAACCACCCCTGTGATCGAAGTCACGGTCGGTGGTGAGTGACGGCGCGCGACTGACAAAAATCATATCGCCGGCCAGGCGGGATGCGTTTTCATTCGGCCCATGATGGAACAGAACAGAGACGTGAGTCCCGAAGAACGCCGTGCTGCTCTCGACCGGATTGCAGAGCACTGTGCCGAAGCGTTGCTCGTCGTGCAGCAGAAGGTCCGCCGCCTCGAACCGTGCGAACACGTGAGCTGGTCGTCGGAATCGCTCGACCGTGACGCGCGGCAACGGCTCAACTGAGCGAGCGCCGATCACTCGACAGGCCGGGCAGGCGAAATGGGCGCAGATTCAAGGCCCCATCGTGATGTCGGCGAGCCTGAAGAGCCGGACGTCGCCCTCAGTCGCGACAGGCTCGAACAGGGGCCCGGATGCGGGATCGTCGAGGGCGGGCAGACGTTCGGAGGCGTTCACGAGCAGATAGTCGGCGCGCATTGCACCTAACTCGCGATAGAGCGAGGGGGCGTCGGTTTGCGCTCGCACGCGCTCGAAGCGATACGGGCCGAGGTGATCGCCGAGGAAGCGACCCTCGGCGAAGTAAGCGGCGTTCTCGAATCCGAGTGCGTAGATGGTGTAGTCACGAGCGTGCTGCCGGTTCAACTGGACGAGTTGCGTGTAGCCGGAGACGTGTTCGGATAGATATGCCTCACGCATCGACGAGGTGACCGGCAGCGGGCCACGTTGCCACAGCAGGCGGGCGGTCCAGGCGAGCCCAGGGCTCAGTAGCAGGAGCGTGATCAGGACGCTGATCGCGTGGCGGCGCGTGAGCAGCCGATCGAGCGCCTCGCCGCCGTACAAGGCGAAGAATGCGGCGACGGGAAGAATGAAGCGTACGTCGCGCCCGGAGACGAAAAGCAGATACGCGAAGGCGATCACCGCTGCAACGCGCAGGCCCGACCGTGTAACAGCCAGCCAGACGATCAACGGCGCGAGCAGCAGGTAGAACGGCGAATACGGAGGATGCCCGGCGAGGGTCCTGCGGTCGCTGCTCAGGCGCCAGAGATAGGTGGCGGCGGCGGCGGGATCTTCGCGCAGGTCGCCCAGACGCGCGGAGAGCGTCGCGCCGAGTACCGAGCCGCTTGTCTCGATCTCGCGATCGACGCCAGTCGGCCATTCATTCACGCCGAACGTCCGCGACAGAAAAGGAAAGACCGGGTTGCCGGTTTCCACATAGTTGCGGATATAGAACGGACTGGCGAGGAGCGCGGCGGCGACGATGAACGTCGGAATCGCCTTCCAGCGCCGCTCTCGAAAGCTTCGCCACAGCGTCGCGATCGACAGCGCGACAATCACCAGGAGGCCGTGGTACTTGGTTCCGGCTGCGAACCCGGCGGAGGCAGCGCTCAGCAGGAGCCAGTGCTGCTCCCCCCCTTCGTTCCATCGGATCCAGCAGAGCAATGCGCCGGTGAAAAAGAGCGCGAGGCCGGCGTCGACATAGCCGACACTGCCGAGATAAAGCGCGATCGGATTGCCGAGCCATAGAGCCGCCGCCCATAGTGCGGCCCGCTGCCCGTATCGGGAGGCCCATGCGTAAAGCAGACAGGCCGTCGTGAGCAGAGCGAGCAACTGGACCAGATGCGTCGCCACATCGTCGTAGGTGAGGAGCATGCCGGTGAAGAGCATCTCGTTCAGCTGCGGAAAGAGGGGGAAGCGGAGGGTGTCGATGAAGACGACGGCATGCTCGCGTGCGAATGTCGCAGCGTACGGGAGGTGGTACAGCGTAGCGTCGAAGGCAGTCGGTGGATAGAGCGCCAAAGTGAACGCCGGCAGGAATGCAGCGCTGAGAAATGCAGCTGCAATCCAGCGAGCCGCTGCCGTGGACGATCGCCACGCCTCGCGGATCCGCGGCCATGACTCACGCAGAAGAGGAACAGCGGCGAGGTGTACCAGCACCACGAGCAGTACGACGAGCCAGGCGTAGAGCAGGCGCGCAAGACCCAGGAGGAAGAGAAGCTCACCGGCGAGGCCGAAGCCGAGCATCGTCCTGATCGCGAGAGCTTCACTCTGCGATCGAAAGACGATGCGCCACGTGCTGAACCGTCCCAGCAGGAAACAGGTCGACGCGAGCAGCAGAAATGCCAGCAGGTGCGCACCGATGAAGCCGATCGTCGCGAGTGCGATCATGGTTCAGGACCCTTGTCGGTCCTTCCCTGCCCATGCCACCGTTGCCCTTCTCCCCTCGCGCTTTTCGCGGGGGGAGAAGAGCCTGCCATGAGCGAGCGCAGCGAGTCGAAGGGTGCCGAAGGCGGATGAGGGGGGTCGATCAACCGCCCTGCACTTGCAACTTGCTCGTGTGTGGCCGATTGCGCGACCCCTCAACCGGCCTTCGGCCACCCTCTCCCCGCTAAGATCGCGGGGAGAGGGGCAACGAATCTCATGTTTGGCGAAGGCGTCGCGTCCTGTAAGAGGTCGGATTGATTGACGTTGACTCATGGCTGCTCTCAAGTGCCGGATCGTGAATCCGTTACAAACCCCAATCGTCGAGCTTCTTAGCAGCGTAACGCGAGGATCCGGGCGGGCGATGCGATGCACGTGAATGGCACCACCCATCCACCCAGATCCCTCGCTACGCTCGGGAGACAGGAAGCCGCGGACGCGCGTCATGGTAGCAGCGCAGCACAACGTCATGGGCCTTCGCGGCGTTTGCATCCCTCGGCCGGCGGCGAGCGACAGCCGAAGCACGGGGATCCTTACCACCCGGATTCAGGCAGAGGTACTTCGATCCACGTCAGCAATCGCCTCCGCCGCACGCCACCGGTTGCGGCGCAGGTCACGCTCCGGTAGATTCGCGGCACCGAATGACCACAACGCCGTCAGAAGCCGCCGACGTTCCGGAGCTCGCGTTCGTCGACGGGCGGCTTCACTGGCACGGCATTGATGTCGCGGCAATTACCGCAAACCTGAGCACCCCCTTCTTTCTCATCAGTGAAGCGCGGATTGCCGGCAACATCGCCTCGATCCGAAACGGTTTCCATGAAGCGGGGCTCGACGCAACGATCCGCTACTGCGCAAAGACAAACTGTGAGCTCGCCGTGCTCGAGATCACACGCGAGGCAGGAACCGATCTTCTGGTCGCCCACATCGATGAGGGTGAGATCGCACTTCGCGCGGGCTTCTCACCCCGATCGCTCGCCTTTCAGAAACCGGTGCTCACCTCGGCCGATGCTCGCTGGGTGGTGTCCAACGAGATCGGGATGGTTCACGTCGCGAGTTCGAGCGATGTCGAACGACTCGAGCACGCGGCCGCGGAGGCACGCAGCGTCGTCCCGGTTTCCATCCGCGTCCGCGACGAGCTGGCTCCCGCATTTACTCCGCTCGGATTCTTCACGCGACGTCTAGGCATCGCCTCCCGCGAGACCGTCAGACTCGCGCGACGCATTGCAGGTTCCGAATGGCTGGAACTTCGGGCGCTCAACTGCTACATCGGCACGCATCAGGGAGGCACCGCGAAGTTCGCAAAGGCGATCGATCTTCTCTGCAAACTTGTCGCAACGCTCGCGAATGAAGGGATCCCCATCCACGAGATCAACCTTGGCGGCGGTATCCCGAGTCCCGGGACCATGAAGCGAAATCGCGGCAGAGTCGCACCGACCTCCGGCATCGGAAGCCTTCGCGGCTTCGCTCACGCACTCGGCACTCTCTGCCTCGAGACGATGCGTCGGCATGAGATCACCCCCACTCTGAAGATCGCCGTCGAGCCGGGCCGCGCCATCGTCGGCGACGCCGCGCTCGTGGTGACGCGCGTCGACGGCGTCACCGGCCGCTGGCTCTACCTCGACGCGAGCCGGAACTTTCTGGGTGAGTCTCCACTCTTCATCCGCCGCCGCACCTTGCCGCTGATGAAGCCGGCCGCACGGGAGCGTCTGCACTTTCTCTCCGGAAGAACGCTCAATACGCTCGACGTCATCGATCCCTTCCGAAAGCTGGCGTCGCCCCTGGAGGGCGATCTGCTCGCGATTGCCGATGCCGGTGCCTACACACTCGGAAGGGTGACGCGTTATGCGGGGCTGACGCCCGCGGTTCATCTGCTGCGTTCCTCAGGCACCCTGGTGCCGATTCGCGACGCGGAGACGTTCGAAGAGATGCTCCGAGCGATGCGGTCGATCTCCGATGATGACTCCTGATCGCAGCCCTGCCTTTGTGACCGGCGCCACCGGATTCCTCGGCCGCCGCCTCATCGCTGCGCTCCTGCAGCGGGACCGCGAGGTCGTTGCACTGGTGCGTGATCCCTCGACGGCCGAGGACCTCCGGCATCCGCGACTTCGGCTCGTGCGCGGTGACGTGCTCACCATCGAGCCGCGCGATGTTCCCTCCGGCGCCACACTCTTTCACCTTGCGGCGCTCCGTCAGATTCCCGGCACGCCGCTAGACGATCTGACACGAGTGAACCGTGACGGGTCAGCGGCCGTCGCCCGAGCGGCAGTCGGTGCCGGAGTGCGCCGGCTGATGCACGTCTCGACGGCGATGATCTTCGGCCCGAGCGACGGCGTTCCAGCAGACGAAGAGCGTGTGTTCAGCGAGCATGCACGTCAGCAGCCGTTTCTCGCCTCACGGATCGCAGCACTCGAAGCGGTCGACCGGATCGCGAGCGAATCGACGGAGACGGTGACCCTCTTCCCGACGATCATCTACGGCCCCGATCATCCCTCGCATCCGAACATCATCACCCGCCATCTCCATCACCTGACGAGGAGCCGGATCGTTCCCGGATTTCCAGGTTGGTCACGTAAACGGAATCTCGTCCATGTCGACGACGTGGTCCATGGAATTCTCGCCGCCGAGCAGAAGGCACCTGCGGCCTCGCGCCTCATCCTCGGTGGGGAGGACGTCACTCCCGAGGAGTTGCAGGAGATCGTGTTCGAGCTCGCCGGCCGTCGTGCGGTGAGGATTCCGCTTCCGCGGGCGCTGGCACTCGGCACCGCCCGCGCGGCCGACCTGCTCCTGCGTCGTCGCGGCTCCTTCGACTACACTATGCGCATCCGGATCCTCCAGTCTGAATGGTCATTCTCATCGGCACGTGCCATCTCCACGATCGGTTACCGATGGCGTGATGTGCGGAGCGGTGCCGAGCAGACGCTCGGCCTGACGGAAACCGGATCGGGAGGCCAATGACTGCTTCAGTTCAGGAAGCCGGCGCCGCGATTGTGTCGCGGCCAACACCGCGACAGCAACAGGCGCTCACCTGGGAGCGGATCGCTGAGTCGATGCCCGACTTCTCGCGTGCGCGCTCGTCGGAGTACTACCGGCGGTGCGAGATCGCCTTGATCGAACGCGAAGCAGGGCCGCTGGCAGGAAAGAGCGTCCTCAAGCTCGATCTCTGGAACGAAGCGATCAACACGAGAATCCTGAACTGGATCGAGTCGCGCGGTGCAACCGCCTACGGACTCGATCTGAGCCACGGCGTAACCCGGCGAGCGCACGTCAACGCGGCGGCCGCCGGCTCGAAACTGAGCCTCGTGAATGCTGACATCCGCGAGGTTCCATTCGCTTCGGAGAGTTTCGACGTCGTCTACACGATGGGGACGATCGAGCACATCGCCGAGTACCGGGATGCAATGCGCGAGATCCATCGCGTGCTGCGCCCCGGCGGCATCGCGCTGATCGGCGTTCCCTACAAATGGGACATCTTTCTACGGCCACTACTGGTCGCCGTACTCGAAGCATTCGACCGCTATCCATACGCGCCGGAAAAATCATTCTCAGCACGCGAGCTGCGGCGCGATATCGAAGGAATCGGCCTGAAAGTGACACGCCGCACCGGCATCCTCGCACTCCCCGGCGTCCTTCGGATGGCGGATCTCTTCTTCTACACCCGCCGCATTCCTCTCACTGGACTACTGGCGCCGGTCATCCGAGCCTTCGAGTTCGCAGAGACGCGCTGGAGATGGCCGGGGAACTTCGGCTATCTCCTGACGATGGTCGCGCGCAAGGAGTGATCCGCCCGGGCGATGATCACAGAGTCTCGAAAGTGGAGCGGAACGACGATCCGTAACATCGTCGGCGTGCTCTTCCTCGTTCTCCAACTCTTCATGATCGTGCGGGCTCGCTTCGTTCCGGAGCGCTACTTCTGCTGGGCGCCGCACGATTCCCAGAATGAATACAAGATCGACGTCATGGTCGACGGGCAACTGCTCGCCCCCGCCGCGGTTGAAGCGAGGTACCGGCTCGCACGACAGGGAGTCGATCCGCGGGCAATTGCACACGTATTCGATGTCATCCGGCACCGAGAGCGTGAGGCCGAAGAGCGCGCGATCGTCGAGGTTCGCTACCGAACCAATGGAAGACCCGAAGCAATCTGGATATGGCAGGAACAGTGAGCCGGCTCGCACGTCACAATCCGTTCGCCTGCGCCGGAAGCGAGATGCCGCCGAACGCATTGCTGCTGGCGAAACTGATTGCCTTGTGTCTCCTGCTGAAGGGCTATTTCAGCGCGATCGTTCCCGCCTTTCTACCGTTCCTTCCGATCCTCGAATACAACCCCACGGCATTGCAGCAGATCCTGCAGGTCGCATTCGTCATCTCGATTCCTGCTCTTCTCTTCAACATCGCCCCACGCTCCGCTGCGCTCACCCTCGGTCTCGTGATGCTTCTCGCGATCGCAGCCTCCAAGCCGGGCTATCTCAACGCCACCGTCTACACCGGCTGCATCCTGCTTCTCGCCGGTCTGCAGTCCCGGACCGGAACGATCTGGCTCCTTCGTGCACAGATCGCGCTGCTGTACCTCGGTGCAGCGATCAACAAGATCTTCGAGGCCGACTGGTGGACCGGCGTTTACGTCGAGAACTGGCTCGTTGCGATTCTCACGAATCCCTACTACGAAACGCTGACGTCGTTCTTCCCGCCGATGGCCCTGTCGCGGATGCTCGGCTGGACCGCAATCGCGGTGGAGCTGTTCGTAGGCGTGGCCGTGCTGTCTCGCGCTGGTCGTCCTGCCGCGATCTGGATCGCCGCCGTCTTTCACATCGGCGTGCTGCTGATGACACATCAGGACTTCGGCATCTTCCTCACCGCCATCTTCGCCTCGTTCCTGGCACTCATCGACTGGCCGGCATCGGTTCGGGCCTCCATCGGTGACCGGCACGTACTGTCCCGATTGACTCATGCGGTCGGCAAGCGACTCGACGTCGATCGCATTGTGCGCTGGGAGCCGGCGGCTGACCGAGACGAGGGGCTGACGCTCGACACGGGACGTTCGTCGCTGCAAGGGGGAGAAGCCTTCGCTCGCCTGCTCCTCCTCTTCCCTCCCGTCTACTTCGCCCTGGCTCTGCTGCTGACGGGACCAAAGTGGGTACGGTGGTGGTCGGCTCTTTTGGCGCTCCTGCTGTTCACCCCCTGGATGACGATGAGCCGCGTAGCGGCTTCGGATCGTAGCCGGGGGTCTGAGCGCGAACGCGCTCAGACCCCCGGTTAAATTCGCAAAGACAGTGTGCCGCGTCGCGACACCGGACCACAACCATGGCTACGCCAGTGCACGCGTGTTGTCCGGTACCGCTACGCGGCACACTGGTTTGTGCGCACAAACCGGGGGTGCGAAGCGGCAGCGGTCTCCCCCGCTCACAGCGGCATACGCGCAACCGCCGACAGCCAGCCGCCGAGGACTTCGCCGATCACTACTGCGACGACGTTGACGTAGAGAATGCCGGTAGCGGCCATGGTGGAGCGAATTTTCACGGTCCCCCACACCATCGGATAGAGAGCGATGGGTCCGAGCAGTCCCCACCCTGCACGCATCCAGAAGAAGATGTCGGTGACGACCGGCGGACGCCACGCCACCGCGATGACGACGACGACCAGAAGGATCTTCGCGATTGCCGCGACGAGTGTCGCGATGGTCAGCCGTTTGAGCGGATCGATCGACATGCCGCGCACGACCAGATACCAGTGCCCGAGGAGCATGGCGAGATTGACGCTGCCGAGGAGGGCGATCGAGGCGAGCGCTCCGGCGATGCTCCAGGCAACATGTGAAGGCTGCACGGTCGCGTGGTAGGACATGATGGCGGCGAGCAGGTAGGCGGCGCCGAGGATCGTGGCGGACGCACGGAAGAGCAGTCGCTTCGGGTAACGGAGAAACAGCCAGACGAGCGCGCTGAGCGTCAGGACCGCCGCGTCTGCGCCGGCGAGATCGCGACGCCCCGCCAGCCAGTGAGCTCCTGCCGCACAGAGGACCAGGGCGGCGCAGATGGCGAAGATCAACCGGTAGAACTTCACTCCTGCATTGCGACGACCGACGAGGGGGAGAAAGAGATAGAGGCCCGCCGCGGTATCGATCAGAAAAAGGGCGAGCAGCATTCGATGCGAAGTCTACCGTGAGCCGCAGGCTCGGCGGGAATGATCGCGCAATCTCCGCGCCCCGGGTCGCGTTCTACCGCGCGTGTCGACTCTCGTGCGCTACCTGCTGATCTCCGGCGGGACGATCAGCGTGGCACTCGCCATCGTGGGGGTGGTCGTTCCACTGCTCCCGACGACACCGTTCCTTCTTCTCGCGGCCTTCTGCTACGCCCGCAGCTCCGAACGGTTTCACCGATGGTTGATCGAACACCGGTGGCTCGGTCCTTACATCGACTCCTATCGCGCGGGACGTGGGTTGAGCACGCGCCAGTTCGTCTGGACGGTTGTCCCGCTCTGGCTTTCGATCATTCTCGCGATGACGCTGGTACAGGTGTGGTGGGTGCATGTCATTCTGGCTGCCTGCGCAATCGGTGTGACGCTCTATCTCAACTCGCGTCGGCGGTTGGGAAGAGCGGTATCGCACGAAGCTCGAAGACCTTAGGCGCGAAGCGCAACTCGTCGCGCGAAGCGCTTTGGAGGGCGTGCGGCCGCAGCCGCCGCTTTCCACCGCGCGCGATTCCCCGAGGAGAAACTCGAGCGACATGGGTAACGCGCCGACCAATTGCGACAGATCTTTCTGGCGGCGATCGTCCACATTACGAAAGGCGAAGTAGCCGCACCCGCCAGGACTGAGGCGTTACGGAGTACGCAGCTTGCCAGGCCCCTCGCATGCCCGCCCACCCGCCCGCTCGGGGTGACATTTCAATGGCCTTCACTCAACACCCATTGGTTAGGCTGTCATCCTGAGCGTAGCGTGAGGATCTGGGTGGGCGGGTGGTGCGATGCGCATGTTTGGCACCGCCCATCCGCCAGATCCCTCGCTACGCTCGGGATGACAGGCGAAATGACAGGCTGACGTGACACGCACGCCTTCACTGCACGACCTCACTTGCGCGTATCAGTCGCAGACCACGTGCGCGCAGTGCCGGGAGCTCTTCCTCCAGCACGCGGAGCGTGACCGCATGAGGATGGCCGATTCCGATCGCCACCCCCTTCTTTTCCGCGACGGCGGCGAGCTCGGCGACCTGACGGCGAACGAATGCCTCAGTCTGCACGTCGTCGAGAAACACGTGACGGGTGGCAGTCGGCACTCCCATTTCTCGTGAGATCGTCGCCGCGACCGAACTGCCCGCCGTCCGCGAGTCGATGAAATACATCCCCTCGGGAAGGGCGCGCAGAACGCTTTCCATCACCCGCCGGTCGGTCGTTGCCCGGGAGCCCATGTGATTGTTGACGCCGCGCGCGTGGGGAATCGCGTCGACATTGAGTCGCGTCACGCGCTCGATCTCTTCGTCTGACATCGACGTGAGAACCGCGTCGCGTCCGGGCCTCTCCCGACCCTGCGGCTCCATCGGAAGATGGCAGAGCAGTTCGAATCCGCGTGAATGCAGCAGTGCGGCGGTCGCTGCTGCGCGGGAGCTGTTCGGCAGGATGGAGCAGTTGACGTTCGGATCGAGGGCCATGACTCGCTCGAGCGGCTGACCTTCGAAGCCGAGATCGTCGATGATCAGCACGATGCCGCCGCTGACACGCGGCCGGACTGCCGGCAGCGGCTTCAGCGGATGCTCGGGCAGCGGCTCAGCGTTGGTTGCGGTCGTCGTCGTCGCGCTGGCCGGCGCAGAAACGGCGCGTGCCTGTTGCCGCGTGGTCACTTTCACGACTTCGGTGGCCGCTTCCTTCGGCGTTACCCCGTCGTGCAGCCAGTTCCAGAAAAAAAAGATGGCCAGCCCCGCGAGGGGGATGGCCATCGTCAGTGCGATCGTTTTGAAGGACCCGTGCGCCCCATCCATCCGTCCGCTCATGCGCGAACGCATTGTAACGGGAGAACGGGATCAGGCAGCTTTCTGTTCGACCTCTGTCACCGGTGGTTCTGCTCCGAAAAGCTGGAGCGCTTTGTTGAGGATCAGGTCGTCCTTCGGCTTCGCCCGCTCTTCCTTCGAGTCTTCGAGCGACTGCGACGAGAGGTCGACAATCACATCCGGACGAACGCCGGTATTCGTGATCATCTTCAGGTCAGGTGTCGTGTAGCGCGCGATGGTCATCTGAACGCCTCCGCCGCTGGGAAGCGTGACGAACCTTTGCTCGATCGCCCGCCCATAGGTCGTGACTCCGACGATCTTGCCGCGATTGTTGCCGCGCACGGCCGCGGCAAAGAGCTCGGCACCCGAAGCGGTGCCGGAGTCGGTCAGAATCTGGAGTTCCCCGTCGAAGGCGGTATCGCGGGTGGCCTGCCAGCGCTTCTCTTCCACCTTGCGACCGGCGAGCGAGGTAATCAGCCCGCTGGTGAGAAGGGCATCGGCGGCGGAAATCGCCTCCTCGACGTTGCCGCCGGCGTTGCCGCGGACGTCGACGATGATCTTGCGGATGTTGCGGCTGCGGACGTCATTCAGCGCGACACGGAACTGCTCGGCGGTTCCTTTATCGAAGTAAGGGATCCGGATGTAGCCGATCCCGGAGATCGTGTCGGTTTCGAGCGTGACTGGCCGGAAAGACTCCGGCTTGATGCTGACCTGTTCGCGCTGCGTCTCCCCGCCGCGGAGAACCTGCAGGGTCACCGGCTGGTTGCGCTGCAGCAGACTACGAACCTGCCAGACCGGCATGTTCTGTGTCGTTGCGCCGTCGATCTTCTCGATGAAATCGCCCCGGGCGATGCCCGCCTTCTCGGCCGGAGAGCCTTTCACAGGCGCGATGACGTAGGCGTAACCGAATCGTTTCGTGACCACGAGGCCGAGCCGGTTGTCGTCAACGTCTGAGAACTGTTTGTACGCTGCCATCTGAGCCGGCGGCACGTAGTAGCTGAACTCGTCGATCGCGTCCGTTACGCCGGCAAAGGCCCCCTCCATCAACTTGTCCGAAGCGACCGGCTCCACGTAATTGGTGCGGACCAGATCCAGGACCTCGGAGAAGATGCTGAGGTAGCGGAAGATGCTGCTCTTCTGAGTCACCTGACCGAACACGGCGCCCGTGAGCAACGTGACCATCAGCGCGACGGATAGGGAGAGAAACACGACTTTCTTTTTCGTCATCATCGCAGCCACTTCTGTGGATCCTCGGGCCGGTTATCGTTGCGTATCTCGAAGTACAGGTATCCGGCGCCCGCGTCCTCGCTCTCGCCCGCTCCTGCAATCGTCTGGCCCGCTGCCACTGCGTCACCAACCGCCACCAGCGGCGCCTTCAGATTGCCGTAGAGAGAAAAAACGCGATTGCCATGGTCCAGAATGATCAGGTTTCCATATCCCTTGAACCATTGGACAAATAGAACTGTTCCCTGGAAGACGGCCCGCACCTCTGTGCCGGGGGCCGCCTCGACCTTGATCCCGTTGTTTACAGTGAAGGTCGCGAACTTCGGATTCCTCTGGCGACCAAACCGTTCCACGATCTTCCCCCTCAACGGCCACGGGAGTGCTCCTTGAACTGCGCGGACGTCGATGTCGGGATCCAACCCCTGCTTCTGCTGGGAAAGCACCTCTACGAGCCGCTGCAGTCGCTTTGCCTTCTCCTCCAGCTCGGCGATCTGACGCTCAGCCGTCCGCTCATCACGCCGAAGCTTCGCGACCGCCTGTTCCTTCTGAACGACGGCCGTGGCGACCGCCTGCCGCTGGCGCTCCACTTCGGCCCGGGTACCCTGCCACCTCTCTTTCTGCGCGGCGAGCTCGCTCTGCCGGCGGCCGAGCAGCTGCCGAGTCTCCTGGAAGCGGGATACAAGTCGCGCATCTCGTGAAACGAGATAGCCGAGCATCGACATTGCCTCGACCGGATCGGTCTCCTGGTCGATTGACAGCAGCAGCCGGACATAGCTGAGCCCGCCCAGTTGATAGAGCGCAACGAGGCGCGTTCGCAGATCCGACTGCTGTCGCTCGAGTTGGGGGCCAAGCTCCGCAATTTCAGCTTCCGCCGCGGCCTGCTCAGCTGCAAGCCGCTGTTCCGCAGCGACCGCCAGGTCGAGCTCACGCGTTCGGATGCCGAGCTCGAGCTCGACCGATTCGAGATCTTTCGCTGCCGAGGCTGTCTGCTTGCGAACTTCCTCGAGTCTCAGCCGGAGCCTGGTGATCTCGGTACGAACCCGCTCGAGATCGCCAGTTTGTGCGTGAGCAGGGAGCAGGAGAAGGAGGAGCAGTATCGCGGAAACGAACGGGTGGGGAAGTCTCCGCCTCTCACGCATCTCAGGCACCGGGGGCGAGTCGCGCTGTATGTTCGAACAAAGCCTGCCGCGCGGCCTGTTGCTGTGCTTCCTTCTTCGAAGTGCCCTCTCCGCGTGCGCTGAGAGAGCCGAGACGCACTTCCACGATGAACCGCTTGTCGTGATCGGGACCGATTTCTCCCACGACACTGTACTCAGGGAGTTGCATCCCGTTGCCCTGTGCGAGCTCCTGAAGAGCGGTTTTGTAGTCGTGGAACAGCAGGTCGTCCCCGTTGATCCCGCGGATATCCTCGAGGAAACAACCTTCGATGACCTGCCGCGCGGGATCGATCCCTCCGTCGAGATAGATGCCGGCGATGACGGCCTCGAACAAATTGGCAAGCAGCGAGTCCTTCTGCCGTCCGCCGGTCTTCTCTTCGCCAACGCCGAGGAGAATGACGTCGCCCATGCCGAGACCGCGCGCCTTGGCTGCCAGGCTGGCGGCGCTCACGAGGTAGGCTTTCATCTTCGAGAGCGCGCCCTCATCCAGCTCAGGAAACTGGCGGAAGAGCAGGTCGCCGACCACGAATCCGAGGACGGAGTCACCGAGAAATTCGAAGGTCTCGTTGTGTCGCGCGCCAGGCTCGCGTGCTTCGTGAGAATACGACTTGTGAGTCAGCGATCTCTTCAGAAGATCGCGACTCTGGAACGTGTAGCCGATGCGCTTCTCGAACTGAGAGACTTCGTTTTCCACCGGCGGCAGTATAAGGGAGACAGAGAGCAGACGCGGCGTTTGCCATCGGCTCGATTCTGACGGAATGGCCCCACTTCCGGCAGCGTTGCGTTCGGCGTGCTGCGGCCCGGGACTTCGCTCTGGATGGCGGTTTGTCTGTTCCTTGCCGCTCCTCTTGTGGCCGCCTCGACGTTTCCTGCCATTCCGCCTCTCGAAGGTCCGGGGTTCCCCTCCCCTTCATCCTCCGAACCGTTCGCTCGCGCCCTGCTGCGGGACGTGCCTCCGCCGGAGCTCGATACCTGGCTCGCGGAGCACTCCGATCAGATCCCCGCCGTCCTCCGCAACCTCGGCTCCGCGCTGATGACGGGCGACGCGAAGCTCCGAGCCGCGATCGAGGAGTATCTCGTCTCCCTCGCAAGGACGCGTGCCGCAGCGACGCCAACTGCGTTCACCGCGGACCACGTCAGGCTTCTCGTCAGCGTGCAGCTGGTCGATCCGATGCGATTCATGACCGACTCCTCGTTTCGTGCGCGTGTGATCCCGTTGCTTCCACGTCAACTCGATACCGGCATTCCTGTCGCGGTGCGCCGGGCGGCGCTGCGGGAGCTGAACGGGCCGATCGATCTCGATTTCGGTGCAGCTGAAAGGATCGCCGCTGCCTGGAAACTCATCCCTCGCAGCAGCGAGGAACGGCAGGTTGACTGGTCAGGATCACTTCGCGCCGCCGACGACGCGGACGGTCCAATCGACACCTCCGTCTACTCGATCAACTCGCAATTCTTCGAGCCAGCCGAAGCAAGGAGCTTCCTCACTGCGCTCCGCGCCGCCGCCCCGAAGAGGAAGATTGTCGTCCTCGGCGACGAGCCGATCAGGAAAGCGGCGTCTGAGTCTGGCGCGACGTTCGTTGAAAGTGGTCCACGTGCGTACACCCCGTGGCCCCGTGATCCCTTCCTCTTTGCACGCGACTCCACGGGCCGTGTGGTCGTCGTCAACCGTCCGAACCTTCAGCCGGAACGGGAGGAGGACGCGAACATGGCTCGTGCGCTCGTGCAGGGTTTGCCCGACGAGTTCGATGCCGCCTGGAGGAAGACGCAGTGGACCGTCGCACCGGTCCCCTTCCACAACGGTCACGTTCTCCTCACGAACGATGCAGCCTGGATCAGTATCCACACGGTCGAGATTCGCGCGCTGCAGATCCTCGACAGAGACCGCGTGCCGGTCGAGACTTTCGGCACTGCTGAAGGCATCACTACGTATCTGGACGCGGTTAAGCGAGCGGCGAAGGAACTGGAAGCGGTTTACGGCAGGGCCGTTCGCTTCGTCCATCCGCTCGAAACCTCACCGGAGTTGATGCGGCGACTCGGTGGCGGCGGAGGGTTCGATCTCGATTCCATCCTGACGCTTCTTCCGCGCGCTGACGGACAGCTCACGGCGCTGGTGGGCGATCCCGCGCTCGGTCGACGGCTCGCCGCGAACGCCGAGTGGTCCGCCGCGAGAAACACCTACGACATCCGAGGAGACGTCGCGGCAGCGCAAAGCACCCGGCAGATGGCCGCGCTGCAGACGTTTCTCGATACCATCGCGAGTCATCTCGCCGCATCAGGCATGAGAGTACAGAGACTCCCACTGATCCGCGTGCCCGCCTCGTTCGTCGACGGGGCTCCCCGCGACTTCCTGCTCACCTGGAACAACGTGGTGCTCGAGACGACCGGCAACCGGCGGCGCGCCGAAGGCTTCGGTTCACGACTGGAGAACGCGGACCTGCTGGCGCGGGAGACATTCGCTGCAGAAGGATACGAACTGACGCTGCTGCCGCCGCTCGCGAGAAGCATCATTCTCAACGGCGGCTACCGCTGCGCCTCGAACCATCTGCGCCCAGAGTGATGGCCGTGTCGCTGTCAGGCCAACGAGAGCGACAGACGTCGCGCGCAGCGCTTTGGAGTGCGGCGGCCTCAGACGCCGCTTTCCAATCCCGCACAACCACCCCGAAACGGTGTTGAGCGCCCAGGCGAGGCACCGGGCTATCTGTCGGGCGGCTGCTCGCGGTTTGAAAGCGGCGTCTGAGGCCGCCGCACTCCAAAGCGCTTCGCGCGACGAGTTGATCCCCGCCTACCGCAGTGCCGCCAGCGCCTGCCTCGCTCGCGCAATGTCGGCGGCATAACGCTCCTTAGGCGCGGTCTCGACGAACTTCGTCAGTGCCTCGCGCGCGACATCGCGCTGGCCGATGTTCATTGCGACCAGTCCCATGTTGAACATCGCGTCGAACTGCCGGGGATCGGCGGCCACCGCTCGCTTCCATGCTTCGATGGCTCGCGGGAAGTCCTTCTCGCGCGCCAGCACGACACCCAGCGTGTTGAGCGCGAGAGGCAGTTCCGGACTCAGCGCGAGCGCTCGGCCGAGATACTGCTTCGAGCGATCGAGATCACCGGCCCGGAGCGCCACGATGCCCAGGTTCTGAAATGCGGTCGCGTTTCTGGGATCGATCTGCAGCGACTTCTCGAACTGCTCGACCGCCTCTCTTATCTGACCGAGGTCGGCGAGCGCAATCCCATAAGCGTTGAGAAGTTCGGGATCCTTCGACGACTTGAACTGCGAGAGGATCTGCACCGCCTCCTGTGCCTCGCCCTGTTCACTCAGCAGCAGGCCGAGACGCTTCTTCATCGTATCGCTCGCGGTCCCTTCCGCGATGGCGTCGCGAAGGAGCTTCTCTGCCTTGTCCGGCTGCTCGGTCTGCTGAAGGACGAACGCGAGGAGATCCTTGAGCATCGTCATCTCAGGCCGCTCGGCAAGCAGGGTCTCTGCGACCTCGATTGCCTGCTTCCACTCTCCGTTCTGATAGTGCGAGACCGCGCTGTTCATCCGCGAATAGAACGGTACGAGCTTCTTCGGGTCGTCATCCTCGGTGTACTCCTTCTTGGCGGCGGCGGTTCCCGCGAGGTATCCGAGGCTGAGAAGCTTCTGAGCTTCCTCTTCGGAGACGTTCCTGTCAGCCGAGGCAGCCGCACCGGGTGCGGCCGCTGCCAGCAGCTTGCGGATCTTCGTCGTCATCCGCCGATTCTCGGTGAGGATGTTGTTCTTCTCTCCAGGATCACTCGCCAGGTCGTAGAGCTCCGCGATCGGGAGATCGACGTACTTGTGACCTTCGTGAATCAGTCCAACGAGCGGAGCCCACCCGAGATTCAACGAAGCCGTGAGTGCCTCGAAGTAGGTGTTGCGAGGTTCTTTGATCTCGAGCAGGGATGCGCCCGTGAGCTCGAGTGGCTTCGCAATTCCGAGCCGCGCAAGGATCGTCGGGACGATATCGATGTGGCTGACGAAACTCTTTTCCCGCCGTGGTTTGATCCGTCCCTTCTCATAGACCATGAGAGGAACCTTCAGAGTTTCCTCGTAGGCGAAAAGGCCATGGGTGATCTCCCCATGCTCTCCCTGTCCCTCGCCATGATCCGAAGTAATGATCAGCAGCGTGTTGGGCCGGCGCTCGAGAAGCGGTCGAATGAAGCGTCCCAGGATGTCATCGACTTCTGCAACTTCGGCGTAGTACGGATCGGCGTAGAGCTCCTTCCATGGCGAGCGTGGCTCATGGGGAACGTGCGGCTCGTAGACGTGAACCCACATGAACCGCTTCTGATCGCCGACTGAGTCGTACCACTTCTGTGCGACCGCCACTACTTCGTCCGCACGTCTCTCCGGAACGACGAAGGCCGACGGCCCCGTCCCTTCCGGGTAGTCGTCATCGTAGACATCGAACGCCGGAGTCAGGCCGACGCGCGCATCGAGAGGAAACGCGGCGACGAACGCTCCGGTTGCATAGCCGCGCTCCTTCAACGCGTGCGCGATCGTCTTGTGCTGCGGATCGAGAATGAATCCTGCGTTGTCTCGGACGCCATGCTGATATGGGAGAAGTCCCGTCAGCATGTTCGTGTGCGAAGGGAACGTGACGACATTATGCGCGTGCGCGTTCTCGAAATAGACGCCACCGCCGGCGATCTCATCGAGAAACGGCGTCTTCACTCTCTCGCTTCCGGTGAAGCTCACCCCATCGGTCCGCAACGTATCAATGGTCACGAGAATGATGTCCGGATCTTCGTCCGGACCAAACCGAAGTCCTCCGCCGGCAGTCAGGCGCAGCGCCACGATCGCGGCCACCGCAATCACCAGAACGACTGCTGCGCCGACCAGGATCCGCGGCGAGAACCGCCGCCCACCCTTCGTCTCCGGACCCGGTGATGCTGTTCGCTTGTTCTTCGAAGCCATCAGAGTACGCGGAACGGAAGCGACACGATCGACTCGGTGCCGTCCTTCGCCTTGACCGTCAGCTGCAACGTGTGGTCGCCCGTTTCGATCCCCTCGGTGTTCAACGTAAAGAGCAGCTTGACGGCTCCGCGATCATCCGCAGCGGTACGACCAAGCAGCTTGAACGCCGGCGTTGAGCTCGATCCATTGCCGCTGACCAGTGTGGGCGAGACCTGAAGATCCGCGAGAGAAACTCGATAAAGAATCAGTGCAACTGTGTACTCCGCCCCCTTGTCCAGTTGTGAACTGCGGGGGACGTAGGTCGTCTCGCCGGCCGAGAATGGATAGGCATACTCGTCGCCCCTGGTCGGTCCCGTCAGCGTGATCCAGTTCGACGGATCGCCGAACAGCAGAGGAGGAAGCACCGTAGCGGTCTCGAACGTCGGGACGGTGAGATTGCTCCGTCGGAAACCGATTCTTCCCGACTCCTCGACCCGCACGAGCGACTTGATTGCAAAGTCGCCCGGAGGAAGCTTCAACGTCCCGAAATAGCGGACACCCGAGCCGCGGACCGCGTCGCCGGCCTTCACCAGGTCGAGTGAGATCCGCTGCTGGAGGAAGTCCACGACTTCATTTTCTTCATTGAATGCATAGAGATAGAGATTGGCCGTCGCGGCGTTTCCCTCGACCCCGGTAAGAAGAGTCGACCCCGACAGTTCGACGACCACCGGAACTCGTGCCTTACCGCCGGGACCAGGCAGAGCCACGGGCACCAGAGATACTCGAATGTCCTCGATCGGAAGATCAGCCGTAATGATCTCGCCCAGTGTCAGAGCGCGCTCGAGATCAGTGATTCTGGTCCCCGGCTCCGTGTAGCCCGGCCGGTGAGACACGCGAGCGCCACGCTCCTTCGTCCTGACCCTCAGGTCGTGAAACTTTCCGGGCTTGCCGGTGCTGCGGGCCGTGAAACCCAGCACGTAGACATTCTCCTGCTGCTTGAGCATGCGGGCGAAGTTCGTGGTGAGGTCATTCGCGTTCTTGAACACCGATCCACCCGTCGGCGTCGTGAGCAGGAACAGCGATTCGTTCGATGTCCTTCGGGCACCGTCGCGCGCGTCCACTTCGGACCGAAGCCCGCGGATATCGATCGCGTGGAGAACCACGTCACTCCGTCGGAAGAGTGCAACCATGTCGTTCACGTCGCGAGACGATGATGCGCTGCCGAATCGCTGTTCGTTGTCGACATTCCACACTTCACCCGACAGCACGGCGTCGGTGTCCTTCTGCGTCTGTTCGCGATTGATCTCCTCCCGCCCCTGGACGAGTCGTGCGTCGAAACCCTCCGACAGCAGGATGATCTGCTTCTGGCCCTGCAGTCGCTCGAGCGAGCGGGCGACCGAGCCGAAGTTGTTCAACTGGATGCGGAGCCGGTTCTTCATCTCCGAATCGCGCGACGTTTGAGCCGCGCGCTGGTGATCCTCCGCCTGCTCCTTGATCGCCGCATCGATGCTGCCACGCGCCTCCCCCGCTCTTCCGCTCGCGTCATCCGACCCTGATGACACGATTGCCGAGATCATCAGCGGATCGGCCACGCGAAAGTAGTTGGGATTTCCGAGCGTCTCGATCGCCTGGTTCAGCAGCTTCTTGCTGTTCGTGAACCCGGTCACCATCCGGGCTCCCTGCTCGGTAGTAAAGGTGGACACCGCCGCGAGGTCGCGAGGTCCGATCTGCGTGTCGACGAACTCTTTCGCCGCTTCGGCGGCGCGACCGATCGTCCCGGGGCTCGAGTTGGCGAAATCGAAAAGCAGCAGGAAGTTTCGCGTCGCTGCCGGCGGAAGCGCCTGCGCGGAACCTGCTTCCGCTGACACCCTCGCCAGGTCGACCACCTCGAAGTACTCGATCGGGACTTTCTTGCCGTCATCGAATAATTCAAAGTCATCCTTCGTGAGATTTCGCACCGGATTGCCCGCACGATCGACCACAGTGACAGGCACCTCGATGACCGTTACCTGGACCGCTTCGCCAGCGCGCTGCGCTGCCAGTGGCAGTGAAGCGAGCAGAATCAGTGCGGCAGCTATGAGTGTTCTCCAGCGGGTATCTCGCATCGTGGCTCCTGTCTGTGATGTGTGGCGTGGTACTGGTAAGGCGCAGAGAACTTCCATCATTCCTCTCAGCTCGCGAGCCGCCGCAACTCCGGGTGCCCCGGATACCGCATCAATCCCTGCCGGGCCCAATAACGGACTCCGTTCGCGTCTCCCACCGTCTTCAGAACCTCACAAACCGCGAGATACGAGGGGGGCGTTGGCGACTCCTTGATCAACTGACGAATCAGTTGTGTCGCCTCGGCAACTCTGCCATCCACGACCAGGAGCAGTGTGAGGCTCTTGTACGCCGGCGGATCCTCGGGAAAAAGCTCGATTTCGCGGCGGAACTCGCTCTCGGCTTCCTCCGGACGACCGATCCGGGCCAGGACGTCACCCCGGAGGAAATGAAGCATGGCGATGTCCCTGTCTGCCTTCTTGCGGGCCATCGCCTCATCCAGTCGCTTCAGGGC